>NZ_JBYSYV010000026.1:0-81623 GCF_058783805.1 Peribacillus sp. FW305-BF15 | reverse complement strand
GCCATACAAAAAATCCCCTCCAGATTGACAGTTAAGAACATTTTATCATGTTCTCTTTTTTCTCTGTCTACCTGAAGAGGATAATACCAGATACCTAAAAATTATCTGCTCTTTTTTAATTTATCCTCTATTTGAACTAACATGTGAACAAATGTACTTACACTAAAGGGTGCGTTAGCGCCATAAGAAGGTTGCCAAATGGTGGCCTTAGGATGAGAAAAGTGACAATAGCTGATTAAATCGGTCTTATAATAGGTGAATAAAGAATATAATTAGACTTCAGATAGGGGGAAAATAAAAATGAAACCAGATGAAACAGAAGAGTTTATTTTACTAAATCAGATTGTTGTAACGGAAGAGTTTTTAAATTCCAATCCGAGTGTTGAAAAAACACTACAAGTTTTAAATCATGCTAAACGGACAGGCTGCTTAGATGAACCCATTATGATAAATAGGGATACAAAGATCCTTAGGGACGGTTACAGACGCTATATTGCAGCCCAAAAGGTGGGGATGGAATTAGTCCCCGTTATTTATGAAAAATAAGCTTTTACATAATCAAAAATAGAAAAATAGAAGAAAATAGGTGGTCCTATAAGTTCGTTTAGTTTAAACCAGAACCATCCAGCAATCACTGAACAGCTAAACGTAAACCTACCTGAAAGTAAAACATAGTTTTTAAAGTCAAAAACACTACTTTTTAAAATTTAATGCTGAGAAATGCTCTACAAATAAATTAACTAACTTTAGATTTATAATTACCTATTCGATTCAAATTAGAGAAATAAGATTATTTAAGGAAGTACTTATGTAATATATAATTAGTTTTGTTATTGAAAACATATAAAACAATTATCTGTCTAATAGATATATTATTGGAACTACTTAGAAATATATTTGAATATTCTGAAAACTAGTGGTATAATAGAAAAAAGGTCAAGGAGTTGGTTTCCTATGGAAAAGAATTTGGCTAATACACCACCACAACCTGAAATAAACGTTAAGGATTCTGAATTTGCTGAAATGGTGTTAAACAAAGCCCTTCTTAATTTCCGAAAAGAGCAAATCCGAAAAGAGATTGACCAGTCATTACAGGATTATAACAAAGAAGAATTCCTACGATTAACAGAGGAATTGAAAAACATTTCTTAATATGTTGTTTATAAAATGAACTTAACATATTTGTAACTTTAAGAAGTACGCCAAAACGCCAACCCATATCTATGGATTGGCGTTTATGATTTTTATCGATTAAGCTTGATATTATAAATAAGTTATTATTTGTTCCAAAACTCGTCCTTTATTGAACACATCACTGTTCGATTTGAAAAGGACGTTTTTTATTGCCTTCTCCTTCAGCTTCCAATTCAATAGCAATATTATGAAGGTCCCTAACAGAACGGGCCAAGCGGTCAATTTTAGTAACGACTAATTTATCACCTTTTCTTAATGCTTTTCTTGCATTGTCTAAATCCTGGTGATCTGTTTTCTTTCCACTTTCTTTTTCCATATATATTATTTCGCAATCATATTCTATTAATTGTTCAATTTGGCTTTCAAGCGACTGTCCAACTGTCGATACCCTTGCATATCCAACTTTCATTTGCTCATACCCTTTTTTTACCTAAAGTTATATATCTTCTATACTTTTAATTACAGACTATCTTTTAGACATAAACAAGAACAAAAAGAGGAATATGTAACTTTTGTGCGCGTGTTTTAAGTGATAATTTGCACATCCAACTTTTAACCCCAGCTACCTTCATATGAGAAGTTTAGCTGGGGTTCTTCATTAATTATGTCCAATCACTAAGCTATTTCGTGCAGCCTATACTACTTCGGTGGTAATGGATGTAAGGTGATTGATTTCGAGGATATGTTCAATTTGAGAAATAGACGGTAAAGTTATCGTTTATGACTTTCATGATGGTTGTGAGCGCCTCGTAATCGGAAAAGCCCTCTCGTTTAATGGAGATACCTAATTCACCCCATTTATATTCTAAAATATGGTGCATCTCGTCCTTAATGAGTTTCTGAAATTCAAAAGCAAAACCAATGCGGGAGTAATGCTGGGGATATTTTTTTCAATCCCTGGCATCCCGATGAATATCATAGCTAAGTCATGTTGATCATTGATGTCACGAAGTTGCTCTAAGTGTTGCAGTATCAGTCGATCGATTTCATCCACTATAATTAAGTGAATCCCTTCAAAAGCAAAATGACCTATCGAAGGCTTATTTGGCAGATCTTTCTTTAGTGGTATGAACGATTGTTTTGTAAAAATGGCTCTACTTTAAGTACTCATTGGTGTTAGCTTGATGGGTATGTGTCTGTACCCCTATAAGAGATACATCTTTTTTCGATGGATATTTGATTTATAGTTTGAATAAAAAGTGTTAACGCTTACATTTTTGCAAATTGAAGTTGCAATAAGATGTACTAAACTATTCGAATATTGCGAATTATAATGAAACTATGAAAGGAGTTACTATCATGAAAGAACGGACTCAACGAGTACTTACCAGGTTTTTGACAGTAAATACCTTTTTGACTTGTGAGGATTTAAGTAAAGAGTTCAATATTAGCGAGCGTACTTTTCGAAACGAATTGGTCCTGATTAATAAATATCTGGCAGAAAATAATTATCCATCAATTACGACGACAAGAGGAAAAGGGTTGAAGTTAGACCTAACTGATGTGGATCGCGAAAAGCTCCTGTCCAAAATTGGTAATGACAGAGAAACAGATTATTATCGGCCCAATGAACGTTTTCTTGCCTTACTTTTAGATATTGCCGATACCACAAGAACGACAATGCTCTTTAAAATGGAAGAAAAACTGCAGGTATCGAAAAGTACATTGGATGAGGATATGAGAAGACTTCGTCAGTTTTTAAAGGAATATGGGATTTCTGTAGTGAGTTTAACGAAGCAAGGTATTGTATTAAAAGGCGATGAACGCTCAATACGCACTATGTTATACGATGTGATTAACAGTATGACAGATATTGCTAAACTAATGGAGTACCGAGATATAGATACAGTAAATACTTTTACAGATCAATTTGTTCTTGATTATTTGGATACAAATGCATTAAGGGTCATTGGAGAACATTATGACGAAGTCTTTGAAAAGTCCAGAGTGGAGATTAATCATGTATACCGGAATCAAAGCATTCTTTTTTTAGGTATATGGGTAAGGCGGTTGCAAGAAGGAAATACCCTTAGGGAATTAGCCAAAGTTAGAGCCGAAATAAAAGAAGATCCTGTCAGAAATTTTGTCGATTCCATCTGTATGGAGTTTGGTTTATATCCATCATTAAATGAAATTAAATATACTACTTTTTCAATCGAATCGTTTAATCCAAAAGATATGAATAATTCATTCGATTGGGTTACCGCACAATTATTAACTATTCAATTAATTGAGCATGTAGAAAAAGTAACCAGAATCCCCTTTTCTCAGAGAGAAGAAGATTTGTATGAAGGTTTGTATAGGCATATCACAGGGTTATTAAGCAGGGTGAAGAACGATTTACAGGTATTTAATCCTTTGAAAGACACTATTAAAGAGTCCTATGCCGAGATTTATCAGGCAGTCACTTGCTTTAGTAAGCAAATAGAGGACTACATCAAAAAAAAATTATCAGAAGATGAGATCGGGTTTTTGACCGTTTATTTTTCAACGTCTGCCAGCCAGATTAAGCAGAAAGAACAATATGTTTATCAGGCAGTTGTGCTTTGTAATCATGGGGTTTCAACTGGAAAGCTGTTGGCTGCGAATTTGAAAGAGCATTTCAATATCGAGATTGTTGCAATATTGAGTTCGTATGAATTAGCCTTTATTGACAAGCTGGATGTTGATTTAGTTTTTACGACCATTTCAATTGATTATCCAAGAAAACCTGTATTATTGCTTAATCCAATATTAAGAGAAAGTGACAAGAAGGAAATTAAAGTTTTTTTACTCAAAAATAAGAATAAGAGAAGGATCGTTTCCAATAAGTTAGATGCTACACAGCTAATGCAGGATATTCTGATGTTAATTGTAGAAAGCGGCGGTAAGGTAACAAAGGAAAGCTATCACAAAGTAGAAGATACTTTTAAAGAACATCATTTAAAAATTAATACAAGGGAGATACAGCCGATGTTGCAGGATATTTTGAGGGATTCCAACATCCTACTAAAGCAAGAATGTAAAGATTGGAAAGAGGCAATTACGAAATCTGCCCAGGTATTGTTAACAGAAGAGGTCATTGAAGAACGATATATAAACGCCATGATTAAATCTGTTGAAGAGTATGGGCCTTATATAGTAGTAGGGAAGCATTTAGCATTAGCACACGCAAGGCCGGAAGATGGAGTAAACAAATTAGGCATTAGTGTCATGACGTTAAAGGAACCAATTAATTTTGGAAATCCGGATAATGATCCGGTGAAAATTGTTTTTTGTCTAGCCGCAGTGGATTCTTATTCGCATCTGAATGTGATGAAAAATCTGATTGAGTTAATTAATGATGAAGAGAAATTAGACCTGTTAATTACAGCACAAGATGTAAACATGTTTAATCAAGTTTTATATGGTAGTGAAGTGAGGAAGTAACAGTTTTAAAAGCAATTGATAAGTATATAACCCCAAAATTGAAAAATGAGGAGAGGGCAAAATGAAAAAAGTAAATATCTTATTTGTATGTGGAGCAGGTTTAGGAAGCAGTTTTGCTTGTCAAATGTCGGCAGAGGATGTATTAAGCAAGTTAGGTGTCAACGCCAAGCTAGATCATAGTGATATCTCGTCTGCTGTTTCAGTAAAACCCGATATTATTATTACGGCACAGAATTTCAAATCCCAATTCGAGAAATTTTCAGTTGATCCTAAACAAACGACAATTGTTTATTTGAGAAATATTGTATCTAAGGCAGAGATTGAAGAAAAAATTACCCCGGTATTAAGGGAAAAAGGCGTTTTAGCTTAAAAATAAATAGAGATAGCTAGAGATGGGGTGGGAAAAAATGAGTGTAGTTAACTTTATTATCGAAAATATTTTGACACAGGCATCTGTCACAATCGCGTTGATTGCTATGTTGGGGTTAATTTTGCAAAAGAAATCAACAGGGCAAGTTATTTCTGGTTCTTTAAAGACGATGTTAGGGTTTATGGTATTGTCCGCAGGTTCTAGCATTATTGTTGGTAGTTTAGTCTATTTCGGTCATATTTTTACAGAAGGTTTCCATATGCAAGGGATTATTCCTTCGATTGAAGCTATTAATGGCCAAGCAATGAATGAGTTAGGATTGGGTCGTGATATCGCACTAACTTTCTTAGCTATCTTTGTTTTTAATATTATCATTGCACGGTTCACTAAATGGAAATACATCTTTTTAACTGGTCAGGCAATTCTTTGGATGGCTACTATGACAACAGTATTTGGTTACTTTGCAGGTTTACGTGGTGTTGCATTGATTTTAGTAGGCGGTTTCATTGGGGCCGTATTTGCGGTAGCTATGCCCGCGATTGCACAACCATTTGTTCGTAAGATTACTGGTATGGATGATATTGCTTTAGGACACTTTTGTACGGTTGGGTATGTGTTTGAAGCAGGTGTAGCGAAACTAGTTGGGGGAAAAGGCGAAAAGAAAAAATCTGTTGAAGATTTGAAATTACCAGCTCAATTTGAATTCTTACAAGATACCTATCTATCTTTGATGGTGGTAATGACTCCTCTTTATATTATTACAGCAGCGTTTGCAGGTGAAAAGTTCGCTTCTACATTATCAGGAGATACCAATTATTTAATGTTTGCGTTCTTACAATCTATCCAATTCGTAGTTGGAGTGTATGTATTATTAGCAGGAGTTCGCTTATTACTAGGTGAAATTGTTCCGGCATTTAGAGGGATTGCCATGCGGTTGGTCCCAAATGCAATTCCTGCATTAGATTGTCCAGTCCTATTTCCATTTAGCCCTAATGCAGTCATTGTAGGGTTTATCACAACTACTATAGGTTCGATTATTGCAATGTTTGTATTACCTGTCTTCGGGTTGGCGATGATCTTACCAGGTATGCTTACAGCTTTCTTCGCGGGGGGTACCGCCGGTATATTTGGTAACTTAACAGGTGGTATTCGTGGAGCAATTATTGGTGGTGTTGTACATGGTTTCTTCATTACATTATTACCAGCACTATTAGTAACAACATTCAATTCTATGGGGTTTGTCAATGCAACAGCAACAGATGTTGATACAGTAACAGCTGCTTTGCTATATGCATGGCTCATTGGTCCACTTTTAAAAGCTTTCTAGGATGTAGGTAGAGAAAAGGAGGCACAAGTAATGTTTGGATTTGGAAAGAAAAAACCTAAAGAACCGAAAAAAGAAACAACCGAAGAGGTATTGTTAACAGTTGAACGAAAAGAAGAGTTATTACGTACCATTTCCTTTAAAAAAGAAGAAGTAAATCAAGTAGCTGGAGAAAAACAAGCAAAAATTTATGAGGAGATTGGCTTAGCATTTAATGAACTTGGTGAAGAAGATCATGCTATTGATTCTTTAGAAAAAAGTATTCAGGCAAAAAAGTCATTAGGTAATGGTTACAAAACTTTATTAAAACTTTATAACAAGAAGCGTGCAGAAGCAGCAAAAGTGAATAATGAAGAATTATTACAGATATATCTAAAGAAAATGGATCAAATGATGCAAGTTTCTAAAGAGGTTACTCGTGGTGTTCGATAAGGAAGAAAATAAAAGATTAGTATAAAGGGAGAGTAATTGATCATGTATACAACATTAAAAGAAGTAACACGTAGGGCTGAAGAATTGAATTATACAGTTGGTTCATTTAATGCACATAATTTAGAGATGTTACCTGATATGATCCGTGCAGCAAAAGAGCAAGGAGCACCAATTATTATTCAAACAAGTATAGATACTGCGAAATACATTGGTCATGAAAATATTGTTGCTGTATGTAAAACGATGGCCACAAATGAAATGGTAGATGTGGTATTGCATTTAGACCATGCAAGGGATTTTGATGATATTAAAGAGGCAATCCATAAAGGATATACATCAGTGATGTTTGATGGTTCTCATTTACCATTCAAAGAGAACATTATGAAAACAAGAGCAGTAGTAGAATATGCACACAAATATGGTGTTTCAGTAGAGGGCGAACTAGGGACTATTGGCGGTACTGAAGAAGGGATTCATGTAGATGAGAATGATAAGGTTTATACTGACCCAAAAGATGCAGAAGAGTTTGTTAAAGCAACAGGGGTAGATGCTTTGGCCATTGCCATTGGTACTAATCATGGTCAATATAAATCTAAAACAGAAGTAAATCTACCACTATTAAAAGAAATCAACGCTGTAGTAGATGTACCTTTAGTTATTCATGGGGGTACAGGTGTTAATGAAATGGATGTACATGAATTAATTAATAACGGGATTCGTAAATTTAATGTAGGTACTGAGTTGTTAGTAACATGGACGAAAACAGCGAAAGAAACATTCGGAGAAACAAAAGTAACGAAATCATTACGACATAATATTATTCCATGTAATCAGGCAGTAAAAGAAATTGTCAAACATAAAATTGGAATCTTCATGAATAAAGAAGACCGAACCCTCCAAGTAAAATAATGACATAAAAAGTTCATTAGTCTTTTCATAAGGGTTGGAGAAGATGTGGCTAATAAAGAGAGTACTAGGAATTCCTTGTACTCTTTCTTTATTCGTTAGATATGAGGTGGTAAGATGGATAAAGTCTTAATCTTATTAGCAGGTTTACCTGGAACAGGAAAAACCTACTTAAGTAATATCCTCAATAGTAAATTAGGGTCATTTTATAATCTTTCTCAGGATGACTTGAAAGAATATTATTGTGATATGTATGGTTATCGTAATCTAGAAGAAAAGCAGAAGATAGAAAAGTTAGCATGGGCGAAGTACTTTGAAATAATGGAACAGCAAATGCAAGTAGGTAGCAATATTATGTCTGATTATCCTTTTAGTCAAAAACAAAAGCCTCATATTCAGCAATTAGTAGAAAGATATAGTTATGAGGTTGTTACTATTCGGTTAATTGCAGATTTAGATGTATTGTTTGAACGACAAAAAAAGCGAGATTTGGATCCGACAAGGCATTTGAGTCATATCGTAACTTCCTACAAAAAAGGGGATCAGTTAGCTGATAGAAGTATTGCAGATAACTTATTGAACTATGAGGAATTTATAAAAAGATGTACAACGAGAGGATATGACACGTTTAAATTAGGAACTTTATATGAAGTGGATGTATCAGATTTTACAAAAGTGAATTATTCTATGTTGTTGGAAGATATAAGACTGGGGTACATTAAAGTGTACATTTCTGGAACTAGCAAAGAATTTTAAAATCCAAAACTTAGGGGATTTTTAATCTCATTAATATTATTCATCTCTTTGAGCATATAACCCCTTGGTGCAGAATTTAAGGGCTTGAAGGATACGATTTTACTGTAGAGAATGTCCTGACAAAGTAAGAGAATTATCGAATTTCTTCAATTATAAAATAAAAGAGTTTTTTAAAGATGGAGGAATAAAAATGGTTGAAAAAATATATTCATAATTAGCGATTCTGGAATTCATGCAAGACCTGCGACCTTATTAGTTAATATGGTTAAGCCATTTTCTTCAGATGTGATCCTTGAGTATAAAGGAAAACAGGTAGACTTAAAATCAATTTTGGGTGTAATCTCGCTAGGAATCCCGCAGGGAGAAACAATTAAATAATTGTTCAAGGCGATGATGCAGAAGAAGCGCTGTCTAATATTGATGAAATGATGAAAACAGAAGGCCTAGGTGTATAAAATCAGTTTCAAATTCGATAATCTAATTCTCCCCTGAATGGAAAATGCGAATAATAAATTTAGCTAAATCAAAGGCATTCCTTTAATAAAAATATTTCTCTGGAGCAAATCGTAAATGGGTTTGCTCTTATTTAATTGAGCGATACAAAGTGGCACCCGGATACAAATTCTTATACGTATGATGCAGTGAATCAGCTTTCCTCTATTAACCGGAAGACCATTACACATGATAAAAATGGGAATTTAACCAATGATGGAAAGCGGATATTAGTGTATGATGCGGAAGACCGGTTAGTAGAGGTCAAAGAAGGAACGACTACGGTTGCCAAATATCAGTATAATTCAGAAGGACTACGCATTAGCAAAACAACAGGATCTACAACTGTTAATTATACGTATGATGAGAATGCCGATGTTGTACTCGAAACAGATCAAAGTGGAGCAGTTCTTGCATCATATGTTTACGACAACCGGAACCGTCCACTAACGATGACGAAGTCCGGAAAAACCTATACATTCCATGCAAATGCACATGGAGATATTACTTCAGTAACAGATGCTGCAGGAACAGTAGTGGCATGTTTTGAATACGATGCATGGGGCAACCAGCTAAAGGAATCCGGTAATTTTACCTCACAGGTACCATTCCGTTATGCAGGATATCGATATGATTCTGAAACGAAGCTTTATTATAATTCTGAAATTGGAAGGTTTTTAACATTAGACCCCCAACTGGGAGAAAAAGAGAATCCAATTACTCAAAATAGTTATTCTTACGCAGATAATAATCCAGTTATGTTGGTTGATCCTGATGGGGAAAGGGCATATGGGATGACATTAGTTTTAACTGGAAATAAAAGACACATGTACGCCCATAAAAAAGGAATAAAAGCATTAAAAAAATCATATACGAGTGATGGTTATAGTGAGTTTGTTGAAAGAGCTTCTGGTGGCGCATATGAGGCGACTAACGCTTACAGGAAGAATAAAAAGTCTGTAAAGAAAGCCAGAGGTAGGGTATTGAAGAAGAGTAAGCCAAGTAGATTAGCTTTCAAAGTAGCAAGAAGAGGAATCCTAGGACCTGCCGCCTGGGTTGGCGATATTTATACATATGGTCGTGCTTACTATAAAGGAGCTAAAAGTTATAAAAAAAGAAAGCGATAAGGTGGTTTAATTGTCTAATATAGTGATTGGTGCAGTATTTATAATAATAACTATGGTTAAAACAATTAGAAATAAAGAATATATATGGTTAATATGCTTATTACCAGTGGTGTGTTTAATAGTTTTTTCCCTTACAGATATTCTAGACTTCATACCTAAATTGTTAAAGATGATTTCTTCTTATATTCTTTTCATACTGACTATCATTTATTGTGTTTTTTATAGTATGAGAAATCAAGTTGATTGAACTTTAGTTATAATCAGTTGTTTTATATTTATTACTAAAAATTATAGATAAATGTTTAGGTCTAGGTCTTAACTAATAGAAAAAGTAAATTTGTTAAAGTTTATAATTGGAAACCGTATAATTCTTTTGTGAAAGCAATGGGGTTTTACGTTTTTATTATCAGTAGAGGGAAAGGGAAAGAATCTATTTCACGACTACGTTCCTGTAATCTATGTGACAATATATAATCTTTAGAACCTTGGAAACAATATTGTTCATAAGTTGCTAGCATAACTTTGTCTACATCGGTTGAGCGTGACTGCTCCGGAGTATCAGCGGATAACATAAGTATCATTTTGTAATTCATTTGGAAAACTCCTCTTCTATTTAAATGAGAACACAAAAATAGCCACCTCCGATTGTTACCGGAAGTGACTATTCTTCTTGTTTATGCATATGAGCTTCAACCTAATATACCGCTTCTTTAAATGGCGGCCTCGTTTTATCGTTTGCTATGAGCATGATAAAACTAAAGACTTCTTCATCCGGAACGATTAAATCTTAGCCGTTCAAATCTAAGAAGGTGAATACTGCTAAATAAGAAGTTCGTTTATTACCATCTTTAAAACAATGACCACGTTTTATCAATTTAGCACATGGAAATTATTTGTAAATAATATTATGTTTCTGATGTATGAAAAAAGGATAAAAAATTCAATTATTATTAACTGAAAATTCCTAATTTGCACAAAAATAAGTGTATAATATTATAAAACAGTTATCTAAGTTTGTAGTTACTATTTCTTAATAAGGAGGCGATACTCTTAAACATGTAAATTTAAAATATTAGTAGGGAGCAGAAAAGGAGAAATTTATTAGTCTAGAAAGGAATTTAATCAGCTACAGTAGCCAATGCGGGTTTAGATATTGCGTTAATTAACTTATACATATTTTAATTGAATACAACACGAAATGACTCGCTAAATGGCTGAACAAACCCTGTTGAAAGCGGTTTAATTTTATAACGTTGAACAAACCACATCGTTAAAAATATTCTTTATAAAATTTGATAAGGTCCCCCAGCAAGTAACACTACATAAATTTGACCTTCCGAAACTAGTGCTGCAATAGGCGAGCGAATCCCAATAAAATAAACCTTGAACGACTTGGTGGGATATATACAAAAAAATCATACTGGAGGTTTTAGGATGAAAAAGAAAAAAGCATTATCCGGCCTGATGGCTGTGAGTTTACTAACAGTAATACCGTGGAGTTCTGGACATGCTGAGAAACCTCAATGGACAAATGTGAATACATATGAGGAACAGGACGGAAGCAAGTTTAATAGCGAAAACTATGACTTTGTGAAATTTTCACAAATTGGTTCCAAATTAAAAGAGATTGAAAAACTTTCAAACCGTGTGAAAGTTGAAGTCCGTGGAACATCAGCTGATGGAAACCCACTCTATGTTGTCACGATTGCCGACCCAACAACACAAGGAAAGTTCGGAAAAGTGAAGGCACTTAGAAAGCAAATGTTTAAGAATCCAGGCAAAGCTCAAGAATGGGTTGCCAATAATCCTGACTTTAAAGTTCCAATCATGATTAATGGTTCTATTCATGGGACTGAATTTGTCGGAAGCGATGCAATCCTTCAATTAATTGAACGTTTTGCTACCCAAAATGATGCAACAACCAAAGACGTTTTAGAGAATAATATTCTTATTTTCAATGTCGTACAAAACCCTGATGGACGTATTGATGCCACCCGCTTTAATGGCGAAGGAATTGACATAAATCGTGACTTTATCACCCAATCGCAGCCAGAAACGAAAGAGATGGTTGAGCTCATTAAAGAATGGAACCCGATGGTGTTCCTTGATACTCATGGTTATGTGAAGAATTATCAGCCAAATCTGCAGGGGTTAATTGAGCCTTGTACGCCACCGCATAATCCTAATTATGAGTATGACTTATACGGAAAATGGGCCTATAAACAGGCAGAAGCGATGGAAGCGGAAATAATGAAGGATCATGAGAACTATTCAGGATCCTTGTATCAAAACATGAAAGGTACCTATATTCCGCTGCGCGATGACTCCGCTGGCTGGGATGATTACCCACCAATTTTCACACCAATGTATGCGATGTATCATGGTGCTTACGGTCATACATTAGAAGCTCCAACAAATGATTGGGACGGCGTACGATGGATGTATAATTCGATTATGGGAGCACTGAAATTTGCAACAGCCAACAAGCAATCCATGATTACTGATCAAATTGAAGTTTTTAAAAGAGGAATTAACTTTGACCATCCTTTTCATAAGGAAGGGTTATTTCCAAAAGCCTACATACTTCCACTAGACCCTAAGGATCCGACTGTTACGAATAAGGCTGTAAATCATTTGATCAATAATGATATTGAAGTTGTTCAAGCTGTGAGTGCATTTGAAGCGGATGGAGTGTTATATCCAAAAGGAACTTATCTCGTTGAGATGGACCAGGCGAAAGCCGGATTAGCAAACACGATGCTCTGGGATGGGGAAGACATCACGAACGATACCCCAGCAATGTACGACATTTCCGCATGGAGCTTACCGGAGCTTTGGGGATTCGAGGCAGTAGCCACGCAAAATCCTATTAAAGTCAATGCAACGAAAGTAAACCAGATTACAGGTCAAGGAAAGGTTTCAGGAAAAGGACCGTTTATGATTCCGAACAGCTCTGTCCAATCGGTAAATTTAGTAAATAGATTGCTTAAGCAAGGAATACCTATTGTACGTGATGCACAAGGTAACTTCTTTGCAAAAACAGTAGCTAATCAGGTATCAGCAGCGGTGAAAGAATCTGGGTTACAGGTTGGAACTGCTGATGTACCAGCAGATGCAGTGGCTATTACGTCTGTAAAAGTGGCTATATTAAAGGATGGAGGTATGGGTAAACAGAAATCACACGCAGGAACAAAGCTTGCTTTGAAAAGACTAGGTTTTGATGTGACAGAAGTAACGCCAGTCGAAGTGGCTAAAAATCCCCTTAACGGTTTTGATATTTTTGTCTATAGTGGAACGGAAAGTCTCATTTCTACTAACCTTTCCGAAGCTAATAAAGAATTTGGATTACAGAACGCCGGGCAACTTAATGCATTTAAAGACAATGTGACAAGCTTCTTAAATGAAGGGGGCAAATATATAGCTGTAGGTGCTGGTGCATCTAGAGCAACTAAAACACTCGGTCTTACAGACGACATCATTAATGTAGGAGGTTCCAACAGTAATGGTATCGTAAAAGTCGATTATGAGGGAACTGGTTTAACAGCAGGTTATGGAGAAAATGATATCGGATTTGTCTATCGTCCAACATGGTTCACGGATACTGGTAATGATGAAATTGTCGCGACCCTTGCAGATTCAGATAATTTCTTCGTAGCTGGTCACTGGCAAAATAACATAACCGCCAAGGGCCAAGCCGTAATCGTAAAAGAACAGAATAAAGATGTAACTCTTATTGGGTTAGAAGCAGGTTTCCGCGACCACCCGGATTACTTGTTCCGTCTTCTATCTAATGCAATTTTCGAAAAATAGTAGAATTAGCCAAAGCCGGATTCAGCAATGAATTCGGCTTTGGTAATTTAAAAAATGCTGAACGCTTGCTCTGAACTCATTACTTTTAAATCATCTGTTTCAAAAACCCTGAAGGACAATAAGTAGTTTTTTAGCCGATTAAAAATGGTGACTACTCTTATAATTCACAAGCTGGATATGGATTAACTAACCAGGAATTATTATAGATGAAGATAAATGATATGATTAGCGAACAAAATTATTAACTTGCAAAGGGGGCTGTCGTTCTCCTTTTATGTTTTAAACGACGTATCGGCCCTAGGAGGTTTGTACGGGTGAGTACACCTAGATAATTTCAAAGGAGTGGGAGATGTAAACAATTTATCTTTGCGTAAAATATCTATATTCTTTATTTAACAAGGTAAAAGGAATTCAATAAAGGACATAAAATAATAATAATCGATCAGGTAATACTGCTTAACTTCCTGATTCATTATTTATTTAAGTAGTCTTAGATATGATACGGGGACCTCATTAAATAAACACTCATTTTAAATCTCTGAAACGGTATAGTATCAGTAGTTAATACCGGTGATTAAATAATGATAAAAAACCTGTAGTTTTTTGTCTAGTTGTAGAAGAAGAAGTATTAAGCTGGATAGCTGTTTCCGACATACTCGACCCATTCCAGGGTCGATTATGTCTTTTTTCGCTTTGTCTAAGCGAACTTTATAGGCTATGAGGTCTGATACTTATAGACTGACAACTTTACTTGAAATTGATGTAGCCCGGTGGTGAATTTATATTCATTTTGCTTGAGCTAAGTTATGTTTCCCCTAAAATATTAATAATTTTTTTATCTGGAGGCACAGTAGCGGGAGTTTTTTAATCCCTCTTTTTGAAATCAATATATAAATAGGAAGAAATACGTCTTGATTACCGTAAACAGTGGTATATGCTGTTAAAAAGTTTGTTTGAAAAGTAAGTAATATAGCAATTTTTCCTTATTGGAAAAAATAACTTCATTGTTAAATTATTGTTATTACCTTATAATTTTCTAGAAACATATGAAATGATATGAATAGGAGAAAAGTATGAAAAAACTGTGGACCATTTTAGTTTCATTTACGTTGTTAATTAGCTTATTCCCGCATTTAGCATCGGCGGCACCAAGCAAGAATTTTGAGAAAGAACTTACAAAGTATTTAAAAGAGGTAAGCCTTGTCAGGGGTTTTGAAGTGACGAAGGATGATATTGAAACATCTCTTTCTTTTTACGATGAAAGTATTGAGAACTTTGAATCTATTGGTGATCTAAAAGAAGCCTTGGGCGAAGTTATTAAGGCTGATTTGAGTAATTTAGATGCCATTTATGAAGATTATAATCTAACTAATGAGAGCCTAATCAATCTATTACAAGAAAATGGCGAAGAAATAGACGATTATATCTTTATCTGGGACCTCGATGAAACTGTTTATTTCTATACAGAAGAGACAGAAGAGGGCGATTTTGAACGCGATCCGAACTTTGACAAAGAATTAGTCAATTATTTAGCCAAGGTTAGCAAGGAAAGAGGCTTCCAAGTAACACTAGAAGATATCGAAGCGTCATTGAAACCCTATGATTTTAGCACGGAAGAATTTGAATCTGTCGAAGAGCTTAGCGAATTCCTGGGTGACGTCATAAAGGCTGATCTAAGCAACTTAGATTATTTTAATGAGAATTATGGATTGGATAAACAAGCCTTGCTTCAAATGTTGGAAGAAAATGGTGAAAATATTAACGATTATATATACATAGATAATCTTGAAGAAACTGTTTGGAACCTTACTGGCGGCGAGATGGATGGCGAAGTTGCCGAAGAGCTTCTTCCTATTTTCGAGCAGGAACTCGGTCTAACGGAAGAGGAACTACAGCGGCTTGAAGACCACTTGATGTCTTTGGAAGACCATCTTTCCAACCCGGAAACAGTCAAGCAACTTGAAGAATTGGGCAACCGCATGATGGCTTTCGAGGAATTTGATGTAGCAACCGAGCTTACAGCTGAACAGATAGCTGAAATGGCCTCAATCTATGAAGAATTACTTTCCATCTTTAAGCTTAATGTTTCCTATTCCCTTGTGAAAAGTGGCTCGGAATCACCTGTATCCCTTTTGGATTTAATGAAATTGGAAGAATTGAAGGGTGCTAACCTGAAAATATCAATATATAATACTGACGGGAAGTTCTTGGCTGATCTGTTAATAACAGGTGATATGGTCGATTCTGATACTCTTACTAATGCAGGCGGACAAATAAAGGAATCTGCTAAAGAGGTACAAAAGACCATTGAAAAGGCACCAGTTGCTAAACCAGTAAAACAAAAGATCAGTGCCCATACTAATTCAGAACATCAAACCGTAAAAGGTGCTAAACTGCCAAATACCGCTTCCGGTTATTTGCCTAGTGCCCTTTTAGGACTATTTCTTGTCTTGTTCGGAAGCTTGATGTATCGAAAAATCAGGAAAGCTTAATATGAAAAAATTAAAGAAAAAGCGGTTACTGCTGCTTTCTTGTACAATTGCCATCATTTTATTTGGGGTTTGGTTTTCCACATCCAATCTGTATAAGTTTGCAAAAGGCTACTTTCTTTACAAGACTCATGCTCCAAGTAGCCAAGTGAATGAAACTGTACAGAAACCACCAAGTGATAAACCAACAATTGATAAAACACCAAGTAATGACACAACAAAGAAAGAGTTATATCCTGTCCGCCCTAAAACGGGTGAAGAAATCGGGGAGCTTTATATACCCAAACTAAAAACAAAACTCCCTATTTTCCATGGCACAAATGAGGATGAATTGGAAAAAGGCGTTGGTCACTTTGCAGGAAGTGTGTTACCTGGTGAAAATGACAATTCTGTACTTTCCGGTCATAGAGATACCGTATTCCGTAAACTCGGGCAAGTGGGCGAAGGAGATTTGTTGATAGTAAGAACATCGGCAGGAGAGTTCACATACAAAGTCAACAAAGTTCGAATTGTGGATAAGGATGATCGAACCGTAATCGTACCAAAGCCACGGGCAACGCTAACCGTCAGTACCTGTTACCCTTTTGATTATATTGGGTCAGCACCTGAACGCTATATCCTTGTCGCGTATTTAACTTCAAAAACAGTAAGTTAATCAAATGTACTAAAAAAAGCGTCCCAATAAGGAAACCTATTGGGACGCTTTTGATTTTATTTCTTTTTAGAAAGAAAAGCGAAGATGATATCACTTCTCCTCCACTTTTATACAATTAGAAAAAACACCTTTCACGGTGTTTTTTCATGGCCAATTTATTTATATTGTTAAACTATTCTTATTGCTCGATGTGCCAGATGAAGCGGATTTTAATATTTTATGATGGTAAATATAAGAGCCGGCTATCAATATATACCCGATAATGAAAATCAGCCATCCACTGGCAGGGTCGCCCACTGAAATGCTTGAATACATAGCCCCCGTCAAATCAAATACAAAACCGGCATAAGCCCATTCCTTGATTCTTGGAAAGCCTGGAATAAGTATTGCCACGACACCTAATAATTTGGCAATCCCAATAAAGGGTAGGAGGTAAGTAGGATAACCTAAATGATTGAATAAAGCGACTGCATCGGGAACAGACATTATATCCGGAATAGAACCCAAAACCATTAGTGCCACTAAAAGTCCTGTGAAAATCCAATATATAATTTTTGTTTTTTTCATTTATTCACATTCCCTCCCTTAGATTGACATTTTAATCATATTCCACTTTTCTTTTTTTAATGCATTCTAAAAAAATAATCTTAAACAGTTGTGGACAATCCTTTAGGAATCGCGCTTGACTGAAGGATAACTTGAAGAAAAGCGAGTTTGCCTGCAGTTATTTCTTGAAAAATATTCATTTGATTTCAGAAATCTACTCCCTTTCCAATGCCAATAGCAGTGGTACTTCTTATTCTCCGTTGAAGAATGAAAGAAATTATATTCCTCCTTAGGTTTTAGACGGATATAGAGAACGGAGGAACTGTGTATGGAGCCAAACTAAAAGAAAGATCTCTCATTATGATGAAAGAAAGTTATTTCCAATGATGGACTACAAAAAAATGTTTTATCTAGAACCTAACTCATTTAACACATTATCCTTGCATAGATATGGGGACGAAAAAAAACAAGAAAGGTATTACTCTAGGTAGAGAAAGACCTCTCTTGTTATGTTAGGAAAGATATTCAGACATCTATCATATCTATACTCTGAAATAGATTAGCTTGTAGTGACATTTAAAAAATGTTCGATCACAATTGAAACAGCTCCTAATGCAGGTGCATTTCTTCCTAATGAAGAGGGCAATAGTTCACACATACTTTCCAAATGAGAATTTAGCCTAGAAGAAACCTCATTCTTAATGGTATTTAACACAATCGGGTGAGATTCGATAATGTTATTTCTCAAAATAATAGCCTGTGCGTCAAATGTATTGAGAATATTTGTTAAGCCAATACTGACGTAGAAGCCAAAGTTCTGGAGTGCATTTAAGACGGCTACATCATTTTTATTTGCACGTTCAACAATTTCTTTTCGTAACATATTCTTTTCGCCAGAAAAAGAATCCAGTAATGCTTTTTCTGATGCATATAATTCCCAGCATCCTCGGTTACCGCAGCTGCATTTGGGACCGTTAAAATCTATCGTCATATGACCCATTTCTCCAGAAAAACCATTTACTCCTTTATATAATTCATTATTAATAATAATTCCGACTCCAATTCCAACGTTAATACTGATGTAAATGATGTTTTCATAGTTTTTAGTAACCCCAAACACTTTTTCACCGCATGCGCCTGCATTAGCCTCATTTTCAACAAAAACAGGTACATTGAACTCGCTTTCAATTAAGAGTTGCAAATCTTCAATATACCATTCCAAGTTGGGCATGAAAATAATTTTTTGATTGCTATCCACAAGACCTGGTACACAAATACCTATTCCCACCAAACCGTAAGGAGAGTCGGGCATATGAATGATAAAATCATGTATAAGTGCAAACAGAATTTCTTTCACTTCACCAGCTGAAGGGCTAGACAAGTCAGAAGCCTTCTCAAGGATAATATTGCCTTCTAAATCGGTTAGAATTCCATTAAGGTAATCAACACCTATATCGATACCTATTGAATAGCCTGCATTTTTATTAAAAACGAGCATCACAGGTCTTCTGCCACCACTAGATTGTCCTGCTCCAATTTCAAAAATAATATTTTTTTCAATTAACTCATTTACTTGGGAAGAAACAGTGGATTTATTTAACCCAGTTATCTCAGAAAGGGCTGCCCTTGAGATAGGTGAGTTTTTTAAAATTTCATTTAAAATCAACTTTTGATTCATTTTCTTTACTAATGCTTGATCTGCTATCGGAATGATAATCGCTCCTTTGTTTAACCATTGAACTAAGTGTTTTTTGTTTTTAATTAAAATTTAGTATAGACATAGTATATTTCTTATTATAACGTTAATTTTCTAAAAAAACATTGAAATAACTAATTATTTTGTATATCATGAACTAAAGTTAGTTTATTGACTCAACAAACTTTCTCGATTGGTATTTCTGAAGAAAATTTTTCACTTTAATTAAAGGGGGAAGTAACACATGATTCAAACTGATACTAATAAAATTAATTATTTTGAAAGCGTAAACAAAATCTCGTATGAGGGAAAGGATTCTAAAAATCCTTTAGCTTTTAAATACTATAACCCAGAAGAAGTAGTAGGCGGTAAAACAATGAAGGAACAACTACGTTTCTCAGTTGCTTACTGGCATACATTTACAGCTGATGGGACAGATCCTTTTGGTGCAGCTACTATGCAAAGATCATGGAATAAATATGATGGAATGGACTTAGCAAAAGCTAGAGTAGAGGCAGCTTTTCAACTTTTCGAAAAATTAGGGGTTCCTTTCTTTGCGTTTCATGACCGAGACATCGCACCTGAAGGAAACACATTGAAAGAAACAAATGAAAATCTTGATGTAATCGTTAGCATGATTAAAGAATATATGAAAACAAGTAACGTAAAGTTATTGTGGAATACAGCTAATATGTTTACAAATCCCCGCTTCGTTCACGGTGCAGCAACTACTTGTAATGCAGATGTATTTGCTTATGCAGCAGCCCAAGTAAAGAAAGGACTCGAAACGGCAAAAGAGTTAGGAGCAGAAAACTATGTGTTCTGGGGCGGCCGTGAAGGCTATGAAACACTGCTCAATACAAATTTAAAGTTAGAGTTAGATAACTTGGCTAGATTTATGCATATGGCTGTAGATTATGCTAAGGAAATTGGATTTAAAGGTCAATTCTTAATTGAGCCAAAACCTAAGGAGCCGACAACGCACCAGTATGACACCGATGCAGCTACGACCATTTCGTTCCTAAGACAATACGGATTAGATAACCATTTTAAATTAAACCTTGAAGCTAACCATGCAACTTTAGCTGGGCATACTTTTGAACATGAATTACGCGTAGCCAGGGTTCAAGGCTTCTTGGGATCAGTGGATGCAAACCAAGGTGATCCTCTTTTAGGATGGGATACCGATGAGTTCCCAACAGATCTATATTCTACAACTTTAGCAATGTATGAGATCCTACAAAATGGAGGCTTAGGTAGTGGAGGGTTAAATTTTGATGCTAAAGTGCGCAGAGGTTCCTTTGAACAAGAAGATTTAGTATATGCCCATGTGGCTGGGATGGATGCGTTCGCTAGAGGTTTAAAAGTGGCTCATAAATTATTGGAAGATCGTGTTTTTGAAAACATCATTGATGAACGCTACAGCAGTTTCAAAAAAGGAATTGGTCTTGAGATTGTTGAAGGAAGAGCCAACTTCCAAACACTAGAGCAGTATGCATTGAATAATCCGAACATTACGAATAATTCAGGAAGACAGGAACGATTAAAAGCCACCTTAAATCAATATATTTTAGAAGTTTAATGGATAAAAGAGAGTAGAAACAAATTCTGCTCTCTTTTATAAAAGTGGAGGAATCAAGATGAAATATATTATAGGAATTGATTTAGGAACGAGCGCTGTCAAAACTGTTTTAGTTAATACAAAAGGTGAGTTTTGTGCAGAAGCTTCTAAAAATTACCCTCTTCTGCATGAAAAAACGGGATATAGTGAACAAAATCCAGAGGAGTGGATTCAGCAGACTGCTAGTGCTTTAAATGAGCTAATCTCCAAATCCGATGTAAGACCAGAAGATATAGAAGGAATAAGTTATTCTGGACAAATGCACGGTCTCGTACTGTTGGATAAGAATCATAATCTCTTACGTCATGCTATTTTATGGAATGATACAAGGACGACAGCACAGTGTCATCAGCTATATGAAATGATTGGAGAGAAACGTCTTTTAGAAATAACAAAAAATCATGCTTTGGAAGGATTTACACTACCTAAGCTGCTATGGGTTAAAGAGCATGAACCGGAGATATTTGATCAAGCAGCTGTATTTATGCTGCCTAAAGACTATTTACGCTTCAAAATGACTGGCTTAATTCATAGTGAATATTCAGATGCTGCCGGTACATTATTGTTGAACGTGGGTGAGAAAAAATGGAGCGAAGAGCTTTGTCAATTAGTGGGCATTGATATCAGCATTTGCCCATCGCTGGTGGAATCCAGTGAATGTGTCGGAACAATTAATGAAGAATTCTCTCAAAAAACAGGGCTAACATTATCGACTAAGGTATTTGCGGGTGGAGCTGATAATGCTTGTGGAGCAATTGGAGCTGGTATTCTATCATCGGGAGAAACGTTATGCAGCATCGGGACATCTGGTGTCGTACTTTCTTATGAGGATCGAAATGATAGGGACTTTGCTGGGAAAGTGCATTATTTCAATCATGGAAAAGAAAATGCTTTTTATACGATGGGAGTTACATTATCTGCTGGCCACAGTTTAAGTTGGTTTAGAGATAATTTTGCTGAAAATGAGTCATTTGAAGAACTACTCGCTGATATAAACAATGTTCCAATTGGTTCAAATGGGCTTCTATTTACTCCATACTTAGTTGGGGAACGAACACCACATGCAGATGCTACTATACGTGGAAGCTTTATAGGAATGGATGCTTCTCATAAAAAGAGGGATTTTACAAGGGCAGTCATTGAAGGAATTACCTTCTCATTAAATGAAGCAATAGAAATTTTTCGAGAAAATGGAAAAGAAATTACGTCTATTGTATCAATTGGCGGGGGTGCAAAAAACGATAGTTGGCTTCAGATTCAAGCAGACGTTTTTAACACAAAAATTATAAAACTATCTACTGAGCAAGGACCGGCGCTAGGGGCAGCCATGTTAGCCGCTTATGGTTGTGGGTGGTACAACTCGTTAGAAGAATGCGCAGATTCATTCATATCTTCTTCAAAGACATATCAACCTAAATTTGAAAATGTTCCAGTGTATAAACAACTTTATGCTTTATATAAAGAGGTATACTACCAAACAAAAGACTTAAGCAAAAAGCTGAATCAATTTAGCAGAAAGTAACTGGTTGCATTTGAATCATGCATCCCTTTCTTCGAAAAGGAGATTAATATGAAAATAGAAGAGGGAATTTTCGGTGAAATAAATAGAGAATTGGTAAAGTCTTATACAATCATGAACAATCAAAACATAAAAGTAACCTGTATTGATTATGGATGTACGATTACTAGAATTGATGTACCAGACAAAGAAGGGAATATAGAAAATATCGTGTTAGGATTTGATTCTGCAGAAGAATATTTACATTATTCCCCTTATTTTGGTGCAGTAATCGGTCGAGTGGCAGGGAGAGTTAATCCACCAAGCGTTAAAATGGAAGGGTTTACATACCTCCTCGCTGAGAATGAAGGGAGAACTCATTTACACGGTGGACCTGACGGATTCCATAACGTAATCTGGAAATCCTCTACTAGTGAGAATGTAGATGAGGCTAGTGTGACATTTACTTATATGAGTCCTGATGGAGAAGCTGGTTATCCTGGAAATCTTGAGGTAAGCGTCGTTTACACTCTCACTGATAATAATGATCTTATAATAACCTATCATGGTATTTCAGATAAAAATACGTTATTAAATTTAACCAATCATACTTACTTTAATCTGAGTGGCAATTTAAAAGAAGATATCTTACAGCATGAATTAACTATGAAAAGTGATAAGTTTTTAGAGCTTGATCAGTCCTTACTGCCTACAGGCAATTTAATAGACGTTGAACATACACCTTTTGATTTTAGAGCGGGAAAGCGAATTATTGAAGGAGTAAAATCCAAACATCAACAAAATGAAATAGTTGGAAATGGGTATGACCATCCATTCTTATTAAGTGAAAATCATCAAAAAGAAATTTGTTTGGTTAATCCTTCTAACGGAAGGAAAATGATAGTGGAAACAGATGAGCCATATGTTGTTTTATATACGGGAAATATGTTAAAAGATACTTTTCTAATTAGAGGAATTCCTTGTCAAAAACACCTTGGCTTATGTCTCGAAACTCAACATCCGCCAAATGCCATTCATAATCAGCAATTACCTTCCATTTTATTAGAAAAAAATAAAGAGTATCATTCTAAAACTCGTTTTACGTTTACCGTCGAGTAAAAACCTTTGGTATTCAATGGTCAAAAGTTGTTTTAGTGAAATGAAAATCTACAATGGAAGGGAGGATAAAAGCAGTTAGTAGAATGGGTGAGGGAAGAGAGGTCCTTCTTGTTCATTAATTATGAAAGCGCAACCAAAAGTATGCGCTTTAATATTAAATAGACTTCATTCATAACTGTTTTTAGTAAAACATGAATCAAAAACGGAACTCATTATATATCTTTTCGATTACATTAGTCGCCGCAATTGGAGGATTACTGTTTGGATATGATACAGCTGTAATTTCTGGAGCAGAAGAATCTTTAAAGGTTTATTTAATCGATAGCTTAGGATTAGGCCCTTTGGCACATGGCGTCACCGTATCAAGTGCTTTAATAGGATGTATTATCGGAGGATTAATTTCCGGCTATTTTGGATCAAGACTAGGACGTAAAAAATCACTTATACTTGCAGCGATTCTTTTTATAGTATCAGCATTAGGTGCTTCTTATCCTGAATTTTTATTTTTTACAAAAGGTGAACCAACACTTTCTTTATTACTAGCTTTTAACTTTTATCGAATTATAGGGGGGATTGGTGTTGGATTAGCGTCTGCCATTTGTCCAATCTATATAGGAGAAATTGCTCCGGCTGATATTCGCGGCAGATTGGTATCATTTAATCAGTTTATGATTATTTTTGGTATGTTAGTCGTTTACTTTGTAAACTGGGGTATTGCAAATGGTGAAACATTAGAATGGATAAATGATGTAGGATGGAGATATATGTTTGCTTCAGGAGCGATACCAGCTTTAATCTTTGCTGTACTTTTGTTATTAGTTCCAGAAACACCTCGCTATTTGGCAATACAGAATCAAGATCAAAAAGCTTTAGCTATACTTACAAGAATCAATGGATCTTCAGAAGCGAAAGCGATTTTGATTGATATTAAAAAAACGACCACTATCAATATTTCTTCCGAAAAATTATTCGCTTATGGAAAACTAGTTATTATTGTAGGTGTACTGCTTTCTGTATTTCAACAATTTGTAGGTATAAATGTAGCCTTATACTACGCACCGCGTATCTTTGAAAGCATGGGAGCAGCTAAAGATTCTTCTATGCTGCAAACCATTATTATGGGATTAGTAAATGTTATCTTTACAGTTATCGCGATTTTAACAGTTGATCGATGGGGAAGAAAACCATTATTGATAGTTGGTTCTATTGGAATGGCAATTGGTATGTTTGGTGTAGCAAGCATGGCCTTTTCTAATATAATTGGAATAGGGACGCTTGTATTTATCATTATTTATACAGCTTCATTTATGATGTCGTGGGGTCCGATCTGCTGGGTGCTAATTTCAGAGATTTTTCCTAATAAAATTCGAGGTCGGGCTGTAGCTATTGCTGTAGCTGCCCAATGGGCGGCTAACTATTTTATTTCTTCTACATATCCTATGATGATGGAATATAGCGGGGGACTAACATACGGTTTCTATGGTTCAATGAGCGTGCTTTCTGCCCTATTTGTTTGGAAAATGGTTCCTGAAACCAAAGGCAAGACTCTTGAACAGATGGAGAAAATATGGAGAAGAAATGTTAAAAGTTCCGAAGATAGTCAAATTATTTAATTAGTAAAATTCACATAAACTGGACACAAAATATAATATAAAAGGATTCTTATGGTTGGATAGTAAGTATTGTTATTTCAGGGGTTTTATTGGAGCATGGACAGGTGGACAACAACAAAGAGCAAATTTTCATTCAGAAAAAACAAAAAGTCGAATCTTTAGGACGAAAATAGCATTAATCCAGGTCTCATAGCTGTAATTCCGTTTGGGTATTCTGGATTAAAATACTTTGTAAAATAGTACTTTGCTCTTCAACTAATGGATTCTCTTACTTTAATAAGGAAGGTTGCTGAGGCAGCCTTTTCCTTATGGTACTCATGGGTACAGCACGAATTCACGAGTAAATAGGCTAAAATCACGAGTAAAACAGCAAAACTCACGAGTAAACAGAGCGAAATCATGGGTACAGCACGAATTCACGAGTAAACGTGCTGAATTCACGAGTAAATAAGCTGAACTCACGAGTAAATAAGCCGAATTCACGAGTAAAACAGAAAAACTCACGAGTATACAGCAAAACTCACGTGTGAACAGCCAAAAATCATGAGTAAACGGTGCGAAATCACAAGTACAGCACGAACTCGCGAGTAAATAGGCCGAATTCACGAGTAAATGGCCGTAACTTACGAGTAAACGGACCAAACTCACGCGTAAACGGCTCGAATTAATGGGAAACCGTATAAAATCCCGAGTACAGTACAAGCAAGATGTATATCGTAAGGGGGCACTTGTAAGTACAACTTTATCTTAAAAAGTTAATTGTCTTAAAAGAATTGATTATAATGACGCAGAACCCGACACAGGATATCGTGATGAGGGAATACATTAACTTTAAGTCTTTCAATATAATGATTCCCGCAATTACTATGAGAGAATCAATGATAAAAATAATAATTCCAGGATTGGTTGCTGTGGTTTTAGATATTAATAGTGCTAGTAAATCCACTCCACCTGGGCTAATATGTTGTCTCAGCATAAAACCGACACCAATCCCAATCGTCATTCCACCGATAATGGCACTTGTTATGATCGGCAGATGAACCAAACCGTTTAGTGGTGTTAGCCAATCAATAATGGTTGAAGTGAATGCTAACCCAAGGATGGCATTAAAGAAATATGATTTATCGTATAGAAGAGATAGAAGGTAAATGGGAATATTGATCATGAGCATGGTATGTCCTACCTGGATTCCCCAAACATATTTGATTAATAAACTTATGCCAAATATCCCGCCATTTATTAGATGAATGGGGATAATAAATAAGTTAAGACCTACTCCAATGCAAAAACTTGAAAAAAGCAGCGTAACAAACTTTTTCATAAAAAAATTCCCCTTGTCCAAATCATTATCTTAAAATATATGAGAGAAATCTAAATATATACTTAGCTGATTGGAAATTACGATTGCTATTTGTTCTTCATAAGATATTTTTAATTCACATGGGAGTAAGCTAATCAAAATAAAGGCCTTCTCGTTGAAGCCATGATGTAATTTGGGCAAAAAAAAGAGACACTCATAAAAAGTGCCTCTTTTTTTGCATTTATATGTTTTCATGGGGAAAGTCAGTTTAATAATATAAGAATTTTTTTACCTTGGAAAATAGGTTGGATTTAGCCTTTTTTATTCAAGATGGTTTTTTTGATAGGCGATTTGTAATGGTATCTTCTTGTGGTGAAGTTTGCCGGATATAAAAGGCCAGTATGAATGCAACTATGGTCAAACCTGTTGCTATCATGAATGCATCATCCACTCCCATTACGCTGCCTTGTTTAATGGCCGTCGCCATTTGTGATGTATTATCCGGTGATATGTTCCTTTGAGATAAGATTTCCTGAACATGTTTCGTTCCTTGGTTTGTCATGATGGACACAAAGAATGCCATGCCAACGGCACCCGCCACCATTCTCAATGTATTGACCATCGCTGTGCCATATTTATTTAGGCTAAGTGCCAATTCATTTAATCCGGCTGTGAAGATAGGCATCATCAGGATCGACATTCCGAACATTCTAATGGTATATACCCACACCACATAAGAATAGGACGTATCTGTTTGAAGCCGCGTTAAAAGATAGGTTGTAATGATAGTGATGGCAAGTCCGCTCACCGCAAGCCATCTCGCACCAAATCGATCAAACAGCTTACCTGTGATAGGAGACATGATCCCCATTAAAATCCCGCCAGGCAATAGCATGAGACCGGATTCCATCGGAGTGAACCCACGGATATTCTGCATATAGATCGGCATGATGATCATTCCAGAGAACATACCCATGGTTGCGATGATGTTGATGATTGTCGTTAAAGTGAACATCCGATACCGAAAAATTCTAAATTCCAAAATAGGATGAGATACAGTAAATTGCCTCCAGACAAATACAACTAAACTGATTCCTCCAACAAGGAACATCGTCAGTACTTCGGGACTGCCCCATCCCTTGGTACCGCCAGTAGCAAATCCATATAGAACCCCGCCGAATCCGATAGTGGATAGAATGACACCCAGTTTATCGAGTTTAGGCCGGCTGGTTTTCCCTACTTTTTTAATGATGAAAATGGCAAAGATGAAGTCAAGCAGGGCAAATGGGAAAATGATAAAAAACAGAACCCGCCAAGAATAGTTTTGGATAATCCATCCTGATAGCGTAGGTCCTACAGCTGGGGCAAAGTTCATCGCGATACCAAATATGCCCATTGCGAAACCGCGTCTGTTAGGCGGAAATAAAGTGAAAATCACATTTGTGATCAACGGGAACAAAATCCCCGCACCTGCAGCTTGAACCACACGTCCGATCAATAAGACGGAGAAGCTGGGGGCAATTCCGCATAAAAAAGTTCCTAAGGCGAAGAGTCCCATCGAAGCTAGATATAATTGTCTTGTATTGAATCGTTCCATTAAGAAAGCGGTAATCGGGATGACAATCCCATTGACCAATAAGAAGATAGTAGTAAGCCAATTCGCTGTTGCAGCTGATATGTCAAAATGAGTCATTAATTGAGGCAATGCGATATTAATTAAAGTCTGATTTAAGAAAGCTACTAGAGCACCAGCCAGCATCACCGCAAACATGGGACCTGTACGGATTTTTGTGATGGCTGTTTTGTCATGATTCATTATTATGGCACGTCCTTTCCGTTAGGATAGTACAAATTGTACTGCCTGCTATTTTTAAAAGTTTTAGAAACTAATTCGACTCACGAAGTATTAGTGTAAACCCACCTATATTTTCCGATAAAAATACAGCATTTAAGGAGATTCACCTCAATTACGGCTTTTTTGAGGTGTTTATTCTTTATTAACCACTCACTTGACAATATTTCAGGATACATTATCTCTTGGAAATCCCCAGGTTAACATCCATTCTACAGGTATATCATATTACAAACAATAATCACTCATATAATACTTACAATGTACCAGAGAAATTTGTGCACAGGTATAAATACTTTAACATTCTACCATTCGTATTCATTAAAAAATAGTTAATTAATGTTGAATAATAAAATCACGACTTTTCCGTATTTTGCGAATAATTATTTTTTTAAATATTCGAAATAATCATTGCAATCAATGTATTGGTTAATTATAATACAAAACATAACAAATAAAAAATTATTTTGAGGGGGTGAAAGAATTGAATATTGCAGGGATGAATATAACTTTTAGGCATTTCCCTTTTCATTATTTTTTGGATTGCATGGACAACCTTGGGATTAATAGCATTGAGTTATGGGGTGGGGAGCCGCATTTGTATGTTTATCGAAACATATTAGGAAATATAAGGAGTTTGAGAAGGGAAATTAAGTCTAGAAATATGAAAATCATTTGTTATACTCCAGAACAATGTATCTATCCATATAACATTGCATCATCGGATGCTCATTGGCGAAAAAAAAGCATGGAATATTTTATGGAAAATCTTTATGCCGCTCTGGAGTTAGACACAAACATGATGCTTATCACTTCTGGAATAGGGGACTTTTCTGTCTCACAAGAGGAATCATGGAAATATGCAAGTGACTCAATCTTTCAATTGACCAAAGTAGCTGAGATGGAAGGTTTGATTCTTGTTTTAGAGCCATTGACAAAGCATGAATCCAATCTGGTAATCGACTCAAAAGGGCTAAAGAAAATGTTAGGGGAAATCCAATCTACTTCATTAAAAGGAATGATAGATACGGTTTCCATGCATCTGGCAGGTGAAACACCTGATGAGTACTATTCCTTCCTTCCCGAATTAGGCCATTTTCACCTAATGGACGGAGATGGTCAATCAGATGCACATTTGGCACTGGATGATGGGGTTTTAAATTGGAGGGGATATTTAACAAGCCTTCAAAGCCATCGTTACAAAGGAAGTTGTACTTTAGAGATTATGGGATCAAATTATTATCAAAATCCAAGCGATGCAATCAAGAAATCAATTGAAAAAATTAGGGAATTGGGAATTTAATCATCTAATTTGGAGGAACTCTTTATGAGTAATGGCACACTTACACGAAAACTGGGTTTTTGGTCTGCTCTGGCTATTGCTGTTGGAACTACAATAGGGTCGGGTATTTTTGTCTCATCCGGTGATGTTGCAAAGGCTGCGGGTACTCCTTCCATTTCCATTCTAGCCTGGATAATAGGCGGGGTGATTGCCATTCCGCAAGTAATGGTGCTGGCGGAGTTATCGACCGCATACCCCCAAAATGGAAGCGGTTACGTTTATTTAAATAAAGCTGGGTGGAGGCCTCTGGCATTTTTATATGGATGGGCCACTTTCTGGGCGTTGGATCCTCCATCCATATCGATTATGGCTTTAGCCCTCGTTTCTTATTTAGCAACCTTTTTCCCATTTTTCTCTGGGGTCGCCGGGAAATTATTGGGTATTGCAATCATCCTGCTCATCACATCGATTCATTATCGAAGTGTGAAGGAAGGAGGTCTTTTCCAAGTCATTATCACGGCTATCAAGATCATTCCTTTCCTGATTGTCATTGTCTTGGGAATTATGTACATGAATCCTGATAACTTTGCTTATACACCAGGACCTGGTGCCCAAAAGTCAAGTTTAATAGGTGGTGTATCCGCAACCACATGGGCATATACGGGAATGGCTGCGATTTGTTTCATGGCTGGGGAGTTCAAAAATCCAGGGAAAATACTTCCGCGAGCCCTTATTAGTTCGGTATTCATCGTGTTGGCTTTATATACGCTATTAGCCGTTTGTGTCATCGGTTTGATGCCGTTTGATGAATTAATCAACTCCAATGCGGCTGTTTCTGAAGCTGTAAAATATATTCCGGGATTATCTGATATTGCATCATCATTCGTGGCCATTACCGCGATCATTGTTATCTTGGGTTCGCTGAGTTCTTGCATAATGTTTCAGCCCCGCCTTGAGTACGCAATGGCAAAGGACGGACTATTCTTTCAACGTTTTGCAAGAGTTCATCCTAAATATGAAACTCCAAGTTTCTCTATCATCGTTCAGGTTACGTATGCATGTATACTTGTGTGCTTCAGTAATTTAACAGTATTACTTGGCTATTTCACACTGATTCAATTGGTAATTAACATCCTGGACTTTGCCGCTGTTTATAAATGCCGTAAAAGGGATGATTATAATCCAATCTATCGTATGCCAATGTGGAGGTTAACGACGGTTTTAGCTATTCTTGGAGCATCATGGCTGGCCTGGGGAACATTTACTTGGGCGCCTATTCAAGGAGTGATTGCAGCGTTGATCGTTATCGTAACAGGTCTGCCGGTATACTATTATTGGGAAAGGAAATATGGATCAAAGAAAAATAACGACAGCGATATCGTGGCTTAGCAGAATGATAAGGGAAGTTAAGACTTCTTTTGATAAACCAAAAAAATTTTAAAATAAAACGATTGTGCAAATTATTATGTTTAGATATAATACAAGACATAACAAATAAACAAGGATAAGGGAGGAAGCTGTTAATGCTAAAGTTTGATGAGGAGTTATTTCTAAATCTTGTAGAAAAAGAGGGCCTTGCTTTTAGAGGCCAGATTGAAGAAATCGTAGATGGAATCACAAAAAGGGGCTACAGCAATATTTTCCTTATCGGTGCTGGCGGCACCATAGCCATGATGTATCCATATGAATACATTTTAAAATCAAATTCTACCATCGATGTCCATGCAGAAATTGCTGCTGAGTTCATGGTGATGAATCATAAGCATTTCAGCAAAGATTCAGTCTGCATTTTTACATCTGTATCCGGGACTACTCAAGAAACAGTTGCAGCGGCTGAATATTGTAAAGAAAAAGGCGCCACTACAATCGCTTTAGTTGCAGAGCCAAATACTCCGTTAACACAAATTGCGGATTACTGTATAACGACCGGTTCTGAAACGCACTCTTTTGATACTTTCTTTATGCTTTTGTACATGGTCGTCTTCCGTTTCATGCATAACAACGATGAATTCCCGCAATATGAACAATTCACGAAGGAGGTCTCTCTACTTCCGCGAGCAATTCTAGATGCCGTTAAATCTTTTGACAAAAAAGCAGAGGAATTCGCCATTACACATAAAGACACGGATTACCACATGATGGTCGGTTCTGGTAACCTATGGGGAAACACTTATTCATATGCCATGTGCATTTTAGAGGAAATGCAATGGATCCAAGCGAAATCCATCCACGCTGCAGAGTTTTTCCATGGTACGCTTGAACTTGTTGTTGAAGATACAAGTGTTATTTTATTAAAAGGGGAAGATGAAACTAGACCGCTGATGGACCGTGTAGAGAGATTTGTAGAAAAAATCTCAAAAAATATAACGGTTATTGATACCAAAAGCTTTGAAATGGAAGGTATCAGCGAAGAATTCAGAAAGCACTTTTCAGTTAGCATCAACTGGTCAGTATTAAGTCGAATCAGCGTATACCTTGAGCGTGAGAGAAATCATCCATTAACACTTAGAAGATACTATCGCCAAATGGAATATTAAGATAAGTGGAGCACTACTTAGTAGTGCTCTTAAGTTTAAAGAAAGCGGGGGAAAATGATGAGAACGGTTACAGTCGGAGATAACTGTATGGATGTTTATCAAAAGAGCGGGGAGGTCTATCCTGGCGGTAATCCTTTAAATGTGGCTGTCTATTTAAGAGGGTTAGGTGCTGAATCTGCTTATATCGGCTGGGTGGGCTCCGATCAATACAGTGAAAAAATGGTTAAAGCGATACAGGAAAAAGGTGTTGATATTTCTCATCTTTCGCGGAAAGAAGGAAAAACAGCTGTTACCTTTGTTGAAATGGTAGGAAATGACCGCAGGTTTGGAGAATACGATGAAGGTGTCATGAAACATTTCCGCTTAACGACGGAAGAACTCCATTACATTCAAACATACCAGCTCATACATTCAGGGATTTGGGGACATGCGGATAAGTACTATTCCTTATTTAAAGAAAATGGAATGCTCACGTCTTTTGATTTCTCAGATCAGCTAGATCACGATCTCGTGAAGACTTTACCGCAGTTTGTTGATTATCCATTTTTCTCTTATACGAAGGATGATGCTTTTATCCGCCAATTTTTAAAAGATGTAAAAAATCAAGGATCTAAAATTGCGGTCGCCACTTTAGGAGAAAATGGTTCACTTGCCTATGACGGCATTCAATTTTATCAATGCGGTGCCGTTAAAGCGAATGTGGTGGATACAATGGGTGCGGGGGATTCCTTCATTTCCGGTTTTATTTATGGATTATTGAAAGGCCAATCTATCGAAAATTGCTTAGAATTGGGTACAGAGTCTGCTGCGAAAACCATTAGCTATTTCGGTGCGTGGTGACTGGGACTGTAAATCATGTATAATAGGTAGTAAATAATAAATTTTTGACGGATAAGGATGAATCTAATATGAATTTAAATCCTTCAACCCCCCAGCCACTATATATGCAAATAAGGCAAATGTTGAAGAATGATATTCAGAACGGTAAATACAAACCAGATGAACAAATCCCAACCGAAGCAGACCTTTGTGAAACTTATAACGTCAGCCGCATCACCATTCGAAAAGCAATCGAGGAATTGGTGAAGGAAGGAACACTGACACGTATTCCGCGCAGGGGTACCTTTGTTGCATCTAATAAGTTTCATAATGAGTTGTTATCCATAAGTGGATTCTCAGAGTTTAGTCATCAGCTTGGGAAGATACCGAATTCCCGGATTTTAAGAAGTGAGGTCATAGACGCACCAAAAGATGTTGCAGGTCATCTCCTCATTGAAGAAGGAAGCCCCGTTCTCGAACTGGAGCGACTCATGTATGTAGATGAGCGTCCGCTTTTCTACGATACCGCTCATTATTCGTTACTTCGTTTTCCGGATTTGGAAAAGAAGATTGCAAGGGATGAATCAACTTATAAGATCCTATTGGAAGATTACCATACCGAAATAGTCAGTAACGATAAAATTATAGACGTGATTGGTGCTACAAAAATCCATGCTAAATATTTAGAATGCGATATTGGCGCAAATTTATTTAGAATAGTGAAGATTGCTTTCGATGCAAACGACCAGCCTGTGCACCTCTCAACGTTCATGTGTGAAACCAACAAGGTCAATCTGACTGTTCATCGGGCAAAATAGGTCATGCCATTAATTTGGCATGACCTATTTAAACATCTAGTTTTGATTTTCCTCCTCCAAACTTTCTTCTTTGATCATCGCATTTAAAATATCCTTACAATTAAAACATAAGATATTCTTGTTATCTAAAAGAATACCGTTCAGAAAACCAGCCGTACAATACACATCATGTGCACAGCGAACACAAGAGCCAACTAGTTCATCCATCGATACATCCCCCTATTCAGGAAATGGTATATAGTTTGGTGTTCTATTTTGTATAAAGGTAAAGGCCAAAATCTTGCATAACGGAAGTGTGCCCCATTTGCCGTAACATGGTAGCTATATTGCCACGATGATATGATCCGTGAGTGACAACGTGTAATACCGATTCGGAAATGGTAGTTTCAAGCGACCCAGCATATGGGTTATCCACAACCATTACCTTTTCCATATCCTCTGTACTCAGAAGTGCTTTGTTTCTTTCGTACAAGTCTATAAATATTTTTTTCATTTCCTCAATACTTTTCTTTTCCACCTCTTTTTTTAATTCACTAGAAGATGCCATTGCTTCATCCATACTTATACCAGAGATAATATCAAACCACGTGTAATCTGTCAGATAAATGTGAGACAACACTTTTGATACCGACGAAAAACCACTCTGAATTTCCTTATGGTAAATGTGTTCTGGAAGTTCATTTAACCGATCGATGATGACTCCATTTGCCCATGCGTGATAGTTATACATTTCTAATACTGGCTCGGGGTGATTCATTAAAAAACCTCCATATACACTAGTTTTTTCGTATTGGACAATTTATGCAGTAAGAACAAAGTATTCAGGTTTATTCAATACAGCATATTCATTAATATGCTGTTCTATAATTTATATAACAATTCCTCCTTATGATTCTTCGGGTATATGTGCTCCTCAAATGTAATATATATATAAATAAGAGGTTTTGAGATAATACGAGCTACGAACATTCGGGTTATAAATGAATAGATAGTGGAGCATCACATATAGGCTTTTTTTCTTGCAGGAAAATAGCACCCAATATCGAACTGATAGTAAAGGAGATGGTAATATGAATCTGAGGATCAAATATAGGCTTTATATCCATGTAGACGGAAAACTTATTCCAGAACAGTATGACCGATACGAGATACTAAACGTCAGAGAAGGTATAGATCCCAATGATACTAAGGATTACCAAGAGCTTATTAAAAAATTGAGTAAGTCGATTAATCGGCCTTTAAATGAATTTGAAATAAAAAACTATGAAACAATGTAATTGCATCCCCTCTGAAGGGAAACGATTATTTCGTTTTCGAATTTATTCTCCTTCATTACAACGAAATTCTTAACGTTTATAAGTGTAATTAGAGAACCGTTTATAACCTGTAGCTTGCTAAATGATCCTCCTCCTTATAATAAAAAATGTAAAAATATAAGGGGAGAGGAGATTTATGATCATGCACATATTTATTAGGTGAAAAATAGGTATAAATAATAAAGCCAAAACCTTTGTCTTCATTGCAGAACCTCCGTGATTTTTCAATTTTTCTAACCTTTATCAGTTTCTGCGCGCCGTCGGAAGAGTCTTTAAAACGGATTACCTGGGTCTATAACTAGAATCTTATAAAAGTTTATTAAAATCCATTTTTCATTATTTAATGATAAATGGATTTTTTGATTTTTTTTTGGAAATACGAACAAAATGATTTTTGAATCTAACAAAAAGTACATACTAATGCCGATGTTGCCAAAGGATTAGTTTGTTTTGACCAGTGACGAATCTCTTAAGGCATAATAAAAAATCACTCGAAAATTAGAAGATGTACCTTTAGCGTATATGCCTGGGAATGCAACCCGTATTCGTGTGAAAGCTGCTGGTGATTTAGCCCAGTCTGAAATGAATGAACTGGTTTAGTCTAGGCAGGGGGGAAGGAGCTTTTCATTGAGCGGAGGAAGCATCCCTTTAGTTAGATAAGTGGAAAAAGCCACGCTCTGGTTAATTGAAATTTCTTCTTCTCTGAAATTTTTATAATAAAAGGTAAAAAAGTGCTTCAATGGGAGAATGGGTGAATTAATTGTATGTTACATTCATTCTAAGAAGGTAATAGATTGTTTGTTTCATGAATGAAAAGGTGTGAGCATTTGGATTTAATTGTCAGTTTAGTAGTGTGCGCTATAATTGGGGGAATGGATGAGGTATAAAACCCCGTCTACTCTTGCTGAATAGAATCATGTTTAGAAAACAACCTCAACACCTCAGGTTTTAATACTTCTATTTTAAAACAAAAATGACTCTAGGCAAAAGTGTTCTGTTCTATCTAAAAGGTAAGACAAAGTTGATTGGAGCGGGTGTTCGAGACTCTTGCGGGAAAACCGCGTCTAGGGAAGACCCCGCAGGCGAAAGCCGAGGTGGCTCCCCGATCTCCCGCGGAAAGCGAGTGCCCTACGTTCCAATAAACGTCCAAATTATACAAGTCATAAAAATAGACAAACTCAATTTTCATCGAGTTTGTCTACAGTATGAGCCCCTCTCCATTAAGAGGGGCTTTATCTTATTCTATAGTGAATTTTTGGCTATCTAAACTTTCACTGATTCAGTATATACTTACGATGTTTCATCCTGCCGTGCATTTTTTTGTAATAGATCACGGATTTCCTTTAAATATTGCTCGGATGCCGGTACCGCTTCCAATACCTCTTCCTCTTTAGCTTGTTTTTTTCTAATAAGAGAATTCGCTACCTTCATAAACATGAAAATCGCAAATGAAATGATCAAGAAATCAATCACAGCTTGGACAAATATACCGTATTTAAGAACTGCGTTTCCAACTTTAATGGTTAACGAAGAAACATTGATCCCCCCTAATATAATTCCAACTAGCGGTGTGATAATATTTTCGACTAGTGATGAAACGATCTTCCCAAAAGCAGCACCCATTACTACAGCTATCGCAAGATCGAGAACGTTTCCTTTGGTAATAAACTCCCTGAATTCCTTTATCATCGTAACTACACCTTTCTTTTGTCAATTGATAAAAGCATATCAGAAACATGGTGAAAATTGAATAGTGTAAGAGGCATCCTTAATACCAAAGATAGGACCATCCAACCTTTTAATCATTTGAATCCGTTAATATAATGCCAATCACGACACTCCGATCAAAGGAGATAAAACGTTGGGAGGGCAGAATGGGAACGACTATGGCGTCATTTTTCAATGTCACGCAAGGCCGTTTTTACCAACTTGAGGAAGGGGGTGAATATAAATGTATTCGTTTGGCGATAATTATATTATTGTACTACCCCCTAAGTGGTACTCCTCCATTGTTAAAAGCCCTTCTCTTAATTGAGAAGGGTTTTTTGTTTTGGGATTTGTTAAATGGTTTTTGTTAATAGGGGGTATTTGGACTGAACTTAGATCGAATTGGATTTTTTATACTTCTTTCCAACCAACAATATCAGAGGAGAACCTATAATGCTTGGAAGAAACCAAAAAATTAATGGGTTCCATTCATTCAAGATAGTTATATTGGATACATTTACTACAAGAATTGCTGTACAAATAGCGATATAGGAACCGAGCATCCCGCTAATATGAGAGGCAATCCAGTTTTTCCATTTCTTCTTACCAGCTACATAGCCTATAAATGCGAAAGAATATGAAAATATTCCAATGAAAAATAAATATGCGCTGCTTTCCCAATTCAATATTGCCATAGTCAGGGATGAGACAAAGACTACAACATATGCACTGTGATAAATTTCACCGCAAATTGTATGCATACCTCTTTTTTTCTTTGAAGACATAGCACCTATTCCACTAATAAGACATATTGCTCCAGCACAAATGTGAATGAACAGAATGGTCTTAAAGATAAGCAACCTTCCCTTCGTTAAATAATCTTTATCAAAATGTAACAAATTAAATATCTATTTTATTATAATACAAATATTTACCAAAAATATGAATGTTAATTTTCAAAGAAGAAATCAATTTGGTTAGGGCGGATGAGTTTCCATACAATGAAGCATCCTTTGCAAAACGGTCAGGCGCTGCATTTGTTGCGGAAAATCGTCAGTGAATCTGGTTTTTATGTGTTAATTTCTATATTTGGAATAAAGGGTCAGTGCGGTACACAAAAGGGAATTGTATCGTCCTTTTTAGGGAAAAAGGAGGATTTTACGTTTCATTTGGAGAATATTTTGACAAATGGGGGTGGAATAATTGCGACAACATATTGAACAGGATTTATCTAAAGAGGATATTTTTAGGATGATTGTTAAGCACCTTGATGTATTTCCGTTGACTAGTATAGAGGCTATCAGAGAAGTGATCAGAAGTTCTTTAAATCAAAGAGGCTTGATAGGGGGGATAACCAAACAAACAGGAGCCGCTGCATATAACCGAAAAATATCAGACCAGGATATCCAATTAATAAATGAGTGTATTTGTGACCTCTTAAATAGCCGCGTTATCCAACCTGGTATTAATGAAGTCAATCAGGATTTACCATGGATTTCTGTTTCTGATAAAGAGAAACTTGAAACATTGGTGAACTCCCAATCTTAACCTTTTACATATCAAAGCCCTTCTCTATATCGAGAAGGGCCAATTTTATTTGAATATATTAATCCATAATAGCAATTTTATAAAAACCTCTAATTAATTGTATGTTTCACCTGTAAGGTGGGATTCAAACATATCGATAATTTCAAGGAACCGTTCGGCCTCACGGAAAACGTGATCAGCCAGAAGTGGATGGATAATGCTCTTGATTTTGCATTCTTCGATTAAATCCCTGGCCGTTTTCTTAAAGTCTCGAAGTGATACGACGGAAACACGGTTCTGATCTAGAAATTGATCCAAAAGAGGGGCGGTTTGTGATTGCGGTTTCATGGACTCTAAGTCAACAGCTTGAAAGACTAATTGATCAAAATCATTACTGAAGTTTCGCGCCATATCCACCAGCTTTCTTTCCGATGGATCAAGGAGATGTCCGATGAATTTTGCATGATCCGCCATGATTCTTAAAAAGAAAACATTTTCTTTGATGATCGCATCTGCAAGAGGTTTCAATTTACCCTCATTTAATTCTTTTAATCGTTTTCTAAAATAATTGGCTTCCCTGCTTGTATGGTCAACTAATAGCGGGAAATTGTTCGCACCAGGCAATTTACACGTTAGTATTAATCCCAATACTTTTCTTTTAAATAAAAATATGCCTGTAGCAGCTTGCTGCACCTCCGTGTTAAATCTCCTGATCTGTTCGGGATCAGCTTGATTTGTTAATGAATGGGATTGCTGTTCTATCCGTTCAAACAAATGATAAAATTGATTAGCTTCCTCAATTAACTGTGTATCTTCACATCTAAAACCCAGTCTTAGAAATAACGAGTGTTCCTTCATTATTCTTGACCAAAAACGAATCTCATCTAAAGAGCGTGCAACAAACATTCCCGAGTTATTCCTCATATTGGCTTCCTGTGTGTTCTCACTCATAACTAATGCCCCCTTTTAACAAATCCATCATTAAAAGCATATTAACGAGGGGGCATTATTATTCTGTTCGAATTGCAAATCCTATCATTACCGATATCCTTTTAACATCTCAAACCAATGAGTCCTTTTGTTTTCTCTTGTAGGAAAAATACCGTGATTCATCCATGTTCTTGAAGAAAAGTAAGAGAGTATAAAGGAGGGGAAATGGATTTCGAACTGTGGGGTGTACAAAAAATCCTGGACGATTTGAGTGTCTTATCTAAAGGCTGTTTTCCCATACTTTGTTGCAATATACCAGGTAGTGAGTTGTGGTTGATTTCCCCTCCAGATGCTCGCTTTCCTTGGTGCGGGCGGTGAGCCTCCTCGGCGTAAACGCCTGTGGGGTCTCACCTGTCCCGCTGCTCCCGCAGGAGTTTCGCACTTCCGCTCCAATCAACCTTAAATAGTTTCGTTTAAAAACAACAATCATTACGAAAAGAGCCTATCTAAAAAACCCTTAGACTTAAATCATTCTAAGGGTTTCTACATTTAATTTATCAGTTTCAATAAGTTTCAATAAGTTTCAATAAGTTACAGTTGGTAGTCATTTGTCAGCAAGTTCATTTATTTTTTTCGTAAGCTCATTAAATTTTTGGTCGAGTTCTGTGTACGCTTTATCGTTTGGAGTCATAAAGCTAAGCTTTCCTAAAACTTCTTGTCTTTCTGTTTCAAGCGTTAATCGCAGTTCTTCCAGATCATCTCTTTTTAAGGGTGATTCATACAATTGCTTTTGTATCCGATTATTTGAAATGACGAGTTTGCTGCTTGTCGTTTTTTCGAGAAAATATCGATCATGCGAAACGACGAGTAGCGTTCCGGTGTACTGTGCTAAAGTATCCTCAAGTTGTTCCCGTGAAGCTAAGTCCAGGTGATTTGTCGGTTCATCCAAAATGAGCACATCTTTTTCCTCTAATATATATTCCATTAACTTACATTTCACTCGCTCACCCATACTCATATTCTTAATGGGTTCTGTCCAATGAGATACCGTGAAGCCTAAATGCTTCATTAAAGTTTGAACGTGCCCTCTAGATTCGAAAGTTTCTTTATGAAATAGCTGGGCGGGTGTTAGTTCAAGTGGCAAATCAAACACTTCCTGCGTCAAATAGCCTATTTTTGCAGATGGTGAAATCCATACATCGCCCGCATAAGTTTCATGTCCAAGGATTATTTTTAATAATGTCGTCTTTCCGCTGCCATTGGGACCTATTATGGAAACCTTCTCACCATGTTGAATCGTGAAATTGACGTTTTTAAATAGTGTTCGACCGTTAAAAGACTTAGTTAAATTCTTAACTTCCAAAAAACGTTTTCCCATCTTGTTTTTTGCATTAATTGAAAAGCGTACAGTGTATTCTGGTTCAACAGGTTCAGTTTTTGCTTTTTCAAGCTCTTTTTCAAGACGCTTTTGTTTAGACTTTACCTGTGCATCCATGCGCTTTGCTTTTACGCGATAGTATTCCTTAATTCCTTCCTTTTTGGTCGATTGGGAATGGGCTTTTTTTGACCAAGAAGTGATTTCTTTCATTTGTCCCTCAATCCGTTCAACCATTTTTTGCTGTTTTTCATATTCACGTTGTTGTGTAAGTCTTTTCTGTTTGCGAACCTCCATATAACTGGAATAATTCCCTCTGTGCTCAATTAGCTTTTTATCTTCAATCGACCAAATTTTCGTTGCTACAGCATCCAAAAAATAACGATCGTGCGAAACAAAAATGATGGTACCTCCATAATTTTTAATTTGTCCTTTGAGGAATTCTAAACTTTCCTCATCAAGGTGGTTCGTCGGTTCATCTAATAGTAAAAGGTCAGCATCTTTAGAAAGTCCTTTTGCTAACCGGGCTTTCAGTTTTTCTCCCCCGCTTAATTGTCGGAAGTCATGGCTTGGTACATGCATTTTATCAAGTAATTTAACTTCTGAAGGCGTCTTATCTTCTGAAGAATGGGACTCGACTTCTTGTTCAACCATAAAAACGTTCACGTCTTGCTGCAGCCATTGGATTTGTCCATGTGCAGGCTCTAAATCATTATTGATTAATTGCAACAACGTAGATTTTCCGGCACCATTTTTACCAATGATGCCGATGATCTCGCCTTGTTGACCTGTAGCATTAACTTTTTCAAAAATGTTCTGGTCCAATACTTCATAACTAATATTGGCTAATTTTAAAAGTTCTTTCATATAATCCATCCCTCTCTTTAAGGGAGAATAAAAAAATCCTCCCAGTTCATATGGAAGGATTAGTCGTACCTGTGCATTATCAAATAAGAGCTATTTTCACGATAGCTCTATTATTTATAGAAAATGGGCAGACTAATCCTATTTTGTATGATTTGAAATATGCGATTTCAAATTTTAAAAATAAGATTAGTTAATCATCGGCCACCCATCATCCCTTCTGATATTAATAAAATCAGTATAGCATAAAATAATCTTTGAAAACAAAAGGAAACTGCATAATACTAGCTTTCAATCTAAATTTAAGGCTGTTTTCACATACTTTATTGCTATTTACCAGGTAGTGAGTTGTGGTTGATTTCCCCTCCAGATGCTCGCTTTCCTTGGTGCGGGCGGTGAGCCTCCTTCGGCGTAAACGCCTGGTCTCACCTGTCCCGCTGCTCCCGCAGGAGTCTCGCACTTCCGCTCCAATCAACCTTAAATAGTTTCGTTTTAAAAACAACAATCTTTACGAAAAGAGCCAAATTTAAAGATTTAAAATTGTTTTAACCCAATCAAATATCTTATTATAAGGTGGGCAGTGGGCAACCAGCCTGCAGTTTTCACTATATGATGTTTTTTTAAGGGATATGTTAAAATCATAAAACATTTACCCCCATAGGGTTATTTCCTTAAGGAGGACTTTAATATGGAATATATCAAGGGAATCGATGTTTCACATTGGCAAGGTGCTATAAATTGGGGGGAAGTTGCAAAGGCAGGCGTGAAGTTCGTTTTCATTAAAGCAACAGAGGGAACGAGTTATTCTAAGCTATCCTATTTCAAAGAAAATGCACCACTAGCATTGGCAGCGGGATTGAAAGTCGGGGCCTATCATTATGCAAAGTTTGCAACTGTTGCAGAAGCAAAGGCTGAGGCAGCTTATTTTTTAGATTCAATCAGCTCGTTTGCTTTAAATTACCCTGTTGTTCTTGATCTTGAGGAAAATAAAAAAAAGGCAAATAAAAAAACGCTGACCGATGCCGCAATCGCTTTTTTAGCAGCCATAGAAAAAGCTGGATACACGGCTATGCTGTATACTGGTAAATACTTTCTCGAAAATGATTTAGATGAATCAAGGTTGAAGAATTACGCTTTTTGGATTGCCAGATACAACAGGACGTTGGGACGCAGCACGGACATTTGGCAGCATTCTGATTCAGGTAAGGTAAGTGGGATCAGCACAAAGGTAGATTTGAATATAGCCTATAGGGATTTTACAAATAGCATAAATACTGTTAGGACTGACGAACCACGTGCATTGAAAACTGAAACAATCTCAACTTATACTGTAAAAAAAGGCGACACACTTAGCTTCATTGCAAAAAAACATAAAACAACCGTAAAATCGCTTGTCAGTCTAAATGGAATTAAAAACCCAGACAAAATTTATATCGGCCAAAAATTAAGGTTGAAATGAGTAAAGGAATTTTTAATACGAGGGGTATGGGTTCTTTCAAAAGGTCAAAACAAGTAGGGGGAGCGGGTGTGCGAGACTCCTGCGGGAAAAGCGAGTCCAGGGGGAGACCCCAAAGGCGCAAAGGCGCCGAGGAGGCTTCCCGGAACGCCCGCGGAAAGCGAATGCCTGGAGAGTAGATCAACGTACAATTTGTAAAAATCCTTAATTTACTGTAGACAAACTGGCTCTTCTTATTAAGGAGGAGCTTATTTTAATGGATATTATATTTCTTTAAGTTCGTCTATTGCTACGTCTGATCTTTCCTCTAATGGGCCTCTTAGATGTACTGTAGCTGTTCTTCCATCTTCATTTAAATTATCAATCCAAACTGAAGTGCCATTATATCTAACCTCAATGTCAGATGAAGACGAAAGAATCTGCTTTACACGCTTAGCATCCATATAAATCCCTCCCTGTTAATTAGTCTTCCTATTATTTAGGGAAATCCTTGATTTTATTCATTTGATTAATGTTGCAACTAAATCATATAAGGAACAGTGATGTTTACCTTTCCATTTGATCCGCCGTAGCTCTTTTTTTAATTAAGCTTGTATGAAAATATGGGGATTATTAACAACTGGAATGTTGGAAGATATAAATCCTAACTTTTCCTAATTGGAATGAAGTCTAAGCATAAAAGAATATTATAGAGCTGACGGATGCTTTACTTTAAATAGGGAGTAAGCTAATTGAGGATTGAATAAGGAAGAAGAGAAGATGGGACAATATTGGAGGAGAAAGTGTTGTTGGGTTTGAAGTCATATACGCATTCTTTTACATGCTTTTAGGGGGGTATCATGGAACTATCGTTATTATTGGAATATGGCTGGGTGTTAATTATTCTAATTTTTTTAGAAGGTTTATTATCTGCTGATAATGCATTGGTTTTAGCCATAATGTCAAAGCATTTACCAAAAGAACAGCAAAAAAAAGCGATTAATATTGGGTTGCTTTTGGCTTTTATATTTAGGATTGGTGCAATCTTCATCATTTCGTACCTTTTCCATGTTTGGCAAGTTCAAGCCATTGGGGCTGCATATCTGATTTTCATCTCATTAAAGCATTTATTAAAAAGGGATCAGGGAGAAAAAGAAAAAAAAGGGAAAAGCTACCGGATGACCGTTGCGCAAATTGCATTGGCTGATATTGCTTTTGCTATTGATTCCATTTTAGCTGCAGTCGCTCTAGTCATTGCCTTGCCAGATACGCCAATGGGGGAAATAGGAGGAATGGATGGGGCAAAATTCATTGTTATTTTATTAGGGGCCATTGCAGGTTTAATCGTCATCCGGTTTGCGGCAGGATACTTCGTTAAGGTACTGACGGAGCGGCCTAGCCTCGAAACGGCAGCCATGTTAATCGTTGGTTGGGTAGGGGTTAAGTTATTAATGCATACCCTTGCACATCCAGCCGTGCACATTATCTCTCACGATTTTGTTGAAGGACCGGTTTGGAATATAATCTTTTGGTCAGTCATGCTTCTTATCGCTATAGGCGGATGGTTTTTATCTGGAAAAACAGTGAAAAAAAAGTGAAGGTAAATTAAGTATATATTCTTTTGTAATAAATGAAAATTTTAAAAAGATCGAAAAAGATTTTTCGGTCTTTTTTTGGTTCTTAATAGATTCGGTAAATAATTTACTTCAATAGGCCTAACCGAAAACCATAAACGACTGCCTGTGTACGGTTCTTGGCTTTAAACTTTGTCATTAAACTGCTTACATAATCTCTAACGGTGTGCTCGCTTAATTGCAGCAATTCGGCCATTTTTTTATTGTTATAACCCTCAGCCAGCAAATTTAAAATCATGGCTTCCCGTTCGGTCAATTGTATGTCGGTACCAATTGATACCTCATCATCCTTTCTTGATAAATATAAACCGAGCCGTTTTCCGACTTGTTCAAGTAAAGTCATTTCATCCATTGAATAATCGAATTCCTCTCCTAATTGATCAAAGGTCAGCCAGCCGAACACTTGCTGGTCATGAACAATCGGTACAAAAATGACAGATGAAAGATTAAATAGCTGTATATGTTCCTCTTTAATGTAAATATGGGGATTCTTTATAAATACCGGCTTTTTTGAATTGAATACCATGGATTGCTTGGAGCTGATGTGTCCCCTCATACTCTGAACTTTTAACAGCTCGGATCCAATGGTGCCGTGAAATTGATTGGACCAAGGAATATAAGCATAAAAAACACATCTTTTATAGTTAAAGAACTCCTCACATTTTTTTAGGATAAAAGCAAAATCCTTAAATCCTGTTGAGATAATTAAAAGTTCATCCAATTGGTCCAGTAGCTGCAGTCTTTTAAGTTCTGTATGCTCTTGTTTGGTTTTGTGGTGTTGCTCCGGTTCGTCGCCTGTCCACTTGTTATAGCTATGGATGAGATGAGAGAAAATGGATAATAAGAACATAAGAATAGAAAGGGTTTGGGCATGTTTCAGGTTTACCAATGAGGTAACGATTGACTTTTCAAAGATCAATCGGAACATGCTGAAATGTTTATCATTTAAAAGGGGTAAATATGATTGTAGCCATGTATCCATGTGCTCTTCGTATGTGTCTTTTACGTCCTCGATATTTGGAGCGGATAAAAATAGTAAAAATGATTCCAGTAATGTTTGTATCATCTTACGTTCAGGTTCTAATATGAAGGGTTCTAGATTCAAATGAATATTGATATTTTCTTCAATCCGTTTGTTATGACTTTTAATGAATAATATGAATTGCTGAAATGTTATTTCTTCATATGCATGAAAGTGATGAGCCATGTGAATTCCTTCTCCTAAAAACAAAATTCCCTATAAAAAGGGGGAACTAACCCTATTATTATACATCACTTTATAGGATAGTAATTCAAATTGTAAGGAGTAAAATAAATGTATGAACACAGAATGAAGCTATTTGATGGCCATTTTATTTCAACATTGTCATCAGCTTTTTGTTTGTATAAGAATGATCGTCAAGGGAGAACCTCTAGGGATGGAGATTTCTGGTGCTCAAGGGATCTGTAGGAAATAGGAAAAGGAGATCTGGTAATATGATGAGACTTGAAAACAAAGTGCAATTATTACAGGCGGGGGTACAGGAATAGGGAAAGAAACAGCTTTGTTATTTGCTAGGGAGGAGCAAAAATCGTCATCACTGACATCAACCAGGAATCCGGTGATCAAGCTGTGAAAGACATTCAGGCAATCGGCGGTGGGGCCCTATTCATCCGTCATGATGTCAGCAATGAAGAAGATTGGAAAAGGGTTGCAAAGGAAACGATCGAAACTTTTGATAAGGTGGATGTTCTGTTCAACAATGCGGGTATTTATATCATTAAACCGGTTGCGGAGATTGAACTGGAGGAATGGAATCGCCTCATGTCGATAAACGTGACAGGTGTATTCTTGGGAATGAAACACATTATGCCACTGATGGCGAAACAAAATAAAGGTTCGGTCATAAACGCTTCCTCCATTGCAGGCTTGATTGGCTCCCCTGGTCATGTACTATACGGTGCAAGCAAGGGAGCGGTCCGGACAATGACTAAAGATGCTGCCACCCGAGTATGCTTCAAAAGGGGTACGTGTGAACTCGATTCATCCAGGATATATCCATACCGGGATGGTGGACTATGCTTCTGAACAAACGGTCAGTTCAAAAGATGAATGGGGTAAAGAGCTCCCGTTGGGACATCTGGGCAGCGTCAATCATGTGGCGAATACAGTGCTTTTCATTGCCTCGGACGAATCTTCCTATACGACGGGTACTGAATTTGTGATAGACGGCGGAGCGACTGCTCGCTAAAACCTGACTTTCTAGCGGGTAGTAGTAACTAAAACTAAGGAGTGTTTAGATATGAGATTAGAAAATAAAGTGGCAATCGTAACAGGGGGAGCAAGCGGGATTGGAGCAAGTACGGCTCAATTATTTGCAGAAGAAGGAGCAAAGGTGGTCATTGCCGATTTTGCTGATCATGGACAAGCGGTGTCAGAAGAGTTAAATGGAAAAGGGTATGATACTCTTTTTGTTAAAACTGACGTGACGAATGAAAATGACGTAAAGAATATGATCGAAGAGACGGTTAACAAATATGGAAAACTGGATATCATGTTTGCAAACGCAGGAATTGCCAAAGACGGAAACATCCATGAGTTAAGCTATGAACAATGGCAAAAAACGATTGATATTAATTTATCCGGTGTCTTCCTATCCGATAAATATGCGATAGAGCAAATGCAAAAACAATCTACTGGCGGCGCCATTGTCAATACAGGCTCCATCCATAGCCATGCAGGGAAACCGGGGGTAACAGCCTATTCTGCTGCTAAAGGCGGGGTCAAACTATTAACACAAACATTAGGTGCGACTTATGCGAAAGATGGCATTCGTGTCAATGCAGTTTGCCCTGGATATATTGATACTCCACTTATTGCCGAAGCACAAGGTGAAATAAGACAAGGTTTGATCGATTTACATCCAATCGGCCGTTTAGGCAGAGCGGAAGAAGTGGCCAAAGCCGTTCTCTTCCTTGCAAGTGACGATGCATCATTTGTTACTGGCACTAGCCTAATTGTCGACGGCGGTTATACGGCAGTATAAAACCGTGTAAGGGTTAATAGCTGGTTCTATCAATCAGGAAAATCGTTAGATGTGATAATTGCATGTGAAATGGAGCTTCTTCCGTAAGATGAGTGGTGTTAGATTACTCAACTCTGCTGGAGGGCTCTTTTTTTGCATATTATAAAAAAGTACCTGGGAATGCTAAAAACATTTCCTTGGAAGAAGAAACGATACAAGCAGTTGCAGGGGAGAGGGAATTCAGTAATTTTTATGTTTATGGAGGAAACTTTTCTACTTTTTTGAATGTGCAGTGAAAAATAAGGCCAAACGGATAATTTGTTTGCGGTCTAGATTGGTCGCTTTATAGATATTCACTATATAATTTTATATACGTCCGAGGGAAAAAAGGGGGTTTTATCTAAAATTCAAAACAGAGTTGATTGGAGCGTGTGTGCTAGACTCCTGCGGGAAAAGCACGTCGAGGGCGGACCCCCCGCGAAAAACGAGTGCCCTATGTTCCAAGCGACGTTCAAGGTTTTATAAAAATTGAGACAAACTTGTTCTTCAGCGAGTTCGTCTACAGTCTGAACTCAGTTCTTTCTTACTTTGGAACTGAGCTTTTTGTATTTCGCGTCAGATCATTTTTATTGTTGAGCCTATAATTAGCTTAATAGCGTATTTCGTAAAAGACACTTTTGCGAAGGGGCATTTTTTACAAAATGGCCTTATATTAATATCGCAAAAGTATAAACAAAAGAGAAGGTTAGTTCAATGATGAAAGTGGAAGTGAATCCAATTAATAGTATTTTTATGTTAAAGTTATACAGTTGATAATTTATTACATAATTTCAATAGGAAGGAACAAAATCTGTATGATAAAGGAAGGGTTAAATGGCGAAAAGAATATTAGGTAGTATGTTGTTTTTATTACTAGGCATGGTTAGTTTTACTTTTTTATCTGGCTTAAAAGTTGAAGCAGCAGATCAAGTGCATACTGTATCCTCTCAAGAAACGGTAGAATCGATTGCAGCGATCTATGATATATCGACAGAGCAATTGATGGATATGAATGGTTTACCGGATGGTAAGTTATATATTGGCCAGAAGTTAACCATTCAAAATGCTTATACTCCTTCGAACTATCAGTGGTCAGAGAGAGGGAAACAAATTGGGAATTACGCGAAAACTTTTACAGGATTTAAAAAAACGGCTGGACAAGAGACACCTTACAAAGGGTTTGATTCTAGCGGATTGATTCATTGGGTACTCTCCCGGCAAAAGGTGCCTATCGACCGTTTGTCAGTTGAAGGCTATTATAAGCAAGGAATGGATACAAATACTCCTAAGGCTGGAGATGTTATATTTTTTCTGGAAAAGGGGAGTTCAAAAGTCGTGACTGCTGGGATCTATCTGGGGGGAAATCAGTTCGTTAATTCTGGATACGGAGCGGAGACAGTTCAGGTGAGATCTACCATGGAAAAATATTTTGCACAATACCAAGCCGAGTATAAAACGTATACACCAAAAGGAGAGCATGTCGTTCAAAATAATGAAACACTTAAAAGTATCTCGGATAATTACGGTGTATCGGTGGATACAATCAAAAAGCGTAACGCGTTACCAACTGATAGCTTGATGCAGGGACAGTATCTTCAAATATACAGCAGTCCCTTGTATCCATTTTATGCAAATCAAGAGGCTTCGTATGATAAAGCTTATGATGTCATAAAGTATGCTTATACTCTACGTGGATTTACCTATGTTTTCGGAGAATATGATCCGATGATTGGAATGGATTGCAGCGGTTTTATCTATTGGGCCATGAAGGAGCAGGGCATTTCCCTTAAACGGGGTTCGGCAGCGGACTACTATTCCTTGCTGCCGAAACTCAGAGATCCAAAGGCAGGGGACTTAGTATTTTTTAGCGATACAGACTTAAGTCAAGAGATAACTCACGTCGGTATTTATCTAGGGGATGGTCGTTTTATTCATACAACAAGGAATACTGGTGTTCATATATCTGACCTTACTTCAAGTGATTTTAATAAGAAGTTCGAAAGTTTTGGGCAAGTTCAAATCAATATGGACTAATATAGACACGAGAGAGTTAGAATACTTGGATTTTCTAGTCATATTATCCCCTTAAGGTAGGCAGTGTAACAAGATCACGAACAAACGATGTTACAACTACTATCTTGAGGGGGGTTTAATGGCTTAAAAAGGGCAAAAGTTTTGTGGAATATACAAATGAAAAGAAAATGAAAGTTGTTAAGTTTTATTGGATATTAATAGGTGTTTTAACTGCAATAAGAATCGAAATTGTGGATTAGAAAAAAGTTGTACTGTTTTTCTTAATGAACTAAATGGGCAGTTAGTTGAAGAAAACTTTATTTTAATGGTTGTGGTAAAATTTTCAAAATGCTATTTTTAGAAGGAACTGACTGTGATATTGGAAACGAATATTAAAGATTAATCGAAAGATTTAAAAGTGTAAAAAGCCTTGGAGATAAAACGGTAAATCAATTATCCGAAAGGAAAATACATGGGACTCTTAAAATAGAGTCTGTTGCGGTAATAGTAAAGCATTTGAGTGGAAATATGATTTCACAAGGTGGAATGACTTTTTAACTTCAGACGGAGAAAAGGGATATAGAAATCGTGATGAAGAATTTATAGAAGATATATCTTCAAAATCCGAGCTAACTATTGTTTGGGAAAAGGATTGAAAATCCTAATTTGAAATATACTTCAGAAAAAAACTGTTTTCTTAACGGGTGCCAGAGAATTTTATCTTGGTATAATCCATATGGATATTTTTATTTACTTTCATAATTTCTTGCCACCAGCTTTTCTTGGTGAGATGATTAGATCCTTTTCCTATATTCATCGATTTCGGTTAACATAGCAGCTGTTTTTCTTACTCTTCGAGTTGTTGAGCCTAATACTTCCCGCAATCGAATGGCTTTGATCCTCTTGTCCCTATATCCTTAAACAATGCTTGTCTCGTTCTTTCCCTTACGTTATGAATGCGTATACTTCCAATTTTTGTGCGATTGATTGAATATTTAAAAAACATTTGTTAGTTTCTGTAGTTTTATATTAGATTCTGTGGTTCCTATGATAAATTAAAGGTGTTTTTTTGTAAGAGAAAATACGAAAAAAACAATATATGTGTTTTGGGGTTTTATGGTATGCAAACTTTAAAGAAAAGGTAGAAAGAAACTTTATAATTCTTGCAAATGGAAACAAACTTAAGAGGAGAAACCAATATGAATCATCTACAAAAGCAAATACTTTCTTTCCTTGAGGAATGCAATAGAGAAAGATGTGTAAGTAAAATTGCTGAAAAGTACGATAAAAATCTTGAAGTGGTAAGGGCTGAGTTAGTGATACTTGCGAACAAGAAGCTCATAGCTATCAAAAAGAGTACAACTGGGAAGATAAGCAGAGCAACGATTAGTCCAAAAGGTAAACAGTGCTTTAGGGAAGCTACTGCAATTAAGGGTTCAGTCCAAGAGCAAATCAATGAGTTGAAACAAAAGTTGTCAGCTCTGGAAGCCTCCTTCATACGTGCAAAAGAGAATCCAACTGGGGAGAATAAACAGTCACTATTGGATAATGCGAATACGGTTCAATCAGTGGCTTATGGATTAAACTCATTCTTTAAATTTGGATTGGATACCTTAAAGTAAACAATAACCTCAGAGGATAATCTGGGAACTCTTGTACATCTACATCATCAGGGACAAAACAGGCTAGCTCATGGGTTTATTGTCGAGGTGAGCTAGTTAATGAGATCCACCAAAAAAGGTCCGAGCCTGGTGGTATTGTTATCATCCATTATTTATTGTCAACCCCTTAAGGGAGCGACAGTCTGTGATGCACCGAGGCCGTTGGTGTCAGACTAACGAATGGGCTCTATTGGCACCATAGTTCATCGCCTTACTCACCCAGCCATAGAATGAGTATGGACGATTTTCCACGAATTTCATTCTGTTGGTGGAGCGCTGATTTTTGCGCTTAATGGATATGGCGGACATATTTGCAAGCTCTTGTCCTAATTCAGTACCAGTAAAGGTTGCTACAGATAGTTGAGTGTCTATTTTTTTGCTGTTGATTGTTTTTTGACATAGTAGAAAACCTCATTTAGATAAATTATAGCCAAGGGCAGAATAGCTTAATAAAAATAAGTAGATTAAGTGTGTTCAAGAAAGAATAGTTTGTGGAGTAATGAAAATAGAGAGTGTTATGTAGAAAAAAATGATGTATAAAATATAACAAACAAAAGAAAAAACCAGTTTTATTAGACTGGCTTTTTCATCTTAATATAACACTTTGTTAAATTCAGTTTTTGAGACTTACATGCTCAATCATCCGCTTCATTGCCTGAATTTGCCCCATATGAGTCGCTTCATGCATTAATGTTAAACCTGCAAGTTCTCCAACAGTCTTACATCCTAGAAATGGTGTATCCAAATCTTGATCTAGCTGTTCAGGAGGAATTTGCTTTAAACGAGTTAATTGATCTTTCAACTGTACAACCAGCTGATCCATAGCAGGTATATTCCCTGTCCAATCAGCTGGTTTTGTGCCATTCCCAAACAACTTTATATAATTCGTGGGAAGATGGGTTGTTACATTCGGGAAACCAAACATAGTTTGTTCTGTAATTGTCAAAACGTGACCAGTATGCCAATGAATTGTGTTATTAAAGCCTTCTGGCTGCACATCGTTTAGTTCCTTAGAAATGGACTCTACATTCTTGATGAAGTATTCTCTCGTCATCTCAAATTGCTTAAATACAAGTTGATTCATCTTTTCTCCCCTCTCACTAACAAAATCATCCATATTATACCAGTAAAAACCGGAAAAGAATATGGTTTGAATTTCCTGAAATGAGCTTTATTTCAACCGGTTCTTGTTCCGCAATAGGGAGCAATCTTTTATAAAGAATCGCTTTACTTATAGAACTATATTATTAGCATTCTTACAAAAATAAAAAGTCCCATGAGGTTTTTTGGGCTCAACTGAAAATTCGATAAACACAAGTTAAATGCTAAACGATAATTGTTATACAATTGTAAAATTATACAGTTTCATTTGCGGTATAATGGAAATTATTAGAAATGTATTCTGGTGTATGAATATTTACATATAAAGAGCTATTCATTCTTTAAATTTCAGAAATAAAAGGATCCAAACAATTTCTGAATAAAGATACCCTCAATAAAATTAACTATTAAAGTAATGTTTAAGGGTAAAGTGATTAAAAGGGAGGGGAATTGTTTTTGACTATAATAGATATTGACCAATTGCTTTTTGCTACTGAAGAACTTGCCGAAGAGTCAATTCCATTTCATCTCGATGCATTTGATATTGATCAATTATTAGATAAAACGAATAACTGGTAAAGAAAAGCATACGTGAAGTGAACTGCACCCTAATGGAGGTTGCAGTGGGGGTGGTCAATTTAAAGATGCAATTGGCTGGCTTCATCGCTCCTTTAACGATTGGTTTTGTCATAGACGCTTTCGATGGATCGTTTAATGGAGCTGTTTGGTTATTGGTTTCATTCGGAGTCGTATGTTTTATCGCTTTCATGACCTTGAAATCGGGTAAGGAAAATTTCATGACTGAACATCCACAAACAATTCCTGCTGTAAAATAGTTTGAAATCAATGCAGGAAAAAGTGGGTATGATTTATAAAAGTTTGTTCGAAATCATATATAGATAGTGCAAAAACTCTACCGGTTAGATCTTGAAAGCCTGATGTTACTGAATTTCAGCTAACAGGGCTTTTTATTTTTTTATACGCCATTACAATAATATTAATCAAACAGTATGCCCTGGCATTTTCCATGATGAATATATAACTTTTCTAATGTCTGCAATTAATCTAAATGGTGGACCTGTCAAAGGGAAATGAAAATACCATATCGTGCAGTAGAGTCCGAGGGAAGCATATGTATAACTTTGGTAAAATCAGATGAAAATAACCAATGTTTTTAAGGAGGAAGCAAATGAAAGTAAATAAAATACATCATGTAGCAATAATTTGTTCCGATTATGAAAAGTCAAAGAACTTCTATGTAAATATTTTAGGGTGTGATATCGAGAAGGAAACATATCGGTCAGAAAGGAAATCGTATAAATTGGACTTAATCGTCGGAGGGGAATATCAGCTGGAATTGTTCTCATTTCCTGATCCCCCGCATCGTCCTAGTTATCCTGAAGCTAGGGGGCTTAGACATCTTGCTTTTGAAGTGGAAGATATTAATCAAGCGATTGAAGATTTAGAAAAAGAAAACATTCCAGTCGAACCAATCCGTGTTGATGAGTTAACAGGAAAAAGGTTCACTTTTTTTAGTGATCCGGATGATTTGCCTCTTGAAATATATGAAAAATAGGGTGAGGTTACCTCTATTTCTTAAGTTGATTTCAAAGTTGAATACGATTAAAGAGGTTACTTATATCAATTAAACTATGAAGATTCCCTATGATATGTCGATACCATTAAGTTTGATCCACTTGTATTCCATATTTCGATGAGAGCTGAAATAATCACCGGCTATACTATCTGTAGATTGGTCATTTAAATATGTCAGGAGATAAAAAAATGAATGTTTACAAATTTACAGTGTTGATACTTTTAACGACATTTTTGATGGGTTCTTCTTTTGCAGTAGTTAAAATTGGTCTACCGTATTCATCCCCATTATTATTAGCAGCATTACGCTTCACACTTGCCGGACTCATAATGGCGATAATCGTAATCTTTTTAAAAAGACCGCACCCAAACTCTAAAGGGGATTGGATAAAAATGCTCATTATCGGCACTTTTCAAACAGCCGGAGTAATGGGGTGCATTTTCCTGAGTTTACGCACGATTACAGCAAGTGAATCCTCCATTCTTACATTCACGAACCCGTTGCTTGTTGTTGTATTCGGTACGATCTTTTCACAAACACGCTATAAACTATATCAATGGATTGGTGTTTTATTAGGATTAGTTGGAGTAATGATAACGATGGGCGCGCAACTTGAATTTAAGGTTGGTATTCTTTTCGGCATTCTTTCTTCTGTTTTCTGGGCGATTTCCACTTTATTGGCGAAAAAATGGGGGGCGATTTCCGATACATGGGTATTATCTGCCTATCAGATGCTTTTTGGCGGTTTACTGCTTTTGCTTGGCAGCTTTATTCTTGAAAAACCATTTTTCATACTGAATGGGAATTCGTTGTTCATTTTATTATGGTTAAGTATCATGTCATCGATCGTGCAATTTGCTGTTTGGTATTACCTTTTACAAAAGAGTGATCCCGGAAAAACAAGTGCCTTTTTATTTTTGGCACCTTTCTTCGGTGTATTATCAGGGTGGGCACTATTAGGTGAACAGATATACACTTCACTCTTAATTGGCGGACTGTTTATCATCATTGGCATCTATCTTGTAAATAGCAATTTCCAAAAGGAAAATAAATTCGTTAAAAGAGCTTTATAGTAATCACATGGATTTAAGCCGCTAAAGACAGAAAGTCCCTCATGGTGAAAAAGAACCTTTCTTTTTCATCATGAGGGATTATTAAATTATACCTCTATGCAAAAAACTTCTTTAAATCCTTCTTTCCCTTTAGGTGTGACTTTTACTGCGCGAATAGATGGAACACGGACTATCCAGCCTAAATCAAAAAAATGGGTAAGGATCCCATTCCCTAAAGCTCCGCCAAGATGATGGTGACGTTCACTCCAGTCTAAACATGAGTGGGAAAATGAACGGCGTTTTCTTCTTAAATCAAGTAAATCGATGCCGAATTCTGAAAAAAAATGATCTCCTTTGGGTGTAACTGTAAACTCTCTCTCTTCTTTTTTCAAATATCCGGCTTTCAACATCGATTCAGTTAATTGGACGCCTAGTTTTCCTGCCAAATGATCATAGCAAGTTCTGGCTTCCTGAAGCATTTTGACCTGACTTGATTGTTTTAACGACCGAACTTCAGGAGGTGGGGAAATGGCAAGAAACGATTCCAAAATGTGCGCAATTTCTCCATTTGCTAGCTGATAATAGCGATGTCGTCCCTGTTTTTCAACTATAACAAGGTTTCCTTCCACTAACTTAGAAAGGTGAAAGCTGGCAGTTTGAGGGGTTATTGCAGCCATCAACGCTAATTCACCTGCCGTATGAAAACGCCCATCCAGCAGACTTGCAAGTATTGTTGCACGTGACGTTTCCCCTAGGAGGGAGGCTATCTCCACCATATTTGGATTTATACTCAAAATAGTTACCAACCTTTCTGCCGATGGATTAGTTAATAAGCTGAACGCCAATTAATCAGCATTAAAAATAACTAGACTTATACTTCCATTATACAGTACCGCTTCCCCAGGATATTCGGTATATTCACGATTCCTGCTTTAATTAAATTTGAAAAAGAACCCTACAATAAAAGTGGATAGTGTTTATTTCGTATTTTTTCGGAGCATATATGCAGAAATGATAACTTGGCATTAAAGCAATGTATATGAAACAAGGAGACTGCCCAAAATCAAAAAATTCATCTATAAATTATTTAGATGCTAGTTAATCCTCAATCGAAGGAAATTAATGGTCTTTGCTTTTAGTGAACGTTTTTTAACATAACTTTTTTAAACGGTTAACTGTGGTTTTAATTTGGAAGCAGGAGAACTGTTTTTAGGCTAACTAGAAATAAGAATGAAATGGGAAAGGGTAAACCCCAGGTGTCAAGCACATTACATCTTGAGTCATTTCTACAAGGATTTTATTGATGAAATGAACGAGTTAAATTGGGGGCATCCGTTAAATTAGGTGCTTTTTTTATTAGGGAGAGATTATGAAATCAGGAGTGGCTAAAGAGAATACTGTAAAGAAGAAAGACTGTCTATCCTTTGGATAAGCGGTTTTTAATGAAGTATATTCTTTGTAAATTAGGCATACATTGGTACATGTTCACTAACAGTAAACGTTCCTTAATAGTCTTCCGAATAAATACCGGTGAATAGTCCCTTTTGTGAATTTAGTAGTTAAATAGGAGGGAATGAAGCGTATGAAAATGTCAGACGTTGGATTTAAAGGTCAAGTTTTTGGATTTATAAAGTTCACACCTTTTGTGGAAAGTTTTTTGTCTGGAGATTTATATATGAATAATTTCAAAAAGTATATTGATATAGAAAGTGCTTCAGGAGAAAAAGGTGTAGGAGACAAATTTGAAGCAACACATGTTTTTACGGAATTAACCATGAATTTTTTTACTCAAGATACCAATGAATTAATAATGTCGGGGCGAACTAAAAAATTGAATTTCAGAAAAAATATAAATGAAAAAAGACCATTATATTGTATGTTTGCAATTATTGGCGATATGTTAAAAGTGGTTAACGAGGATGAAAAATATTACTATACCAAATTTGATTTACCTAATGAACAAATCGATAAAATGATCAGGGAGTTCGGAGATAGCTTGATTTTTGTTACCCCATCGCAATTTATTGACAGAATTACTAGAACACTCAATGAAAAAGGTTATGCTTACAGAGGGGGCTTGGTGAAATATGATGATTATAACATCAATTCCTCAGCTAGGATGAGCTCTTATAAAAATCAAGGGACAGATATTTATTTTTGGAAAGATAAATACTTTGAAAATCAATATGAATATCGTATAGTTCTCACAGATCAAGAAGTTGATGAAGCCTTAATTGTGAACATAGGTGATATTTCAGACATTAGTACGATTTTTAATGCAAATGAATTTTTCAGTGATAAATTTGAAATAAGATTACGAAAGAAAGGAAATCTAAGCATCCATTAAATTGGGTGCTTTTTATATTTGCAGGATTAGGTGTGGAAATATCTATAAATCTGGACTACTTTTCATATCTTTAATTTTAAACCATTTATGGATCTTTTAAGTGACCGCCATTCAATAGAATCCAGAATACAGCAAAACTACCCAGAAAATGACGACTTTCTTCTATTATTATTTATAAAAAATAAAAAAGTATCATTCGCTATTAGATCATAAGGAATGTTTTGATGTTTGCTGCAGCTATTTGATCCGCTCTTATAGGGGAGTGACTTTTGAAGGTACTTCCTTTCGTGTTTGGCTCAACAGCTACCCCTTGACTAGGCTAATACACATCAATCGCAACCTGTTCTTCAAACGAAATCCCCTATTAGTTGTAGGGGAAGTAATGTTTTAATGCCGAATTTATTGCTTTTATTTTTAACAGCAAATTACTGGAAATCTGATGTAAATTCGTGTAATCTACAAAAGTATGTTTTTTTCCAAATCGTAAAGGGGGACCATAATTGAGTTCAACAAATCGTAAACAGACAACAATTGTTGCTCTTTTGCTTGCGGGTACATTCATTGCGATCTTGAATCAAACTTTAATGATTACCGCCATTCCTCCTGTAATGGAGGAGATGAATGTTACTGCAAATAGTGCACAGTGGCTAACAACCGTTTTTATGCTGGTTAATGGGATCATGATCCCTGTTAGCGCGTTTTTACTGGAGCGCTTTACCACCAGACAGCTTTTCCTTTCCGCGATGGGGATTTTTGCTATTGGTACATTGGTTGCTGGGCTGGCTCCTAATTTTGGAATGCTGCTGCTAGGAAGGATGATTCAGTCGAGCGGAGCAGGAATCATGCTCCCGTTAATGCAAACAGTCTTTCTAATGATTTTCCCTGTGCATAAACGGGGTGCAGCCATGGGACTGGTCGGGCTGGTCATTTCCTTCGCGCCGGCTATTGGTCCCGCTTTATCTGGCTGGGTTACGGAGACCTACTCATGGAGGGTGTTATTCTTTATCATTCTTCCAATTGCTATTATTGATATCATTGTTGCGTTCTTCGCTTTAAAAAATGTAACAGAAGTTACACGGCCAAAAGTGGATGTGCTTTCGATTGTTTTATCTTCCGTAGGTTTCGGTGGATTATTGTATGGTTTTACAGCGGCTGGTAATTATGGCTGGACAGACGAGAGTACCATCATATCCCTAGGCATTGGGACAATATCACTTGTTTGGTTCATCAACAGGCAATTGCGACTGAAACATCCAATGCTGCAGTTCCGTGTGTTCACGTATTCATTATTCCCGATTGCTATCATTATTGGAGCCATTACCTTTATGGGTCTGATAGGTGCCGAAACGCTCATCCCGCTATTTATGCAAAACATGCGAGGATTTACTGCCTTTGAAGCTGGATTAGCCATACTTCCTGGAGCACTTATTACCGGAATAATGTCCCCGTTCATTGGACGTATTTTTGACCGGATTGGGGCCAGGTGGCTGGTTATTGGCGGATTACTCCTCATAACCGCTTCATCCTTTACTTTTATCGATGTTGGTCCTTCGACAAGTTTTACATTTATTATGGCAATGTACAGTATTCGGATGTTCGGATTAGCCATGGTTATGATGCCTGTTTCAACGGCCGCCTTAAACCAGCTGCCTAAACGGTTAATCGCCCATGGTGCAGCAATGGATAATACGATGAAAATGATTGCCGCATCTGTAGGTACTGCAATACTTGTTACTGTGATGACATCAGCTACCGAAAATGCTCAGCAGCGTCCCGAGATAGTCCATCCTGATATGTATGGCGCGCAAATCTCATTTATTGTCATCGCTGTACTTTCGTTAATTAGCTTCCTCATTTCTTTTAAAATAAAGGATCAAAAATCAGCAGGAAAAGAGTTCGGGGAGAAGAATTAAAGGAATCCGGGTTTTTTAAGCTTGAAAAGAATCACAATATAGATTTCATCTACTTGTGATTCTTTTTAAACTATATCTTCTTTTTTTCGTCGCCAGGCTCCTCACCTTATTGAACTTCTTCAGTTTAATACGATTTTCTCGCAAATACTCGCTTATTCGCAGGGGTTCATTTTGAATGTAGGTTAACGGATATATGAAGTAACTTATGGACATAAGGCATCGTGAAATAAAAGAACAATGGAACTCCAGTTTTTACCACGTTATGAACATTTTCAAACGCCGCTCCTGGAGGCTTTCCCTCCCATGTCCTATCATTCCTACGTCATGCCTATCTAAGGGATTCTAAAAAAGAGGGGGAACAAGTCATCCAGATGATTTGTTCTCCCTCTTTTATCATTTTCTTTCTTTATAAAAAAAAGAAAACATACATGAATTAAATGTAGGTGTAATATTATCTTTTATTAAATCTGGACTATTTTTCAAATCCTTAATCTTTAACCACTTTCGAACTGGAGCTTTTAAGAGTGCGCCATTCTTTAAACAATTCGAAAAAAAGGCGTGATTTTGGAAGTGATCGAACACCCACGACTCCAATATCGTGTAAAATTTGGCCAGGCGGAAGCAGTCTTGTTTCATGAGGAATTGATGAACGGGAACCAACGGGATGTTCCCATAACAGGAACGGATAATCTAGAAGGATGGGAGGGGAATAAAGTGGAATGGTATTCACAAAAAGAATTAGTAGCTGATTTATTAGGAGTATCAAAGGCAACGGTCTACGATTATGAAAGCAGAAGAAAATCATTAAAATTCTGGACCCCCATCGATTACATAGAGAGGCACGATATGAAAAAGCGGAAGTGGATCGATTAGTCTATGAAAAGCAATCTTTCCCTACAGGTATGAGCCCAAATGAAGTTGCAAAGAAATTGGGACTATCTGTACAAAGTGTTTATAAGTATAAACAAGATGGTTCAATAAAAGCTGAGGCTGCCCCTATGGTGATGAAAGAATCACGTATCCCCACACCCCGATGGAGGTGCAATAGCTAATGCTTCTCTTCTGGGTACACTCTCGATGATGAGTGCATCAGTGGTAGAAGGAGGAATATTGACGGTCCCTTTTATCAACAAAAAATTAGGTAAGAACGAAGAAATAATTGATGTAGAATTGAGGTTTAACATTGAGAATCTGTTGAATGCCTTGTTTCAAGAAATCAATAACAATGGTTAGTCAGAATTGCATCGCGATGAAAGTATCCTTTCTTAATTAGTGGGGTGCAAGAGATTAACAACCGGCTGTCGTTGTCGCAGCTTCTTTATTCCGGGTAAAGATTGTGAAGAAATGTACTTAAACAAACGGGTGCTTTAGCTTAGGATCAGAGCTGTCTTTAAGGCAGCTCTTTCTTTATGCAACACGGGGCAGATTAGTTCAAGTAGAATAGTTTATTCGAACTGTGCAACATAATCATTTAAAAATTACTTTGGAATATTTTTTGATTTACTACGAATCCTAATTTTAGGAGGCGACAAAAATGAAAAAACAAGAAAAATCAAAAAACCTTGGCCAAAAAGCCGATTCAATGAATGCTTTAGATCAGGGGTTAAACTTGTTTCCACAAATAGTTAATAACGCTACTGGTATAGACAAGGGGAACGACGGTAAAATAAATAAAAATGATTAAATTGAACGCCTTTTTTTGGGCGTTTTTCTATCTTTTCTAATGATCTTCTCCATCTACTCCCTCCTTCACTTGTCAACTCAACAATAAGTCTTATAGAACTACCATGAAAATTAACTTCTGTGAGATCCGAAAAATGGCAATAATTAAGTAGACGCAGCTCATTCATTTTTTAAAAAAGAGGAGAGCGCCTGATCAAGGTGTTTATGGATACGAAAATTGGATTAGGATGCTTCGGTAATTGTCACATTATAACCTAAGTTTTCTAGTCTTCGAACCGAATGGCGTACAATTGATACTTGTCTTTGTTTATCAAAGTAATCTTCGCCTAAGTCGACATACATTTCTTTTCGGGTTAGAAGGTAATATGCGATTCGTAACATCGCATGGGCAACTACAATTGCTGCTTTTTTCGTTCCTTTTCGTCCGGCTGTGCGTCTATACAGTGCACCGAGATAGTTTTTTGACCCTCTTACTGATTGAGCTGCTTCTGTTAATGCGGATCTTAAATACTTATTTCCCTTTTTAGATCGACTAGATTTCCTTTTACCTGCGCTTTCATTGTGTCCAGGGACCAAGGCTGCCCATGAATGTTACTATTATCGATTACATATTGAAACGTAAACCTGTTATGGTTTCAAGTATCTATTACGGATTAGGATTTCGTTACAAGGAAGTAATGAAATGGCATAAATTTCGTATTTCCCAAAAAACTGTATAGTGATGGTGAGTATCGTTACTACTCACAAGCCAGTCCTGCCTATTTAGGAGATAACGAAATGTATCTTGCTAAATATATGTCAGGGGAAATAAACAGGTTTTATTATTTGGAGTTATCGAAGTGTAAATATCGTTTGATGGATAACTATTATTTTAAAATATTAGAAGGTTATAAAAAACTTTTAACACAGAAGGAAAATAACGAATACTATTACGAAATGAAACCTCTTATTTCCTTATTGAAAAGTGAAAGTTATCTGAAATTATCTCCGAATGAGGAAATAAGAAATATATACTTGGACTGTATAAAGGAATGTTCTAACCTATATAATCGCTATATGTCATCAGTAAGGTAAATGATTGAAATGATATATAAATTATAAATTGTTAGGGGAGATAAAATATGATTGAATACTTAAATGAAAAGGAATACTGGAACGGAAAGGAATGTACGGGCAATTTTGTGTATCGCACATTAGCGGATATGTTCCCCGAGGACTATGAACGATACCGAAAAGAATCAATGGAATTCAAAGAAAAGCATACTGTTTTACACTGCTCTCTTTGTTCTGATAAATGGGTTCATAATGACACCGATATGTCTACTGTTCAATGTCCTTCCTGCAAGTCCATAGAATTTGAAAAGTTATAAGCCCTTATTAAGTCTTTGTGATTGTGAATAAATGCACTTAAACTACCATGAAAATAGATCTCCTGGAAGCAATTCGCGATATACATGTCGCGGATTTTTTGCGTTTTAACCTTCCTTGACCAGGAGAATTTTGTGTTGTTTTCCTTTAAGGTTAGTTACGCTTTTACGAATTACAAAAAAGTGGAAAGTTTAACCATCCATACAATAAGTTGAAATGGTATTCCTTGAAAAAAAATTTTTTTTAAAATATGATAGCGATAATTTGAAAGAGGGGCTGGTAAAGTGCAAAGTCTAAATAATCATGTTTCAAAGTTTTTGCCAGGTTATATTACAGTAACTGCAATCTTTTCTTTTTTAAAACCTGAATTTTTTTCTTGGTTTTATGAGAGCACCAGTTTTTTATTAGGCTTCGTTTTATTTTTAACAGGTCTAACAATGTCCTGGAAGGATTTAAAGGAGGTGAAACGATCAACCTTAGTTTTGTGTACGGGTATCGTTCTTAAATGGACATTAACTGTCCTGGTTTCTGTAATCTTAGCAAAACTATTTTTTTGGAAATATCCTGACTTATCGGCAGGATTGATATTGACTGGAAGTGTACCAAGTGGAACAGCTGCCACGTTATATACCTTTATAGCTGGAGGCAACACTTCTTTAATTGTAGTCATGGGTATTATTGATGTTTTTATTTCCCCAGTTTTAACTCCTTCCATAATGCATGTGTTTGCTGATAGCAGTGTTCAAGTTTCTTTTGTTGAAATGGCGGAAAAGATGCTTATTATTGTTATTTTTCCCATTATAGCTGGTATGTTAATTCATCATTTTTCTCGAGGGAACATTCACAAAATCCAACCATATTCAAAGCTCATCTCATCACTTACAATAATTTTAATTGTTTTAAGTGTAGTAGGTAATGTAAGCAGTCAGGTTATTGTACCAACAAATCTACTATTTTTTATTGCTTGTTCCGTATTTTTCCAAGTACTCTTACCTATGATTAGCGGATATAAGATTGCACTAATGATAGGAATGAAGAAAGAAAATGCTATTGCAATTTTATTTGAAGTGGGGTTGTGTAATTCAGCACTAGCAGCAATTTTAGCGCTTGAAGTATTTGGAGAAATCGCGGCAGTGCCAGCAGTTATTAATATGATTTTTAATTTATCATTAGGATCTTACTTTTCAAGTTACTTCTCAATAAATAGTAAAAAAAGTATTAATTTACAATAATATTGACTTTTGCAAGTAATTGGATTATTCTGAAATCAGTAAAATAAAACTATGGTTTCACATTGTGAAACTAAAGAAAGCGAATGAAGAATAGTGGATTATAATATCAAGAGTGTAGAGAGGGCTTTCGAAATAGTTGAAGCACTCGCTTTAAAATCAAGACTACCTTCCGAATTATCTAAACAACTCAATATTAATAAAAGTACTCTTCATCGATTTTTATCCACTCTCCAAGACCTTGGATATGTAGATAAACACTCAGATAACTCTTTTTCTTTATCACAATCTTTTATTAACCTAGGTGTTAAAGCACAAAATCAATATAATATTGTTGCTATTTGCAAGCCATACTTACTTGAGCTTGCAGAGAGGTTCCAGGAAAGTGCCTTATTGGCAACCTTTAATGGATACCGTTGTCAATATGAAGATAAGATGGAAAGTTCCTATACAGTAAGAATTGTATTTGATTCAGGTAAAACTGCACCAGCACATGCCGTTGCCTCTGGTAAGGTATTTTTGGCTTCCCTTGAAAATGAGCGCCTCCATGAATATATGGAAAGTGAACATTTTACTCCTTATACGAAAAACACGATTACTGATAAAGATAAATTAATAGCTGAACTTTCCACAATCAAAAGGCTTGGCTATGCCGTGGACAATGAAGAATATGAAATCGGTCTTCAGGGATTTGCTTGTCCTATAAAAGATGCAGAAGGAAAAACTATTCGAACAATTTGTTTAGCTGGTATTGCTGGGAGAATAAAGGAAAGAAATGATCCCAATGACATTGTGACTGCATTACTTAAAGCTTCACAAGAAATTTCAACAAAAATGGGGTATCAAGCATCTAAAAGCCTGATAACACCATGAAATGTTACCTTTGAAGTAACTGGCTACATGTTTGAATATACAAGATATATCAAAATTCTCGTAAACTTAAATGTATTCGCTTCCATAAAATTTCTAATATTACAAAAAGGTACATCCAGTCCTCATAAGACTGTTAAATAGCTCAAATGTAAGCGCTTTAATTTCGGTAGAGCTCTATAAAATGTACATGTAATCTACTACTCAATTTTTAGGGGGAATATCCATGGCGAGAAGACTTGAAAATAAAGTATCAATTATTACTGGCGGAGCTCGAGGTATTGGTGCAGCTGCTGCAAAAGCATTAGCTAGAGAAGGATCTCATATAGTCTTGGTTGATCTACTAAACTGTGAGCAGACTAAAGAAGAAATTCAAGAGATAGACCCTTTAACTAAAGTGTTTATTTACAAGATTGATATTAAAGAAAGAGATCAAGTGGAACAAGTGGTAAATGAAACGGTTGAACACTTTGGAAGCATCGATATAATTGTGAACAATGCAGGTACCTGCTCACGGCTTGATTTAGAAAGCATGACAGATGAAATGTGGTTTAGAGACATCAATACCAATCTGAGAGGAACTTTCCTTTTTTCACAAGCAGCTATTTATCCACATATGAAACGGCAGAAATCAGGAAAAATCATTAATATAAGTTCTATTTCGGGGATTATGGGGGGACCGATTTCAGGTAAAAAAGGGGAAAAAGGCGAAGAAAGTGGTCGTTCGGGTCCGGCTTATGCTGCATCTAAAGGCGGTGTAATAGCACTTACGAAATGGATAGCAAAAGAAGTGGGAGAGTTTGGAATTAATTGCAACAGTATAGCTCCTGGCCCTATAGAAACAGTCATTACCAAAGGAATGAATTATAAGTTGGACCAGGCGATTCAACGAATAGGGACACCAGAAGACATTGCTGATGCAGTTGTTTACCTTGCTTCTTCAGGATCTGATTATGTAACAGGGGAAGTACTTAAAGTATGTGGTGGTTCTGCCATTGGTTAAGTTTTCAGAAGGAAGTAAACTCACGACTCGCCAAAGTCATTCCTATAAAGCTAATGAAAGTTTTACAATATTTGGATCACTTTCAGCAGGATCTGACCTTATGAATGGAATATTAATGCAATGCGAAAAGCATAACATTAAATCTGGCATCGTTTCTTGTATCGGTTCACTTAAAGAAGTGGGATATGTACTTTTCAAAACAATGAATGGAATGCCTTTAGGCTATGGAAGCGAAATTAATATAAAAAAACCTGTTGAGCTTATAAGTGGTACTGGATTCATCTGTGAAAATGAATCTAAAGAATTGGATTTGCATTTTCATGGCTTAGTAATAACCGAAGACGGGGAAATGGGTGCTGGACACTTTCTTAGAGGAAAAAATCCAACACTTATTACCATAGAATTTTCTATAACAGCTAGTAACAACATAGAAGCTGTTCGTGAGTTTGATGCAAACTTAGGGTTTAAAGTAATTAACTTTTCCAATCATTAAGGGGGAGGAATTGAACTGGAGACATTAAGTGCATTAGCAAAAAAAACACTTATTCAGTACAGTAATCAAATAGCAGTGAAAGATTCTAGAGGTACTCTCACATTTAGTCAACTTAGAATTAATGCATGTCGGCTGGCTCATGCTTTTATAGAGGAAGGATTACAAAAAGGGGACCGTATTGCTGTTCTTATGAGTAATCGCAAAGAACATATTGAACTTGATATTGCTGTCGCGCTAGCAGGTTTAGTAAAGGTACCTATAAATTATCGTCTTCATCCAAAAGAGCTTGAGTATATAGTAGATAATTCCCAAGCATCGATTTTAATTGGGGAAGAAGCATTAATTAACTCTGTTCATTTATTTATAAAAAAAATAAATATTGATACAGAATATGAATCATTTATCAGTAATAAATTAACTGATTTTCCTGATATTGAAATAAATCAAGATGATTTGTTCGCCCTTATGTATACTTCAGGAACTACAGGTAAACCAAAAGGGGCAATGCTTACTCACCGCAACATGATTTCGAGTGCCCTATCATTGAATATGATTTGTGAAATTTCACATGGAGATACTATTGGCCATGTCGCCCCATTAACTCACGGGAGTAACTTTTTAGCACAATGCGCATTGTTTTTTGGTTTAAAACAAGTCATTTTTAATAGATTTGAACCTGATGATTTCATTGATGATTTAGAAAGAGAGAAAATATCAATCATCTTCCTGGTTCCTACCTTAGTAAACTTAATGATTCACGGAAAAAATTTTGATCCAGAAAAGCTTCGATATGTTAAATCCATTAATATGGCGGGTTCCCCCATTTCCGTCGAAAAGATTCATAAAGCATTGGGCTTATTAGGGCCGATATTTGCCGAAACATATGGTCTTGTTGAAGCACCAATGGTCATAACCATGATGCCAAAACAAGAGTTGGAGAACCATCCTGATTCATGTGGTGCAATTGGTCCTTTTGTAGAAGTTAAAATTTCCGATTCCAACGGTATTGAAGTTCCAAACGGAGAAATCGGTGAAGTAGCTTGCAAAGGGTCTATAGTGATGAAAGGTTATTGGAATAATGAAAAAGCAAATAATGAGTCATTTAAAGATGGCTGGTTTTATACGGGTGATCTTGCTTGGCGAGATGAATTAGGATATATACACCTTGTTGATCGTACAAAAGATGTGATTATTACAGGTGGAATGAATGTCTACCCACGTGAAGTGGAAGAAGTAATAAATCAGCATCCGGCCATAAAAGAAACTTGTGTATTCGGTATCCCGGACGAACAATGGGGTGAATCTATCTGTGCACATATAGTATTGAATGAACAATTGATAAATCTAAATAAAGAGGAAATTATAATACTTTGTAAAAAGAACTTAGCTAGCTATAAGAAACCACGTTTTGTTCATATTGTAGACGCCTTACCGAAAAATAGTTATGGAAAAATCCTCAGAAAAACTCTGAGAGAAAGTTATCAACCTCAGGGAGGAATACGATGACAGCTGTTTCTATCATAGGAAGTGGAATAACAACATTCGGAAAAAAAAATGAATCCATTAAATCCATGCTCATCAAATCTTGCAGAGATGCACTTATTGAGGCAGGGCGTCCAAAAGTGGATGCTGTATTTGTAGGGAATTTTGCTTCAGGGCCGTTAGCAAACCAGGAAATATTAGGTTCAGTTCTTACCAATGAACTTGGGCTAGGTAGTATTCCATCCGTAAAAGTGGAAGGTGCCTGTGCGTCGGGAGGATTGGCCTTTCGCCAGGCTTACCAGCTAGTAAAAGCAGGAGAATACAATACGGTTCTGGTTGCAGGAGCTGAAAAGATGACGGGCATGGATACAGAAAAAATTACAAAATCTATTAATCTTGCCATGGATAATGATTCTAATGAAGGGGCTTCGGGCCTTACCTTTGCAGGCTTTTTTGGAGTCCTTGCCAATCGGTACTTTTATGAATACGGAGCTGAAAAAAAACATCTGGCAATGGTGGCTTTAAAAAATAGACAATACGCTATATCGAATCCCATTGCTCATTTCAGGAAAGAAACTTCTCTTGATGAAATAATGAATGCCCGCCCTATTACTGACCCTCTTGGATTATTTGACTGTTCCCCTATATCAGATGGAGCTGCTGCTGTAGTGCTTCAAAAAGGAGAAAATGGGGTTGAAATTTTGTCTTCAGGACAGTCATCTGGTTCTCCCCTTATGCAGGAAGTAAAGAATATTCTTCATATTTCTGCCACCTATGAATCTGCAAAAATAGCCTACAAAGCGGCAGGTCTTGAGCCAAAGGATATTGATGTCGTTGAATTACATGATTGTTTCTCTATGACGGAAATTGTTGCGATTGAAGAACTGGGTTTCTTTGAAAAAGGAAAAGGGTGGGAAGCCGTTGAAAAAGGTCTAACGAGACACGGCGGTACTGTTCCTGTGAATACTAGCGGAGGGTTACTTTCAAAAGGACATCCATTAGGTGCTACTGGCATTGCGCAAATTATTCAGATTGTTGATCAGCTAAATGGAAAGGCATGCAATCAAGTTGAAAATGCGCGTATTGGCCTTGCACAAAATTTGGGAGGTACGGGAGCTTATTCTACCGTCCATATACTACGAAGGAAGGGGGCATAATGATTGGAACTACAAGCAAAGTATTGTACGAATTGTGACCAGATACTTAGTACGGATAAATATCATTGCCCTGTCTGTTTTTCGGAAAATATAAAAGATAGACAGCTAAGTGGAAAAGGTAATGTTTATTCCTATACAAAAATCCATGCTGCCCCTGAGCAATTTGCAGATCAATCACCCTATTTTGTGATATTGGTACATCTAGACGAAGGGTTAAAAGTAACAGCAAGATTCATTGAGAGCAGTGTCCATATTGGTGAAAAGGTCAAGCTAAAAAGCGTTAAAGACAGGGCCTATTATTTCAGCCGTTAAATCACCTCTTCCCCCAATCAATAAAGTGAAAGAATTCCAAGGGAAATAGACGCAGTATCCCAACCTAGCGATTCGGCTCCAGTTTAATAAATCGAATTAAAGGAGCGTCATAATATGAGAATTCCAAATGCACGTTGGTACAGAATCGGTTTATTGCTATTTCTAATATACTTAGCAGCTTTTATGGATCGGTCTAATATAGGGATGGCTGCACCACAGATAGTGAAATCACTGGGAGTTTCATCGACAGCTATCGGGGTTGTGCTTTCTGCATTTTTTTGGGGATATGTAATAACTCAGGTACCAGGAGGATGGGCGGCAGGAAAGTATAGTGCCAAAAATGTAATAGTGATTTCTTTAGTTGTTTTAGGAATTTCAGCGATTTGTACAGGTTTGATAAAAAGCTTTGACATGCTTATTTTCTTTCGATTTGTTATGGGATTAGCAGAAGGTGTATTGTGGCCAGCATTCTCTATTTTCTTTGTAAATTGGTATCTAGACAAAGAGAGAGCTAAAGCGGTAAACTTTGCTGAGATGGCTCTACCCATCTCTTCCATTATTATGGCTCCACTAGCTGGTTGGATGATCACGCAATGGGACTACCATACCATGTTTATTTTACAAGGAGCTCCACCTCTAATTTTAGCCATCTTGTTCGCATGGCTTGCGGCAGATTCCCCTGAGAAGGATAAGCGACTCTCCAAAGTAGAACGGGATTATCTTGTGGAAAACCGTTCAACAGTGATAAAAGAAAAAGGATCCTTTTTAGATGTATTAAAAAATTATCGTGTTTGGGTATTTTCCTTTATATATTTCTTATGGATTACCGGTGTATACAGTTTTGGTTTATGGATGCCAAGTCTAATAAAACAATTAAGCAACAGTGGCATTGGTGCCGTTGGTTGGATGACGGCTATCCCATTTGTTTTAGCTGCGGTTTTTATGTATATTAATTCAGTGTGGTCAGACCGTGTAGGAAAAAATCGAGTTTTATTTGTTTCAATCCCGCTAATGATAGGTGGTATAGCACTCGCTGCTGAGCATTTCATATCAGGAGGGCTTATGTTTAACATGGTTCTCCTCATAATAGCAGGAATAGGAATTTATTCAGCTTTTGGTCCATGGTGGGCATGGGCAATGTCCTTCTTTCCAGACAACCAAGCAGGTACAGCAAACGGGTTAATCAATATGTGCGGAAATATTGGCGGAATTGTTGGACCTATCGTTGTAGGTGCTGTAGCAGAAGGTAGTGATTTATCTAATGGTTTTTACGTATTAGGCTATTTCTTAATGGCTGGTTCTATACTTGCTTTAGTTTTTGGAGTGGTACTCAAGTCGAAAAATGAAGCAACAGGCCATAATGGAATAAGTGAAACAAAAGGACAATCCATATAATAGGTAAAATAACAGAAGATCCATAGAGGATTTAACCTTAACTTTTTGAAAGGCTGTTTCATCATTATGATGTTTATTGACAACTAAAAATCGAAACCAAATCAAAAAATGGTAGAGGTGGGCATTTTATTGCACTATTTAAATGGTCGACTTGTTCTCCCTCCCTTGTCCTTTTTTACATCAACAAAAAGAACCCGTTCGTTAAAGTACACTTTTACGAATGGGGTTTTTTTTATGAAATCGCCTATTTTTAACGTTCGTTAAAGTTTTAATATATTTACGAACGTTCATTATTTTTCAACAATTTTTACGAACGTTTTTGATAATGGAAAGAATGCAGAAGTTGGTGTAGGAAAATGGATATTCGTAGATTTGGATACATTGATATGGGTGTTATTATTGATAGATACTGTTCGGATATTACACGGGCTTTCGTGGTAGGAGAGGAAACAGCTAAGCAGAGGGGAACTTATGAAACTGTCCTTCAATCAACTAGAGCAGGAGTGAATACAGTAAAATCGGGTATTCGAATTGGAGATATTGATATTGCTATGCGTAATGTAAACAAGAAAGCTGGGTATAAACAATATTTTAATAACAGAATCGGCCAAGGTCGTGGTGCAAGAACAGGTATAGATTATCAGCCATGGTTAAAAATTCAAGAAGAGGTAGATGACTTTTTTCAGTTTCATTTTGATGGTGGTGTCAAGCCTTCCGGAGAGCAGCCTTTGCGGAGCGAGACGACAAGATCATTTATACCTTCTCGAGATTACTATTTCAACTTCGTTAACTTCAAATGCAGTATTTGTGGTTCCTTTTAATTCTGTAATTCGCTTAGCATCCTCTATCACTTTATGTTCGTTTAGAAAAAATAGCTCAAAAAAAGAGACTCCCCATTGTAGGGAAGTCTCTCATTGTCACGAGGACCCAAGTATCTTTTTACCTCTTGGTTTTATGCCTAATTTTTCAATGAGCATATTACCCGACATTGGGTTTGGCTTGGATAGGCTCATACGTATCAACGTCATCATCATCAAATATCGCCTTCGGCAAACCAGTGTGGCTAGCCCAATAATACGTGATTAGGGAAGCGCAGCCAACAATGATAAGATCCCAAGGGTGTTTTACAGCTTCAGTACCTCCAAATAATCCGAAATACGAAATAACAATCATGGATGCATAATAAAATACCAGCCATAAAGATGACTTTATTTGTTGTGCAAAACTTACTTTTTCAGTAGGTACCCATTTCTTAAAAAATAGATAGATGACAAACATGACGATTTGCGAACCAAGCAGCCAAGAAATAGTTTTCCAACCAGACCAGTATACAATAAAGGACGCAATAATAAATGAAAGTGGCCCGAGAATGGCCATTCCTTTCAAGTAAAATGGACGCGGTAAATCAGGTGCGTTACGCCGAAAAGTTGCAGCTGCAATTGGAGCAATTGCATAACTCAACACAAGAGCGGCTGAAACAACACTGATTAAGGATTCCCATGATGGAAATGGCAACGTCCAGAAAACTGACAAGATAAATGATAACCAAACGGCAGGACGAGGAATACCTGACTTTTTGTCAACTTTTCCAAAAACTTTAAACAATGTTCCACTACGTGCCCAGCCATATACAATACGAGGGGTTGTAGACATATAAATGTTACCTGTCCCACTAGGAGAAATAATGGCATCCGAAACGATAAAAAAGACAAGCCAACCTAGTCCAAGAACGGCAGCAATATCTTTGAATGGTAGGCTAAAATCTTTACCAACCCCTGACCATCCATTTGCTAACATATCTGTCGGAATACTTCCGAGAAAAGCGATTTGTAATAGCACGTATACGATCGTAGATAGGACAACGGATAAAATCAATGCGATTGGTATCGTCCGTTGCGGATTTTTTGCTTCACTTGCTACAGAAACAATAGGTGTCAAGCCTAAATAAGCAAAAATTACTCCCCCAGTTGAGATAGCCGACTCAATTCCAAAAAAACCTGACGGTGCAAATCCTTGATTTGAAAAATTTCCGGATTTCATTTGTGTTAATAAAACTATGATGGTAAGAGCAGGAACAAAAAATTTAAAAATCGTAACAATTGTATTTGTCTTCGCAAACGTTTTGACACTCCAATAATTAAGGAGGAAAAAAACACATAATAATCCGAATTGAACTAACCACCCAGTCATTGTCGGTAAGCTTGAACCTGCTTGAGTTAAACTAGGCCACCAAGCTGCCGCATATTGTCGTGCTGCTTCTACTTCAATGGCAATAAGGCTTGAATAAGCAATCAAAGTAATAAATCCAATAAGATATCCTAAAAGTGGTCCATGGGAATATACTGGATATCGTACGACTCCCCCTGCACGTGGGATTGCCGCACCAAGCTCACAATAAACTAAGCCTAATAAAAGAATTGCAAATCCACCAATAATCCATGAAAGTATACCTGATGGTCCTGCAAGTGCACTGACATGACTAGCCGAAAAAAGCCATCCTGAACCAAATATGGCCCCAAACCCTATAAATGTAAGATCAGACAAAGAAAGCTGCTTTTTGAATTTCCCTTGAGTTGTGCTCACTTATATTGTATAACATTTATAGAAGTCAAATCCCCAACATTATTTATATATATAGGTGGCTTCTTTTTATTTTTATATTAAAGAGAACCGTCACCCAGTTTGGGGGCGGTCCAATCTTTTAACTGTTTAATTGTTCGTATTAACGTTATAAAATTTCTTTATGTAGGGTGAATTTTGATGTTATTCAATCTTGTTTGCATGCATTACAGTCTCAATAACAAATTGGCAAATAAAGATGCTCGTTCAGCGAGTGTTTCAATTTGAATATGTTCATATTCTGCGTGAATTCCTTTTCCACACGCACCTAAACCGTCGAGAGTAGGAATACCAATAGCTGCTGTGAAATTCCCATCACTTCCCCCTCCAACAGATGCTTCTTCTAATTTCATGCCAAGTTCGGATGCAATGGATTGAGCACATCCAAACAGTTCTTTCGTTTGTTCGGTTTTCACCATTGGAGGTCTATTCATACCACCGGTTACTTCCAATTTAATTCCTTTTAAAATCGGTTTTAAATTTAAAATAATATTCGTCACAAGTTTTGCTTCTTTTTCTGTTGAAACACGTAAATCAACGCGAGCTTCTGCGTATTCTGGAACCACGTTTGTTCCACTTCCTCCAGTAAAAGTTCCTACATTTACAGTTGTTCCTTTTTTATAATTGGTTAGCTCTTGTAAAACAATAACTTGCCGAGCTAGTTCTTCAATAGCATTAATGCCTTCTTCGTGATGGTTACCGGCATGGGCAGCGCGTCCCCATACTTTTAACTTGAAAATCCCTGTGCCTTTGCGAGCTGTTTTTAAAGCACCCGACCCAGCCACAGCAGGCTCAGCCACTAATACAGCATCACTTTTTTTTGCTTCTTCTTCAATGTATTCTTTAGAAGCAATTGAACCAATTTCTTCATCTGAATTGCAAAGGAAAACGATCTTTTTATTTAATGGAAGTTCGAGTTCCTGGATAGCTTTAATTGCCCATAGAGACTGGATAATGCCGCCTTTCATATCTAAAATACCAGGACCATACAGTTTATTTCCTTCTCTTCTAAGCTTAAGTCTACCTTCCTTCCAAACTGTATCAAAATGCCCAATGATCAAAATTTGTTGTTCTCCTTCTCCAATTGTAAATTTCAGATGATTCCCCACTTTTGTTTCTTCTATTAATTCGTACCCTACGTCTAAGCGTCTTTGAAATAGCTGGCTTAAATATGTACCGCACTCATCTACTAATTCTTTATTGTAAGAAGGTGATTCTTTTTTTACGAATTCAATTAAATCATCTAACATGGCTTGTTCATGGTCTTGCAGATAGCTAGAAACGTTTTTTTCGATTAGTAACTTACTCAAAATAATTCCTCCTCTGAACTGTAAACCAATTCTGTATGTTTATATACTTTAATTAATACTATTGCAAGAACCTTGCCAACTTTGTTTTTTAATTAAATCGACTATCTTTAACCTACTAATTTTTTTATAGGATGTTTTATGGTTGGTTTATATCCTATAAATAGACCTATAAAAACTAATTTTTTAATGTAAAATACTTTAAAGGGATAATTTATTAATCTTAAAAACTGGCACGATTTTTGCATTGTGTTTAGGTATATGGTGTTAGTTGTATTCAGGGATAAAATTTCTGAATAATCACAATATAAGTGAGGGAGGGATAGCGAGAGTTTCTTAATCCAATACATATTAATTTTGAGGGGGAATTATATTATGCAATCTACAGCTCAAAAAACGATTCATAAACCTATTAGAAGAAAGTTATTTAAACCTGATGCTTATGTCCTTTTGTTCTATATTTTAATAATCTGCACTATAGCTACCTATCTTGTTCCATCAGGGGTGTTTGATCGAGTAAAAAACGGTGACATTACGATGACTGTTCCTGGAAGTTATCATTTAGTGGAATCTACTCCGGTTAATTTCCTTGAAATTTTTACTGCAATTCAAAGCGGAATGGTTGCTGGAGCTCCTTTAATCTTTCTTATTTTATTTACTGGTGGTGCATTAGCTGTTATTGATAAGACGGGGGCTATCGATACGTTTATTCGAAGTGTTATAAATTTATGTAAGGGGAGAGTTCTTCTACTTATTATTCCTATTTGTTTAATGTTTTCTATACTTGGTACCACAGGTATCATTGTTAACTCTGTTATTGCATTTATCCCTATAGGAGTAATGATTGCTCGTAAATTAAAATTAGATGCCATTTTTGGGGTATCTCTTATATATCTAGGTACTTACGCAGGGTGGAATGTATCCCTGATAAGCCCACAAACATTAGGGTTATCGCAGCGAATTGCTGAACTGCCACTATTATCTGGAATGAGCTTTCGCATTGTCATTTATTTCACTTTTTTACTATGTACTATTTCTTATATATATTGGTATGCACGTAAAATCCAGAAAGATGCTAGTCAAAGTATACTAGGTTTAGAGCGGTTTCCAAATTCATTAGGCGCAAATGAGAACAAAATAAAAATACAGAAACTAACATTACAACATAAGATTGTTTTATTGTTTTCCGGTGGGTCTTTACTAGCATTTATTATCTGTACTCTCATTTTTAAATGGACTGAAAACGAAATGGCAGGTTTATTTATTTTTATGGCTATAGGTGCTGGACTTATTTCCCGTATGAATGTTAATGATATTGCCAAAACATTTATGGATGGCTGCCAGAAACTTGTATATGGGGCGTTAATTGTAGGAATGGCTCGAGCTGTGATAATTCTGCTTGAACAGGGACAACTTTTAGATACGATTGTGCATGGTCTTTCTACCCTTTTAGCTCCACTTTCTCCAATTGCAGGAACACTAGGCATGTTTGTAGGTAGTGCAGCTATTCATTTTTTAATTTCGTCTGGCTCAGGAGAATCGACTATGTTAATGCCAATATTGGTACCACTTGCTGATTTGCTACATATTACTCGCCAGGTAGCGGTACAATCCGTTTTATTTGGGGAGGGAGTAGTAAACTGTATTAATCCAACATCAGGTGTACTAATGGCAATACTGGCTACTAGTGGTATTTCATATGGAAAATGGCTTAAATTTATGATTCCGTTAACTATTATATGGGCCATCTTAGCAGCTATCTTTTTAACAATTGGTGTATTAATAAAATGGGGACCTTTCTAAGTTTTTTTAAAATCTGATAGAATAAGAACAAAAAGCAACCGTGTGGTAAGGAGAAGAAGATGAAAAAGCCCACTATACTTCTTGTGACTATCAGCAAAAAAGTATGCAAAACATTTGAAGAAAATCTAAGAATGTTTTTTGGTTCAAAAATCTATATTGAGACATGCTATGAATCCCTACAATTAACTGAGAAAATCATTCATAACGCTGATTTAATTTTATTATCTAGTCCAGTGCTTGAAGACTCTATTAAAGCATTGAATTCAAGTATTCCTGTTATGGTTGCTAGACGTTCTATTCGAATTGCAAAGTTAGAGCAACTTTTAGATTTGGCACCAAAAACAAATATTTTATTAGTTACTAACTATATAAATAATGTTAGAGATTCTATTGATCTTCTGCACTCGTTCGGATTTGGGCATTTAAATTTAATTCCTTATGTTCCTGGGATAGCAAATGTCAAACAGGCAGAAAATATTGATTTTGCTATTACGCTTGGACAAGATGAACTTGTACCTAAACATATTAAAAAAATCATTAATTTAGAAAATCGACCAATTGATTTAACCACTATGCTCGATATTGCTCGTCTTTTGAACCTTTCTTTAGAAAAGGCCCATTTTTATACAGCAGAATTTTTTAGAGATTTTGTGAAGATGGGAAGGAATTTATCATTATCTATTCAAAATGAGAAACAACTAATACAGAAATTAGAATCTGTTTTAAATGCAGTACATGAAGGGATTATAGGGCTAGATGAAAAAGGAATCATTACATTAATTAATGAAGATGCTCATCAAATTCTACAACTCCCTTCTAACTGTATTGGAAAGCATTACAATGAGGTTATACCTGATTTTCAGATTAATGAGACTTTTGTTGATCAAAAGGAACAACTTGATAACTTATTTCAAATAAATAATCGTTCATTGTTAGTAACGAAAGTTCCCTTAACCTTTGATAAAAAACTAACAGGCCTTGTGATCACGTTTCAAGATGTTACAAGAGTTCAAAGAATGGAGCAAGAAATTAGACGAAAAAGCGCTGAGTTAGGTTTAACTACAAAATATTCATTTGATAATATTATTGGAAATAGCCATTTACTTGTATCTGCAAAACAAAAAGCAATCCGGTTGGCTCAAAGTGATTATACAGTATTAATTACTGGAGAAAACGGGACGGGGAAAGAGGTATTTGCACAGGCCATACATAATAATTCTGAAAGGAAAGACGGTCCATTTGTAGCAGTAAACTTTGCAGGGTTAACTGAAACATTAATAGAAAGTGAATTATTTGGTTATGAAGGTGGAGCGTTTACAGGCGCTAAGAAAGAAGGGAAAATGGGTTTATTTGAATTAGCACATAATGGCACTATTTTCATGGATGAAATTGGAGATGCTTCACTAAGTATTCAGTCTTCCCTTTTACGAGTTCTTCAGGAACGCCAAGTTATGCGTGTAGGTGGCCATAAGGTCATACCAATAAATGTACGAGTTATTGCAGCCACCAATCAAAACGTACATCAAATGATTCAAGATGGTACGTTTCGTCAAGATTTATATTATCGTCTAAATGTTTTACCGTTACAACTCCCTTCACTTAGAGAAAGAAAACAAGATTTATTTATACTAATAGATTTCTTTTTAAAATTATTAAAGAAAAATCTAATGTTTGACTCAAGTGTAAAAAATCTATTAATGAACTATAATTGGCCAGGTAATATACGAGAACTTGAAAATTTCATCCATTATTTAATGGTCATTGTTGAAGGAAATATGGTCACTGAGAATCATATACCAGAACATATTTTATTATCACAAGAAACTGTTAATTCATCGGATAATTCATTATCAGAGATTGATGAGACACTTCTCTTTTTAAAAACAGGAAATTTCATAGAAGATTTTAAATCCATACTACAAGCACTATGGATTTGTAAAAAGAGAGAAATAAGTGTAGGGAGAGGAGTTATGCAAGAAATGCTCCCTTATTTTTTGTCTGATTCACAATTGCGACATCGATTATCAATATTAAATAAAGCTAAATGCATTAAAGTTGGAATTAAAAAACAGGGAACAGAGATTACAGAAGTGGGTGTAGAGATACTTCATAGATTAAAATTGTGAATATTATTCAAATAGGATCTAGTACAAAATCTTTAAGTTTCTAGAAGGTAATTCTCACGTTTTTTCTTCACAAAAAACTTTATAATAAAACAACAACAAGCGGCTTTATCAATCCAATCAGAATGATAAAGTCGCTTATATTATTTCTTTATTCTATATTTTATCCTTTTTAAATTTTATGAGTAGACTTATGGGCAATTTTTCTATTGGTGTATCCCAATCCCTCTTACTGTTTCATTAAATCACATTTCCACAGATGAAAAGCATATTCTTAAGAATTTATATTCCCTTTATTTACATGACCTTTCTGAGTATACCATGGGTTTAAACATATCATCAGATGGTTCATTTGAATTTTATTCATTTGAATTAATTTGGAAGACGGAAGGGTTAACACCATATTTTTTGAAAAAAGATAAAATAATCGTAGGGTTTTTATTACTTTAGAAAGGCGGTTTTTATATAAGGACTATGATTACAGTATTAATGATATTTTTATTTTGAAAAAGTATAGAAGAAAGGGTATTGCAATTGCATTATTAAAGGAATTGTTTAAACAAAAAAAGGGTTGCTACTTTGTTGTTGAATTAGCCAAGAATATTTCTGTTATATTTTGGAGAAAGATATTTAGTGGGCTAAATATAGATTTTGAAGAAAAAAAGAAAATTATAGATGATGAAGAATATAAGCTGCGTACTTTCTGGTCAAGCCTTGGTGCACCGTCTCGCTTATCTAATTATGATATCGGAGAAGAGAGACTAGACGAAATTGCAGAAATAGCTGCTCGTGATATGGAGCATGGAGTATTTGGCAACTTTAAAAAGTTAAATAAAGCAGATATCTTATCTATCTTAAAAGCTTCATTGTAAAATAAGAAACACAAAAAAAGTAGCAGATGTATATTGACTACTTTTTTTGTGTGGATATCATAAAACGAATATCGATATGTTCTCAAATCTTTATATTATTTGGATTTGAAATTTCTTCTGGATTAGTATATGGTTCGTCAATTAGGGAGGATTAGTTAACATAATACTGATTATTTACAGTCAATAACTATGATTTCCACCTACAAAAAAGAATAGAGCCTATAGGCTTCTATCCCTTTTTGTTCTATGGTTTAACTAATATAAAATGATTTCCTGTTATTTTATATTTTGAACGTCAGATAAAACACCATCTAACTCTTTTGCCGCTTTTGTAATTGTTGGCACATCAAGCGGGGAAGATGTTGCACCAGCTTCTATTGTGTGAAGGGGAGTTTCGACCTTACCATATAGATCTGGACTTTTAGCTTTCACGTCGTCTTCAAATGTTTGCCAAGATTCCTCAAGCATCGTTCCACTTTCTTTTACTTTTTTAGCATCCTTGGCTTTTAGCTGTGTATTTAGGTCAGCAATCGTTTGTTTCATATCCTTCGCGCCATTACTAATGGAAACAGATTTTGGAGAGGACTGTTCGGTTTTCTTGGTTTCATCAGCTTTCTTTTCGTTATTGGTCCCGCAAGCAGTTAAACTTAATGCAGCTACTACGAGGATAGGAACTAGTAATTTACGAGATTTCAATTTTGTTACCTCCAGTATGTACTTTTATTTTACTATCTTTTCTTTTATTTAAAAGTGCTGCAATAACAGCAATTATAAGTAAGATCACCTGAGGAATAATACTTTCCCATGTTGAATATACACCGAAAAAGTCAATGCTAGGGATGGGTGCCTGAGTTGCGGGTAATAACCCGGCAAGCTGCAACCCATGAATCCCCATGCCAGCAAACTTAATGCATAGGTAGAACATCAAAATGCTTGATACGAGAAAGAATGGACGCATTGGAATTTTCAAACCTACCTTGAGTATGAGGTATGAAACAATTACAAGGATGAGCAGTCCAATGGCAATCCCTAGTAAAAGCGATGCTAACTTAATGGAAGCAGCCATACCGATAAAGAATAGGACAGTCTCTGTTCCTTCACGGAAAACAGCCAGGAACGAAAGAATGGCTAGGGAGAACAAGCTACCGGTATCCAGTGCTTTTGTACTTTGTGTCCGAATATATCGTTGCCATTCAGCAAGACTTGATTTACTGTGAAGCCAATAACTCATATATAGAAGCATCACTGCTGCAAATATCCCTGTCCAGCCGGATATCATAAAATTATTACTGCCGAATGTACCAGCAGAAAATATTAGGTTTACAATTACTCCAAGTACAAGGCTTACTCCAAGTCCGGCTCCTACTCCGTACCAGATCCATTTACTTTTCGCTTCATGGCCAGCTTTTCTCAAAAATCCAAGCAAAGCCATCACTACTAGCAATCCTTCCAATCCTTCGCGAAGAAGAATGGTCGTTGCATCCAGCATCGTATAACTTGTCTTTGCTACCAGTGGAGAGAGGTAATCACGCATACCTTCAATCGTTTTTTTTGCACCTGGCACATCTGGATGATTGGAGGATAGCATGGCGTAGCTAACAACCATATCCCTTTCTGCATTACCATATATCTTTGAGGACTGAGTAAGGACAATTCCCTCGACATTCAACCATGATTTTCGGAATTTCTCAATGTCCCCTCTTGCGCCTTCGATATCATTATCATTAATTTTCGAAAGAGACTGATTTAGCAGTGTCACAAGTTCTCCTACATTTCCAGTGGTACCTGAATTATTACCATTTTTAGATGAAGAAGAATACTTACCCTCTATAAACTTTTGGTTGGTCTCTTTTAATCTAATAAGTGCATTTTTTAATTTCTCATTATCCACAGGCTGCTGAGCAATAGCGAACTGAGCTTGACCCATGTTATCTTCAATATCATGATAGGCTTGCTGAGAATGGTTTTTCACTCCATCTTCAATTGAAATCCAAGTAGATGTAAAGGTTTTGTATTGCTTAAAAGCTTCCTTTGTGTCGCCCTTATCCACAGATTGGATAGTGTCTACAATTATCTCATTAGCCTTTTTCATATCATCGGATGCAGTAGCTGCAAAACTATTTATTGGTAAAATGAAAAAAGCTGTGAGTAAAATTAAAAAAGTCGTAACTAACTTGCTTTTCATAATGGCCCCCTATGGAATGAAAAGTATCTTGTTATGTAAAAATAATCTATATAAACGGTAATGAAAATCATTATCAATTATATCTATAGAAACTATACGTTCTTTATTAATGGAAGTCAATAAATATTTTTAGATGAAGGAGTTTACTAATGATCAGTTATTAGACCATATCTCAGGTGTCACACAGATGTTAGAGGTGTCAGGAATCGGTCGAGATACTGTAGCAGGGTTTTTCGCAGAGGCGGCGACCTCAGAGACTATCAACATCGTCGCCAAATCGTGAAATTAGCAGGTTTAAGTTTAAAAGAAAACACATCCGGAAAGCACAAAGGTCAGACCAAGATTACCAAAAGGGGACGAAAGAAATTGAGGGCTCTCTTATTCCGGGCAGCCATGGTACTGGTGGCAAAGAACAAGGCTTTTAAAGCTCTTCATATATATTACACAACACGTTCTCACAATCCTTTAAAGAAAATGCAATCTCTGATAGCCTTGTGTAACAAGCTTATTCGAATTCTGTTTTCAATCGGTAAAAAACAATT
>NZ_JBYSYV010000025.1:0-83934 GCF_058783805.1 Peribacillus sp. FW305-BF15 | reverse complement strand
TTCTTCATTTCTACTATATAAAAAATAGTAGTGTGGACCAATGCCTTGGTCCGCACTACTAACCTTAGTATGTTTTAGTTTTACTTTGATTCGTCGGTGATTGTAATAATGGATATAGTCTTCCAGTTCTTTTTTGAAATGCTCCATGCTGTCGAACTTCTGTAAATAAAGTAATTCCGATTTCAGTAAGCCAAAGAAGTTTTCTATGACGGCATTGTCTAAACAATTTCCTTTACGGGACATGCTTTGTATAATATTATGTCTTTTCAAATCATGTGAGTATTGTTTCATCTGGTAATGCCAGCCCTGATCTGAATGGAGAACGGGGGAATCTTTCAATTCCAATCGCATAAAGGCTTGGTCTAGCATCTTGGAGACTAAGGGATAAACAGGACGTGATTCGATATTGTAAGCAATGATCTCTCTATTAAATAAGTCTAGAATGGGCGATAAATACAACTTCTCACCGTGTAAATGAAATTCAGTTACGTCCGTAACCCATTTTTGATTTGGCTTTGTTGCCTTAAAATTACGATTGAGGATATTAGGCGCAACCTTTCCAATCTTGCCTTTGTATGAACGGTATTTCTTCATACGGACCAGACACTTTAGTCCCAACTCCTTCATCAATCGAAGGACCGTTTTATGGTTCAATGAAATCCCTCTATTACGTAATTCCAATGTAATGCGTCGATACCCATATCTCCCTTTATTCGTCTGAAATATCTCCTGGATAACTGGCTTTATTTCTTCGTATTTATCCTAACGCCCGAAGGCGTTTATCCAAAAAAAAAAGGTACTCCTTGCGAGATTTGCGACGGACAGAAGTAGCTTTAAATTAAAATCTCCCCTTAGTTCATGTACTACTTTTGCTTTTTGCGTTCGGACGCTTCGCTTTCTTGAACTAAGGCTCTCAACTTTTTTAAATATGCATTCTCTGCACGTAATCTTTCATTTTCAGCCTGTAATGCCTCTAATGACCCTTCTACTGGTTTTTTCTTCGTTTCTTTTTTCATGGATGGACGCCCCTTTTTCTTCGTTTCAAGAGCGTCAACTCCGTACTCCTCCAATTGCTTTAGCCAATTAGTAATGGTAGAAGGAGAAGCAATGTTATACACAGCAGCTGCATGGGTACTAGACACTCCAAAATCGTTCATATAGTTTAGTACATCCATCTTAAAGCTAATATCATAATTTGTATAGGTAGACATTAGCCCATCTATCCCATGTTCTTTATAATGCGCCACCCATTGCTTTAAAGGAGTCAAACTGATATTAAATTGATTGGCTACAGTTCTAAATGAGTCCTTTCCTTCTAAATAAACAAGGACAGCTTTTAATTTCAACTCTAATGAATATTTTGTCATAAAAAAAGCACCTCCAATTGTTAGATGGTGTCTAACAATTGGGGTGCAGTTCATATGAGTAGTCTTTTATTATTTTTGTATGTGTTTATGAGAAATCGGAATTAATTGTATCTTCAACTTTCTTTAACATACCTTTATATGCTTCTTCATCAAGGTATCCAATACTTCCGAATAGCAAATGGCCCATAGGTTCAATTCCAGTAAAATCCCATATTCCAATGTCGGAAGTGACTTTCAAACCTGCTGTCATACCGATTTCATCGTAAACCTCATTAGGAGTACCATGTGTATTGATGATAAAACCTTTTTTACCTTCTAATAACTTGATTACACCTTCTGGTCCAGCAGAATAAGCAAACCCAAATGCAAATACTCGGTCTACATATCCTTTAAGAATAGCTGGAAGACCTGTCCACCAAATTGGGTAAATAAAGGTTATTACGTCTGCTTCAGCAATAAATTCTTGTTCCGTTTTAATATCATCAGGAGTTTTTCCTGCTTTCATAGCTGCTGTATCTTCTGGTTTCAGTACAGGTTGAAAATCAAGTGCATATAAATCACGGACAATAACTTCGTGACCATTTTTCTTTAATGCATTGACTGTTGTTTCCATAATAGAGTGATTTAAGCTGTCAGCGTATGGATGTGCATAAACAACAAGATGTTTCATTTAAAATAACCTCCAGGTCTTTAATATCTTTTTATTGGATTACTAACCTTAATCTAATATTATAGTATTAGATGTCTTTTTAAAAGTAGTCACTTTTTTATAACATAGTCACAAAAATAGTACCTATAAGAAAGAGAGGTATTCATTATGGCACGAAGTAGGTTCGGTGAACCTCCTGAAGACCAAATAGAGGTCTGTCCAGTTACAGAAACTCAAGACATAATTGCAGGAAAATGGAAAATCATCATCTTATGGCATTTAAGCAGACAGACAAGAAGATTTAATGAACTTCAAAGGTTATTACCTGACATTTCAAAAGGAATACTAACACGTCAGTTGAGAGAATTAGAAGAAGACCAAATGGTTCACCGAGAAGTATATAAAGAAGTTCCTCCAAAGGTAGAATATTCGCTAACATCTTTAGGGAAAAGTTTTATTCCTATACTAGATAGTATGGGCGAGTGGGGGAAAAAATATAAAGAATTAAGAAAAAGCTAAAGCCTATACTGGTCTTTAGCTTTTTCTTTTTAATTATGTTTGCTTGGTTTATCCTAAACTAACCTGCCCCGATAGTTCCATAAGAAGCTGTCTTAAAGACAGCTCCGATCTTCAGCTAACCAGCTAATAGGATGTCAATATCTTTCTCTAAAATTTTCATTTCCCTTATGATATACTATTTTTGGCCATGACAAATAACCCTCCAACCCCCTTTTGGAAGGATGTTTCTCTGTTTCACAAAACCGTTAATCAGGCTAAATCTAGGTACATTTCTTTTCTCTTTAATAGAAGAGCGTATGCAACGATTGACACTTTGGCAGGTTTTCCTTCTGATTTTTTCTTATCATAGAAGACTTTAAGCTTTTTGTTCCTTGAACAGCCACATAGTACGGCAAGATACAGAGAATGACGTAGTCTGCTCGAACCTCTTTTCGTAATACGATTAATGGTTGCCGTAAACTTACCTGATGAGTGAACACTTGGATCTACTCCAGCAAAGGCAACTAGTTTTTTCGGGTGATTAAACCGATCGATTTCACCAATTTCAGAGATAATCGTGGCTGCGATTTTTTCTCCTATACCGAGAATCGATTGGATGATCTTATATTCTTCCAGTTCATTTGCCAGGGTCACTATACGATCTTCCAACTCAGAGAGGTGTCCCTGGTAATGAAAAAGCAACTCAATATACATACAAAGATTGATTACGTGACTTTGATACACGTTTATTTGAAATGGATTTCGAGACGCGGAGTCCATTATTTTTTTTGCTTTTTCCCATGCCCATTGACCCGATCGGCTAGGACAGAACTCTATAACACTCTCTGCTAGTTTACTTTCCCCGGCTGTTAATACCGCCTCTGAAGTGGGATATTCCTTTAATATCAATAAAGAAACCCTTGAATATAGATCACCAAAAACCTTCCGGTATTCAGGAAACACTTGATCTAAAATGGTGTGAAACTGAAGTTTAGCTTCCACATACATATTCGTTACGATTTCCTGTTAATCTGGACAAATTCCGAAGGTCTAATAGCTGAATTCCTCTAATTTTATGTGGTTCTAAATCCTCTTTGTAATACAGCACACACAACTGGTACGCATCGATAGCGTCCGTTTTCACCTTCCGTAAGCTGGACTTCATTGCCTGATTAGAAATAATCGGATTTAGTAAGATATATGGAATCCCTTGTTCCTCCAGGTATTGAATAACAGGAGAATGGTCATGCCCTGTAGATTCTAAAATGACCATAGGCATTTGCCCTGTCACCTCTTCAATTTCTTTTAGAAATTCTAAAAAATGATCTAACTCCTCTTTGATATGCTTCATTGAAAAGCTCTTCCCATACGGTTTAGATTGATCTAAAAATGCCTGAACTTGGCTCTCTCCTTTTGCCACATTCAGACCAACAACTGGATTCATTGTTTTTTCCTCCTCTACTTACTAACCAGTACCCCTAGTCCTCCATGTAGTGACATAGCTTCGCTTGTTATTCGAGATCTGCGTCCCAACCAGCCTCAAACATGTTTCTACAAGTAGGGGGCCGGACAGTTTAGTTCACGGGATCAAGTCCCACGCACCCGTACGTCCTACCCTGGCTACTGATATAATAGATTCTATTAAAAAAAGGTCAACCAGTAAAAACTGGCTAACCTTATAATACGAACGCACCCGTTAGTTTAAGTGAAAGGTTTCACAACTTCACATCAATAACAAAACCAAAAATATCTGGCTGAACTTATTTACTAAAAGGTGCGTAAATCTTTTTCTAATTGTTTTAAGTTAAATGCCCTTTCCAAATAGGCATTCATATTTTCAGGTGTATTCTGATGCTTAAATGTCTCATTAAATGTTTCGACGAGTTTTGGGAAATATACAATCAATATATTTTAAGATTGGTTTTTATTTTCCTTTGTAAACAATCTTTCCGTCAACAATAGTGTAGACCACTGGAGTTTCAGAGATGTCTTTTAGATCAATTTTGGTAATATTCTTTTCAAGAACTACAAAATCAGCCTTATTGCCAACCTTAAGACTACCTAGGTCATTACGGAAGATCTGGTAAGCCACATTTTTTGTAAAAGAATGAACCATTTCCTCAACAGTGAGAGCCTGAGAAGAATTACGAACTAAATCGGAATCCTGTTCTTTTGGATATGGACTATTTCTAGTGACTCCAGTTTCTATAGCGTTAAGTGGACGGTAATCAGGAGTTGGAGAATAGTCACTACTACTAGCAATAGTTACCCCGGAATCCCACATCTTTCGGGTTGGGTACATTGCCAGTGCACGCTTTTCACCTATCATTGACTTTTCCAACTCATAGTATTGATCCTTATAAAACCAGAAGGGTTGCATGCTTGCAATGACTTCCATTTCGGCCATACGGGTTATGTCACTATCTTGGATAGATGAAATATGAGTAATTGTATGACGGGAATCACGTTTACCGTTAGCTTTAATAGCCTTCTCGATGGAATTGAGACTCATTTTCACAGCTCCATCACCGATAGCGTGAAAATGCACCTGTATATCTTCTTTGTCCAATGCGGAAACCATATGATTAAATTCTTTAGCCTCCCAATTCGCTTCACCATGGTGGTTATGTCCCATACCAGCATTCTTTGTATATGGATCAACGAATAGTGCAGTCTTACCTTCGGTTACACCATCGGCAAACAGTTTTACGGTATTGATTTTCAGCCAATCGGAGTTGTACTTTTGACGAGCATCTACTATCGTTTTTACAGCTTTATCTGGCTGGGTCCCTGGATCGAAGGTAATTGCAGTCGCAACTCGCAAAGTCAATTTACCTTCTTTTTCTAACTGATTCATTACTTTCAAACTCATTTCGCTACCGGACATGTTCATGATACCAGTGATACCGAAACTATGCATTTCTTCCTGAATTGCTAAGAAAGCCTCTCTATACTGCTCCTCACTAATCTCAAACAAACTCCGTACACCAGCGAGCAGATCCGTTGCCCCTTCACGTAATACTCCTCGGGGAGATCCGTCTGGGTTACGTTCAATCATGCCACCTTTTGGAACCTCTGAATCCTTAGTATCTTTGGTTATACCTGCCATCTCAAGTGCCTTGGAATTTACCCATACAGAATGGCCATCGATAGAATTAAGGATTACTGGAATATCGGAAACAACAACATCCAAATCCTCTTTCTTTGGGCCTGGGTTTGTACCATCTGGTTGTTCATACTGTCCATTTAGCCATCCTGTACCTGTAATGATTTTGGCATCAGGGTTGTTCTTTCTAAATTTAGCGACAGCTTGAATATATTCTTTATGACTTTTTAGTTTTGAAAGATCTACTGCAAATAGCTTAGAGATCCATAGGCCAGGAGGATGAATATGACCATCCATAAAGCCAGGGGAAACCATCTTACCTTTTAGGTCAATGACCTGTGTGTCGTCCCCAACATATTTTTCCACATCTTTGATACTTCCAATAAAGATGATTTCACCATCTTTGGATGCTATCGCTTCAGCTGTAGGTTTAGCTTCATCCACGGTATGTATAATACCGTTTTTAAGTACAAGTGTCGCCTTTTCCTTAGACGCCTCACTAACTATTTCTTTATCTTTTTCCTCAGTTACGTCTGTTTGATTTGTACAGGCATTTAAAACTATCAACACAGGCAAAAGAATTGTAATCAAAAATGTAAGTTTGGAATTACGTATGATACTGTTCATAGTATTCACATCCTAATTTAATTATGTGCATTCACTATAGCTCTAACTATGTGCCAAGAATTTGTATCGTATGAAAAAGAAAACAAGTATTGGTACTGATTTTTTCAATCAACTATATAACTATCTCCTTTTAGATAAATATCTTTCATTTATCAGATTAGTAGAATAGAAAATGAAAGAAAAAATTATTTTATCATTCAGATAGAGTCCTATCTCAGTTCTTGGAAAACGCTTCCAATAACCAGTTCATCCTTCACTTTTTATCTCTTATGATGACAATTCTTTTAGACAAATCTTTCACCATCAAAAGATTTTTGTTATTTTGTCTTAATAGTGCATGATCAGTTTTGAAGCTAACATTTGAAAAGTGAGAGCGTCATCATGTTACTCCATGTCATTTACGCTCATGTTCCAAAAACATAGTGCACGTCCATTTTCTTAGATCTAACTGAAAAACTTCTTTTTCCCCTCGCTGTCCCATACCAACTGATTGATAATCGGGACATTTCCTCATGTTTATCGTGAATAAAGCAGGTTAAGCTGATCAATAAGACCTGTAAAAGCAGACTTGAAAAATAAACATCAGCTTTTTTGTTGTGAATTCATATTAATTCCTCCTCTCAATAATTAAATTAGAGAATTATCAAGGATTATTTAAGAGCAATTCCTGACATTTAGGTTAAGTGCAAATTTTATACCAATTGCGAGTAATAGAAATAATAATATAATCATTAATAGTTTCTCTCAAAATAACATTTCAGACGAAAACAATCTTTTCCAAAAATGGAGATATATTTAATTCAGAACTTCATAATTTATGCAATTCAACATAGAAATTTGCACCATTCCTTCAGTGATTTCTTCATCTTGGCGTACCACCAACATTTCGCTGAAAACATACGCAAAGGATATTTTCCTGACGGTACCACTACCATAAACCCTTGTTTTTGAGAATTTTCTATGACCAAAAGAAAAACCAAAAACAAATAACCAAAATAGTTGTTCGAGAACCGTTTTTGGTATAGATTTATAGACAAATTTTCCTTAACGTTTGTTTTCCGCGTTTTGCTGGTAGGACCCCATGCCCATCAAGCTAAGATAAATATGTATCCCCATAACGAAAAAATTCTTTGTTCTATTGATTTTACAGAAAAAGTAGCTCTTTTTTTGTTTTGGGGTGTTTTATTTTTTATCTTAATGGCGATGCTGTGGGGACCCCAATAAGGGGCTGTTTCAGACTGAATTTACTATCGGAAATGAAATTTATAGAAAAAGACCATGACTTTTAAAAAATCATGGTCTTTTTCAGTGCTCTATAAATTTGATTAGGGCTTTTCACTGATTGATTTCGTTATCGGACGTTCGTTAGGTATTTTGCGTACACATAGCCTGTTCCATTACCATACTGAATTTTGTACCAAGAGCTGCTCTTATTAATTACGGTAACGATTTGGTTTTTCTTCAAAGAGCCAAGAACTTTCCCTGATGTGGTTGGTTTGGAACGGACATTCAACTTCGTAGCATTGACCTTACCAGTCATATTCTTCGCTGCCGGTTTATTTAATGTGTAGGAAGTCGTCGTTGTACGTTTGTTCTTGCTTGGATCAATCGCTGTAATGGTAAACGTATACTTACCGTCCGATATCTTTGATACATTCCATAATGCACTTTGGACACCGGCATTTTTTGTAGCGTTACTGGTCAGTGTCGCCACGGTTTTGCCTTTTGCATCTTTTACTTGAACGGTTACCTTCGCCTTTTCATTAATCTCATACTTCAAAGCAACATTATTTGTTGTTGAATTATATGAGGTTTTTATATTTTTAATGGAAGGTGCCGTTGTATCGGGTTTTGTTAATGTAAATGGAACCGTTGCCGAGCTTTTATTTTGATTACTGTCGATTGTTGCAATTTCAAATGAGTACTTACCGTTCGAAACCTTCGATACATCCCACGATGTCCATTGGACACCGGCATTTTTCTCTGTATTATTGATTGGGGTAGCTAAGATTTTGCCTTTTGCGTCTTTTACTTGAACGGTAACCTTTGATTTTTCATTGATCTCATACTTCAGGAAAACTTTATTCGTTTTTGAGTCATATGAGGTATTTGTATTTTTAATAACTGGAGCCGTTGTGTCAGGCTTTGTTAATGAAAATGGAACAGATGCTGAACTTGCATTATTACTACTATCAATCACTCTAACTTCAAAGGTGTATGAACCGTTACTTACTTCTGATGCATCCCAAATGGCTAATTGCGATCCTGACAGTTTTTCGTCCCCTTTGACAAGAGTAGCGACGACATGCTCTTTTTCATCCTTAACTTCCACTGTCACCTTCGCTTTTTCATTTGTATCAAAGGTTAGTTTGACTTGTTTAGTTTTAGTATCGTAATACGTTTTTATATCTTTAATCGTTGGTGCTGTTTCATCTTTAGGTGCAGGGTCTGGAACTGGTGTTGGGATTGGCGTTGGAATGACAGGTGCCGGTTCCGGCTTTACTGGTTCTACTTCCTCAGGTTCTGGCTCATAAGCTTGTTTTAAGCTTGTCCCTTCATAATAGAAAGCAAGAATCTCGCGATACGTATGTCCCTGTTCGCCAGCCTTTTTCGCGCCATACTGACTTAGTCCGACACCATGGCCGTAGCCCTTGCCTGAAACGTTAATTACATCCCTTGCAGTATCCACTTTATCTACTAAAAAGCTTTTCATGAAGCTCAGACCGATAATGTCTCTAATTTTTGAAGCCGTTACATCTTCTAATATTACACTTTGCTGTAGCGCTTTCTCCTTTTCTTTCACCATAAATTCAATCGTAATACTTCCCTTACTCACCCTGCCGCCACTTGTTAGTGCGTGAAGGGAAAGATGAGGGACAGCCGTTATTTTAATGTCTTTGCCGGTATATCCATTTTTCTGTAGCCAAGCTCTTATATTAGAAATTACTGGTGTTTGTTCAGCTTCCTTGGTATTAGCCCACCATGTATCTGCTTTTGTCAAATCTAAATTTGTAAGGTCTATTTGTTGCTTTTTTACACTAAAACTCCACACAGTTTGCGGATCATATGGATCGTCTTTGACCATTAAATATGGTAGCTCTGTACCAACCCAGACATTATTGTTGGACTCGGTTTTCCCTCCATTGCTAGAGGAAAAAAGAGCATCTGAACCTATATGTAGTTTTTCACCATAACCGATGACCTGACCTTCTGTTGCTTTAACAGCTTTTGTTGAGTTTTCGTGCCAAGTGTAGCCACCATATACCTGGTAACTCATTGTGTCATCGGGCGTTCTATTGATGTAGCTCATCGCATAGGTTCTTGCTGCAACAGCCTGTGCCTTTAAGGCTTCCTGATTCCATAAAGCCGGCATTTCAGCTGGAACAACCCCTTTTAAATAATCTTCAAGACCAATTGAGTTATATGGACGGATGAATTTCCCATCTTCCATAATAAAACGTAAACTACCTAAGTATGTACGCCCATTAATCGAAAGTGGACCGTTCCCTGTTTCAGGTTGCACTTCAATCTCAGAAGCTTTGCCTATTACTTTTGAATCTGTCAGAACAACAATGTCCGTACCACTGACCCTCAACGTATACTTCTTGTTCGATTCTAGTTTTACATTTGCTAGATTCGTAGTGTACGTGACTTCCGGTTCGACGGTAATCTCGGATTTATTACCAAGATAGCCTTTTAATTTAACCTTAATGATCGGATCGGCTGCCGCCTTAACAGGCATTTCTGGAAGTAAAGATAGCATGAGAACGAGTGTAACAAACATCCATATTCCATTCCGTACCTTTTTCAATTGAATAACCTCCTCATAATTTGGAAATATATTTAAAAAATAGTATACCATCCATAATGATACATTAGTCGATATTTTACTATTTTAGGGGTCCTCACATGGCCATTAAGCTAAGGTGAATTTGTATCATCATCACGAAAAAAACGCTATTCTTTTTGTAGAAATATACAGGAAGGATGGCGTTTTCTATGAGTTTTTCTGTTTCAGACGAAATGAATCTCTTTTCTCAAGTACTTCAAAACTACTTATCTCCGTCTTCTCTACAACAATTAGCTAAAGAAGTTGGTTTTGTTCAACGTAAAAGTAAATATCAAACACAAGAATTAATTGCTTTATGTGTATGGCTTAGTCAACAGGACGCGAGTACGCCACTCACACAATTGTGTAGCCATCTCGAGGCATCTACAGGTGTCCTCATGAGCCTCGAAGGGCTTAATCAACGATTTAATGGTTCAGCCGTACAGTTTCTTCAACAAGTTCTAGCTAATCTTCTCACTCAAAGAATTCATTCAACACAAGAAATACTACTTCACCCATACTCCACGACTTTTAAACGTATTCGGATCCTAGATTCTACAACATTTCAACTTCCAGATAAGTTTGCCTCACATTATCAAGGTTCTGGCGGAAGCAGCCATACCGCAGGTGTTAAAATCCAACTTGAATATGACTTATTGAGTGGGAAGTTCCTTCACGTTTATGTAGGAGAAGGGAGAGAAAATGACAAAACCTTCGGTTCAACGAGTCTACAAATCATTCAACCGAAAGACTTATACATAAGGGATTTAGGGTATTTCGACTTACATGACTTACAGAAAATGAATGATGAAGGTGCTTACTATGTCTCACGTTTGAAGTTAAATTCTCGTATCTATCGTAAGACCGATAAACCAGAGTTTTTTCGAAATGGGACTGTGAAGAAAGGTACTCTCTTTATTCAGTTAGACACGGAAGAGCTTATGAATCAATTACAACCTGGTCAAACACTCGAAATTTCAGAAGCATACATTGGATTGTATCAAAAACTACCAGCCCGAGTGATTATTCATCGACTAACTGAGGGTATTACCTATAAAGACCGAAGCAAACGATTAAGTGGAATGAACGTATATATTACAAATCTTTCTTTAGAAGAAGTTCCAACGGAACATATCCATGACCTGTATTCGTTACGTTGGCAGATTGAAATTCTATTTAAGACCTGGAAATCTTTCTTTCAAATTGACAAGTGCAAAGAGATCAAGAGGGAACGCTTAGAGTGTCACTTGTATGGGCAACTGATTAGCATTTTACTCTGTTCCTCTACCATGTTTAAAATACGTCAGTTACTTTTAGATATGAAAAAGAAGGAGTTAAGTGAATATAAATCTAAAATCTATCTATATGATAAAAGACTATTATTTATTGTTTTATCAAGGATTACAAAAGGACACACAAGAACTATCAAAGACTTTTCTCCGTCTGTTTTACCTTTTGGAGAAAAACGGACCGAAATGTCATCGTTATAACAAGAAAACGGTCTTTGATATCTTAGGTGTTGTCTATGATTATTCGATGTCACAAAAACTCAAAGTTGCCTAATACTTTTTAAAAAACCTATTTAATAGGTTTTTTTGTCATGCACAATTTTAGTATTACTGTAGCAAAATAAAGAGAACGCACTTTCAAATTAATTCTTGGCAGGCTTAGCTTGATGGCGATGTGGTAGGACCCCTTGTTGAACTATCCTGCACCGTTAGCCATCCATGAAGCGCAAAAGTCAGCGCTTCACCACAGAGAATGAAAATGGTTCAGAACGGTCAATACTGATTCTACGGCTGGGAGAGGAAGGTCGATGAACTATGGTGCGTTAGAGCCCATCCGTTAGTCTGACTCCAACGACCAAGGTGCACCACTGACTGTCGCTCCCTTACGGGAAGCACACATGGTAGATTAATCCTATTCTGGTTTTTACACCAGCCTCCAATTGTATTGAGAGCCGTAGAAAGGATGTTTTCAATGGAAGTAGTCATTGAAAGAGCATGTGGTATGGATGTCCATAAGGACAATATTACTGCATGTATTATGACGCCAGAAGGAAAGGAGATTCAAACGTTTTCAACAAAAACTGTTTTTCTAATACAGTTAGTGGATTGGATTAAAAAGAATAGCTGTACTCATGTTGCCATGGAGAGTACCAGTGTATATTGAAAACCTATTGTTAATTTTTATCCACAGTTTCTTGAAATATTAATTATTACAAATAGTTGTCCTGTAATACGTTTTAATCCTTCTCTATTCTCCACCAATTGAGTAAATAAAACAAAACTGGCTATAAATTTTATAAACAAAAAAAGGCTCAAACCCCTGTGATATCAAGATTTGATCCTTTGGTGGTTGATGACCTGTGCGGGATTCGAATATACAAAAAAAGAATAAATGGTGTTTGTCCCTAAATAGAAATATAATTTAATAGATATATGAAAAAGTAAGTATGAAAAGGTGGAGTTTCATTGGATATTTTATGGTGGGGGTTAACGACCGTCTTATTTGCTTTAAGTTTTGTAGGAATTATCTATCCTATTATTCCTTCGGTAGTTGCCATTTGGGGAGGATTTGTAGTTTATCAATTCCTGGTTAATCCTGATGAGTTATCGTTATGGTTCTGGATCAGTATGGTTGTGTTGAGCGGTGTATTAATCGCGGCCGACATTATCGCAAACAGTTATTTTGTTAAAAAGTATGGGGGGTCAAAAACATCCGAGACAATAGCAGCTATTGCCACGATTGTTGGTTCATTTGTCTTTCCTCCTTTTGGAATAATTCTCGTACCATTTTTAGCAGTCCTCGTTTCGGAATTAATCATACAAAAAGATATAATGAAGGCTACTAAAGTTGGGTTTGCAACTATCATCGGTTTTTTAGGCGGCAGCTTAGCCAAAGTATTACTTCAATTATTGATGATTGTTTGGTTTATTTTAGCGGTAATCTTTTAATTATTTATAAACGGCCGCATAAGGAAAAGCTGACTTTCAATAGTCAGCTTTTTCTTAACAAAGTCCGTTCAAGAAAAAAAGTGATGGAGGAAAAGGAAGCATTAGTGTGGCCTATTGTGAACACTTCTTTAACGATAGGAATTTTTCACAACTGCTCCCTTCCGTGTCAAAACTCAGGACATGATCCCCGCCCAAGTTTTTACAGCCGTCGCTAAAATCAATAGAGCCAGTATGACTTGCAGCACTTTTACATTCATTTTTTTACCGGCCATTGCCCCAATCGGAGAGGCTATTAAGCTAGCTACAACCATGATCAACGCCGGATAGAAGTCAACTTGACCCGTTGATATTTTCCCTGCTGTTGCACCAATGGATGAAATGAATGTGATTGCTAATGAAGACGCAATCGTGACCCTTGTTGGAATTCTTAAAACGATAAGCATGATGGGAACTAATAGAAAGCCCCCTCCGGCACCGACTATCCCGGCGCCTAAACCAACGATTAATGCCAGGATGGCCGCAAGCCATTTATTAAAGGTAACTTGATCCACAGGAATATCATCTATCCCTTTCTTCGGAATGAACATCATGACAGCCGCTATCAACGCCAAAATGCCATAGACGATATTCACTCCGTTTTCCGACATCGTTTGTGATCCAAAACTTCCAACCACGCTTCCGATCAACATACTGATCCCCATATAGAGAATAAGCGTTTTATTTAAATGTCCGCTATTACGATAGCTCCATATACCTCCGATGGAGGCGAATAAGACTTGTACAGCGCTTATGCCTGTCACATCATGGGCACTAAATGCCGCTAAACCAAAGATTGGGGGAATAAACAGCAGCATTGGATAATTTATTATCGAACCGCCGATGCCGAGCATCCCTGAAACGTATGAACCTATAAAACCAATCAAAAAGATGGTAATGATAAAGGTTATATCCATTTTAAGTGCCTCCCTTAAAAGAAGGGAAACCAAATGGTTCCCCTCTCTTTATCAGCCTTTTCTGATCCAAAATTTCAGTATATCATTTTCTTCTGCTGTTTCCATCAGCTCATGGCCACCGGATTTTGACCAAGCGGCGAAGTCTGCTTTAGCTCCTTTATCGGTTACATGTATTTCCAGCACTTGCCCGGTTTGCAAATCATTCATCGCTTTTCTCGTTTTGACGATTGGCATTGGACATGCCAGTCCCTTAGCATCTAGCACTTTATCTGCATTCATATTTCATCTCTCCTATTTTCTTGGTTTCTATTTTTATCGGTATTAGCGAACCGCACAGCGATTTGGTCCAATTTCCATTTCGCGCTGTTTTTCATTATCGGGTTCGATTTTCCCCATATTGGTTTCACGAATTTCTTGATAGGCGTTTGGCTGAGGCGGTAAATTACCTGTTACCAGCTCTCTGAATTCCGTTTCATCCGCTATGTTCAATCCGTGATTTTCAGCAAATAGCGAACCCAACTTTTTAGCGACGCTTCCATCTTCATTCAATTCATCAATGATCATGAAATGTGATGGCAATACAATTAACTCTCCTGATAATTCTTTATAACGTGTATACAGTGTTTCTCTCAAGTCCCCTACCCAATCCTCAGCCAAACCAGCTAAGTCCGGTCTGCCGATGGAATCGATGAATAAGATATCCCCGCTTAGTAAGTATTTTTGATCCACCACAAATGAAGTTGATCCAATGGTATGTCCCGGGGAGTATATTGCTTGGATATCAATCGCTGTATGACCGATCGTTATCACGTTCCCGCTTTCTAATGGCTGGTATTCAAAAGTTACTTCAGCCGCATCTTTAGGCGGCAGCCAGTAAGCTGCATTAGTTGCTTCCGCGATTCGTCTTCCACCTGAAATGTGATCGGCATGTAAGTGAGTATCCAGAACATGTGTAATCTTAACCCCGATATCATCTGCGAAATCAAGATAGGCATCTATCATTCTTGTGGAATCAATAACGGCTGCTTCCCCATTGGAAACGACCATGTAAGATAAACAGCCTTTACCAAGTCGAACAAATTGATAAATTTCGGCGCCATTTGTCAATTCGCCTATCCTCACTGGTTCCAAGTGTTCACTCCATGCTTTCATGCCGCCCATTAAATAAAAAACATCCAATCCAGCTTCAGATAACATTTCAGCTACCATGACGGATGAGCCTTCCTTTGCACATACTACCAGGATTTCTTTATTGGCCGGGATTTGATCGAGAATTTCTTCCACGCCATCCAGTAGATCAAAGTAAGGGATATTAAGGAATTCGAAATTCTGCCCTTCAATTTTCCAATCATTAAAGTCACTTTCATTTCGAACATCCAAAATAAATAAGTCGGTTTTATTGATTACTTTCTTTGAAACTTCAGCAGCTGTCATTTGCTTAAAAGTCATACCATATACCCCCTGTAGTATTTATGTTTTCAAAAAATTTTTCCTTCATTAAAAGGTTAATGTAACATCAGCATCTTTCGCGAACTCCAAAAATGTGACCGCTCCACCTACTTCGATACCATCAACGAAAGCTTCTTTTTCCATGCCCAATACGTCCATGGTCATTTGACACCCAATAAACTTGACGTCCATTTCCTGTGCCATAGTAACTAACTCAGGAATGGAAGGAACATTGGCCTTTTTAAACCCTTCGGCAAAATGCTCCTTACCCTCAGGCAGAGGAAGTTTTCCATTCGCGTCTTTATGAATTAAGTTCAAACCTTCGAAAGTAAAGAAAATGGCCACTTCTTGATCTGTTGCTGCCGCTGCCGTTGCGATGTTAAACACTTTATATGCATCAAATAAACCACCATTACTTGCGATTATGGCTACTTTGTTAGTCATGATCTATTCCTCCATTTTATAGTTTTCATTCATTCATGGATTTTTGGGACGGACCGTTCCATTGGCTCATGCCCGGTACAACATTGAATACCTGTTCAAATCCAGCACCGGTCAGTTTTTGTGCAGCAAGATCACTCCGGCTTCCTGTACGGCAAATCACGAAAATCTCTGACTCTATATCCAGTTCACCCATACGTTGTTCCAATTCACCCATTGGAAGGGATCTTGCTCCTGGAATGTGATTAAAAGCATATTCTGCGGATTCTCGTACATCTAGGATGACCATATTTCTATTTTTTTCCATTATTTGTAGCAGTTCTTCATTGGAAATGATTTTTTCATGCTTCTTCACTTCTGTTTCTTCTCCGCTTGCTTTCCGAAGATAATGTTTTAGTGTCGTTCCTTCTTCAACCGTACCCAAGTATTGGTGACCTGAACTTTCCGCCCAGGCTTTCATATCGGCGGTTGACCCTTTATCAGTTGCTTGAACTTCCAGTACTTCCCCCGCTTCCAGGTTATTCATGGCTTTTTTCGTTTTTACGATTGGCATTGGACAGGCTAAACCTTTTGCATCCAAAACGGAATTTGTTTTTATCATTTTATTTCCTCCTTCTATTATTGGTATGGGGGTATATTCGAATTTAAAATTTTTTTGTGGGACCTTCCCATTCATTCATACCACCCATCATGTTCAACACTTTATATCCATGATCCTCAAGTAATTGTGCTGCCCTTGAACTTCTGCCCCCTGACCGGCAAACCATGATATACTCTTTTGATTTATCCAAATCCTGCATTCTAAATTCCACCAGACCCAACGGGATGTTCACAGCATTTGGTATTTTCCCTGCTTTTACTTCATCCGCCTCCCGTACATCAATGATGTGGACTGGGGAGTTCCCCTTCAATAATGCGTTCACTTCATTCGGTAAAATTTTTTTCACCTTTATAAGAACCTCCTTTTATTCACGCCATGAACTCATGCCGCCTTTTACGTTGGTGACTTCTTTAAATCCAAGTTTTTTCAATGCTTTACTCGCATTACTGCTCCTCATCCCGCTTTGGCAGATTACAATCACTTCTTTATCTTTTGACAGTTCCTGTGCCCTTTTGCCAAGTTCGTTTAAAGGAATGTTTTTAAAGTCCTTTATGTGATTGCCCCTATATTCATTAGGAGTACGGACATCAATCAATTGCTTATTTCCTCTATTTTTCAACACAGCTTTTAGCTCTGCCGCATTTATATTTTTTATCCCCTTTACAGGGACAAAGCGCTGATATAAAAACCAAACAATGAAACCTAATATGATGAGGTTAAATATAGTTCCCAATGGACCCATCCCTCCGGTACCCAAATTTATATAAATAAGTTTACATTTCCATCCTCTGCTTCAGCTAAATATGCCGCAACACCTGCATACTCAATTCCATCCAATAACTCCTCTTGCTGTAAACCCAATAAATCCATTGTCATCGTACAGGCTATCAGTTTAATTTCCTGTTCTTGGGCCAACTCAATTAAATTTGGGAGTGACATGGCGTTATGCTTTTTCATCACGTGTTTGATCATTTTGGGACCCATCCCAGCAAAGTTCATGTTTGATAGGCCCATTTTATCTGAACCACGCGGCATCATTTTCGCAAACATTTTTTCAAGAAATCCTTTTTTTAATGAAATCGGCTCATCCTTCCTTAAAGCATTCAATCCCCAGAACGTATGGAAAATGGTCACTTCATGATCGTAAGCCGCCGCCCCATTTGCAATGATATAAGCAGCCATTGCCTTATCATAATCACCACTAAATAAAATGATCGTCGTTTTTTTCTTTTCAGTCATTATGCTTCCCCCTGATCGAAATTTCATTTTTACACCTCTATACCCTGCGGGGTATATATTATGCTAAAAAATATAGTGCGTCAACCCACTTCACTAAAATAAATGGTTATCTTTATTTGCTTGGTCCATGATTGATTGAAGTTAGCCCTTCATTTACTTCGAAAATTTTTCCATTAACCTTCTCTATACCAAACCCATATAACCGAGCTGTATGCATCGTCAAGTACTTACATGCAGATTCCTTCGTTTCAAACAGATAAATGCCGCCTGCTTCCTTTGCCTCACTGTCTTCGGTCCAAATCTTCCAGATCAAGCCTTCTTCACTATTAATGCTTTTTGCTAAATCTGTAAATTCTTTTACCATTTCGTTGCCGAAAGGTCCCTCCATTTTAAAATCCACTTGTAAAATATAAGACATGAATAACACTCCTTTTTCAACAGTTCAGGTCAATTCTTTTACCTGCTTTTTATCAGTAAATTAACCGCTTCCTTGACTAGATGATCAGTGCCCTCTCCATTCTCGACGTTTTCCCGAACGCATTGCTCAAGATTGGCACTTACGATAACACCCATGGTCCTATCGATGGCACTTCGAGTAGCCGACAACTGAGTGACGATTTCCCTGCAATCTTTTCCCTGCTCCATCATTCCAAGAACACCCTTGATTTGTCCTTCAATCCGCTTCAACCGATTAATGACACTTTTATCATACTCCATACTCCGCCCCCCATATCATAACTGATTACAATAATTCCAATTCCGATTAAGGAGCTCAGTCCCAAGATCACTTCTTCCGAAGCAATTGTGAATTTATTCATTTTCTCGTGAGTTTGCGCACTTTACTCGTGAGTTTGCGCGCTTTACTCGTGAGTTTGCACGTTTTACTCGTGAGTTTTCGCATTTTACTCGTGAGTTTTCGCATTTTACTCGTGAGTTTGCGCGCTTTACTCGTGAGTTTGCGTGTTTTACTCGTGAATTTGCACGTTTTACTCGTGAGTTTAGGCATTTTACTCGTGAGTTTGCACGTTTTACTCGTGAGTTCATATTATACCTATAGGGGTATATTGTCAAGCCGTTTAATTCACACTTTAATAAACGCCACCTAATACTAAAAACACATTATGGATTAAACTGACCTCTTGGAGGGAGAGCATTAGCCCATATGATGATGAAGTGGCTTATTTTTTCTACAACGGCCCTAAGAAGTCCCCGCAAAGATGTGAGCAAATCACTAATATTGAACAAAACGCATCTAGTTGGACAAAATAAAAAAGCCCAAACCCCTGTTATTACAAGGATTTGAGCCTTAGGTTCATCTTTGTTTTTTGCTTGTATGTCTAAAAATATTGAAGAAATAATAATTTTCCCCGGTAACATGCTTTTATTTGTCATAACCCAATATAGATTACTATAATAACAAACATAGAAAGCAAAAATTGGCGGGAATGGTGCGGTTCAATACCGCCTTCACATTATTCAATTAACAGCTTAGTAAAAAGCTTTTGGGGTAAAACAGTTTTTACCATGAATGGGGACTTTTTTACAGTTCCCCCACTCCATCGAGATTATTTGACACAAAGTTTTCGAGCAAAGCACGCGCTTCATCTGTTGACTTAGTGTTCATTAATTGATTTCTTAATTCACTTGCCCCTCGAAACCCACGGACATATATCTTAAAAAAGCGATGAAGAGCCTTGAACGAACGTAGCTCCAATTTTGAATATTTATCATGGAGATCCAGATGCAACCTTAAGAGATCAAGCAATTCCTTACTGCTATGATCTTTCGTCTCCTTTTCAAAGGCAAATGGATTATTGAAAATACCACGCCCAATCATAACCCCATCAATACCGTATTGATGAGCGAGCTTTAAGCCAGTTTGACGGTCAGGGATATCCCCATTGATCGTCAAGAGCGTATCTGGTGCCACTTGGTCACGAAGTTTCTTAATCTCCGGGATTAGTTCCCAATGAGCATCTACTTTACTCATTTCATTTCTTGTACGCAAATGAATGGAAAGATTAACAATGTCCTGTTTCAGTATGTGTGTCAGCCAGTCGTGCCATTCGTCTATATCCGTGTAACCAAGCCTTGTCTTTACACTTACAGGCAATCCTCCAGCTTTCGCTGCTTGTATTAATTCTGCTGCAACTTCTGGACGACGGATAAGGCCACTTCCCTTCCCATTCTGTGTCACATTAGGTACAGGACAGCCCATATTGATATCCACACCCCGAAAGCCCAGTTCCGCCATACCTATGCTCATTTGCCGAAAGTATTCAGGCTTATCCCCCCATATATGGGCTACAATTGGTTGTTCGTCCTCAGTAAAAGTCAAACGCCCACGCACACTGCGGATGCCCTCTGGGTGACAATAACTCTCCGTGTTTGTAAACTCTGTAAAAAACACATCAGGTCTGGCTGCTTCACTCACTACATGGCGAAAAACTACATCCGTCACATCTTCCATTGGTGCCAGTATAAAAAAAGGTCGTGGTAGATCACGCCAAAAATTATCTATCATATTAAAATTCCAATCCTTTCATTATGGGTTACCAGGCTAACCCCTTATCCCAAAATTAAAAAGCAGAATGTCCCTGCTTCCTTTACACTTATACCATGCTTAAGCACTTTTTATCAAACTGCAGAAATGTTTTTTTTCACGAAACCATTCCGACTTCCATATTCCCCCTCCTAGTTTAGAGACGCAAATGCTCGAAATGGTTTTTAATACACGCAAGTACATAATTTCTTGGGGGCAAAGCCAACATATAAGGAAAGAAATTGAAATGGTCGAGGAGGGAATAATTTGAAGGCATCTGATTTGTTTGTAAGATGTTTAGAGAATGAAGGGGTACAATATATTTTTGGGATACCTGGTGAGGAAAATACAGATCTTATTGATTCTCTAATAAGCTCTGATATTGAATTTATCTTGGTTCATCATGAACAAGCTGCAGCTTTTATGGCAGATATCTATGGCCGGCTAACTGGAAAGCCAGGCGTTTGCTTGGGCACATTGGGACCGGGTGCAACCAATTTATTGACAGGGATAGGAAGTGCTTATCTGGATTATTCCCCTGTTGTCGCGATTACAGGTCAGGCAGGCCTTGATCGCATTCATAAAGAGTCGCATCAATATGTGGACATTATTGGCGTTTTCGAGGAAGTAACGAAATGGAATCAACAAATTAAGGTGCCGCATACGATTCCGGAAATTATCCGTAAAGCATTTAAAACGGCTGTCATTGAAAAGCCGGGAGCTGTTCATATAGAACTTCCGGAAGATGTGGCGATGATGGATACAGAAGGGGAACCTCTTCCGGTTACACCAATGCCTAGATCCCGCCCAGCCGAGGAAGAAATCAAAAAAGCCTTCGAATTAATAAATCGCGCTAAAAAGCCTATCATTCTAGCTGGTAATGGCGTGATCCGCGATAGAGCTTCTGAGGTTTTGCGGAAATTTGCAGAAGAGAAGCAAATTCCCGTTGTGAATTCATTCATGGCTAAAGGAGTTTTACCTTCCGACCATCCATTGTCCCTTTTTACAGTAGGGATGCAAGCAAGGGATTATGTTCTATGCGGATTTGATTTGGCCGATCTTATTATCACCGTCGGGTATGATTTCGTCGAGTATTTGCCAAAGTATTGGAACGATGAGGCAATGAATCCGATTGTTCATATTGATGCTCGACCTGCCGAGATTGATGCTTATTACCCCGTTTCAGCAGAATTGGTCGGGAACGTTACGGAGACACTTGAAGCCTTGACGACTGGTGTAGCAAAAAAAGAACTTTGGCCAGAGGTGAAAAGGTTAAGGTCCCAAATCATTGAAAAATTTCATTCTTCGGATGATGTATCAGGAAGCCCTATCATCCCTCAGCGAATCATTGCCGATTTGAAAAGGGCGGAAAAGGGTAATGCCATTGTCATTTCAGATGTGGGTGCCCATAAATTATGGATTGCCCGGATGTATCAGCCGGAAATCCCAAACCACACGATCATTTCTAATGGCTTTGCATCGATGGGAATTGCCATTCCCGGTGCGATTGCAGCCAAATTGGCAAAGCCTGATAAACCTGTCATTGCGGTTACAGGGGATGGTGGCTTCCTGATGAATGGAGTTGAATTGGCAACGGCAAAACGTCTAGGTCTTGCCTTCGTGATAGTCATTTTCCATGATTCTAAATACGGCCTAATTGAGTGGAAACAATTGAATAAATTTGATCGTACGAATGCGATTGAATTTACAGATCCAGACTTTTTAGGGTTCGCAAAAAGTTTTGGGGTTAAAGGTGTGAAAGTAACCCACTCCGATGAATTGCTACCTGCATTAGAAAAAGCGCTTTCGAGTCAGGAAATTGTCTTGATTGATGTGGATGTCGATTATTCGGAAAATGTAAAGCTCTCGAAAACACTAGGTGATTATATTTGTAAATTATAAAGGCAGATATTATTGGAGGGATTTCAGATGAAGAAAAAGTGGCAATTGTGGATCGGTGGTAAATGGCGGGAGGCTAAATCATATGAGCCATTATATAATCCCCATTCAAACGAAGAAATTGCACAAATCGGACAGGCTGAACCAGCGGATGCCATTGAAGCGATTGTTGAGGCAAATGCCGCTTTTCAGAAATACCGATCCTACCCGGCTCATGCACGAGCAGAAATTTTATTTAAAGCTGCAGCAATCATGGAAGAACGCAGTGAAGAACTTGCAAGAATCATTTCTCTGGAGGCGGCGAAAACGATTCGAAATGCTCGTGAAGAAATGAATCGTACGGTTCAGACCTATCGTTTCGCTGCAGAAGCGTCAAAGAACAATTATGGAGAACAAATCCCGATGGATGCGGCAGTTGGTGGGGTAAACCGTTTTGGCTTCACGGTTCGCACCCCGATTGGCGTCGTCACCGCGATTACCCCATTTAATTTTCCCTTTAATCTGGTGGCCCATAAAGTGGGTCCAGCTATTGCCGCTGGAAATTCGATTGTGTTAAAACCTGCCGAACAAACCCCATTGAGTGCACTGGTTCTTGCCGATATTTTTAAAGAAGCCGGGTTGCCAGATGGAGTATTGAACATCATACCTGGCAAAGGCGATGTTTTAAGTGAAGCCTTGACGACCCATCCACATGTAAAAAAAGTGACGTTCACAGGCAGTGTTGAGGTCGGACACCTTATCCAGCAGCAGGCAGGCTTCCGTAAGCTTACACTTGAACTCGGGTCCAATTCCCCTTTCATCATTGATGAAGGAGTCGACATCGATCAAATTATTCAAAGAAGTGTAATGGGGTCATTTACGAATAATGGGCAGGTGTGCATCTCGATTCAACGGATTTATGTCCACAAATCACTATACCAACAATTTTTAGAACGTTTCGTCAGTGCCACAAAACAGCTTGTCATCGGTTCACCTCTCGAGGAAAATACAAATATTACAGCGGTGATTTCAAAAAAATCATTGGAGCGGTTACAAAGTTGGATTGATGAGGCAGTACAGGAAGGAGCAAAAATTGAGTGCGGCGGTACAGTGGAAGGCAATGTACTATTGCCTACCGTTTTAACCAATGTAAATCGTGACTCAAAGGTATTTCGTTTCGAAGTATTTGGTCCGATTGTCTGCATTTTCCCTTTTGATACACTGGATGATGCCATCAACGATGCAAATGATTCGCGTTACGGATTGAACTCAGGAGTGATGACTCCGAGTATAGAACGAGCTTTTTATGCGGCGGAACGCTTGGAAACAGGTGGAGTCGTAATCAATGATATCCCAACTTACCGAATTGATAATATGCCCTATGGCGGCTGGAAGGACAGCGGTGTTGGCCGGGAAGGCGTCAAATATGCGATGCAGGAAATGATGGAGCAGAAGTTTATCAGCTTTAAAATAAGCGACCATTGAGGAATATTAACCCGTGGTAAATGATGAGAGGGCGATATCTTAAGGATATCGTCTTCTTGTTTTGTCGTACATTAATGTTTTTAATGTGGATGCCTCCCCTTTCGTCGATTCACTCCTTGCTAATGAGGATTATATAGAAAAAGTAAGCCACTCATTCCTTGGGGATGGTTTTGTACGCGCAGAAGGAGTCGTTGCCGGGGTAACAAAAGACAAGGAAAAAGTAATTAGAGTATCAAAAATAAAATAAATGGAGAGAAAAAATATGATTTTGATAGAAACAAACAAAATCCCGGTCACCATTCTGACTGGCTATTTAGGTGCAGGTAAAACAACGCTTTTAAATCGGATCCTAACAGAAAAGCACAATCAAAAGATCGCGGTTATCGTTAATGATTATGGAGAAGTTGGAATAGACAACCAGTTAGTAGTTGATGCTGATGAGGAAATCTTGGAAATGAACAATGGTTGCATCTGTTGTACGGTTCGTGGGGATTTAATTCGCATCCTACGAACTCTGGTTTTTTCAAGTGAACAGGGGCAGACAAAATTCAATCGTGTTTTGATTGAGACAACGGGTTTAGCTGATCCGGCACCTGTTGCCCAGACCTTTTTTATGGATGAATTACTATCCGAAAAATTCGAAGTGGACAGTATTGTCACTGTCGTGGAGAGCAAGCATGTTACAAAGCATTTGGATAGTCATGATGAGGTACAAGAGCAAATTGCTTTCGCTGATGTGATTATTCTAAATAAAACGGATTTAGTATCTGGTGACGACCTGAATACGTTGGAGCGAAGACTTACCAACATGAATCCTGCAGCTAAGAGAATGCATGCTCAAAATTGCAATATTAATTTAAGAGATATTTTAGGAATTAATACGTTCGATGTGAATCGCAAGCTAGAAATTGACCCTCATTTCTTAGAAGATCATCACCATCACCATCATGATGATAAGGTATCATCGATTGCCTTTCGTGAAGAAAAGCCACTCGATTTCGATAAGATAAATGAATGGATGAGTTACCTCGTTCAAGAAAAAGGGGAAGATTTATTACGGTATAAGGGAATTCTTCATATACAAGGCATCCAACAACGAATAGTATTCCAGGGACTTCATAAGTTATTTTCAGGAAGACCAGATCGGAAATGGAAAGACAGTGAAACAAGACTAAGTGAACTTGTTTTTATTGGAAAGGACCTAAATAAAGATGAGTTAGAACAGCAATTTAAAAATTGCATAGCAAACTAACGGAAAGAACCCGATGTAGAGATTAACTGATAATTTTCAGTTAATCTCTACATTCACAATGAAAAGGGAACTTCCTTACCCCACTTGCTAACTGATCTATTGATAGAGTTTTGAATTAATCAATCAATGCTAAAAAGTTTTTTCCAAGTATATATTCCTTTTGGTTATCAGGAATTTGAAGTGAATCAACCCAACTTTTCTTTGTCAAATAGTCATATTCATTAAATTTTTTCATTCCATATGGTCCGTCGCAGCCATAAAGAACTTTACGATACCCTAAAGATTCCACCGCCTTCTTTACAATAAATGGATTAAGGTAATCACTTGAGGTATCAACAAATACATTAGGTTGATTCTTGACGTAGTTCCATAGTTTTTTCCAAAAAGGAAGGCCTGCGTGAGCATAAATTAATTTAAGTTTAGGGTAATTTTCAGGTAAGTATTTATAGGAGTCTGGTTCGGAAGATAGATGAATAATCATGGGAATGCCTTTTGTTTCACACATAGCTGCAACTGGATCAAGTGCCTTAATACTATATTCATGCATGAATGGGTGGGCTTTCACCCCAATAAAACCAGGTTTATTAAGATATAATTCTACTTCTTCCACTGATACATGAATCAAAGGGTTAAATGCTACCCAGCCTAGAAACCGGTCTGGAAATCGATCAATTGCAGTAGCAACATTATCATTGTCCGGCTTGGTGAAAATCTTGTATGAATTTCCATAAAGTTTCAAATATCCATCCTTTACTAGACCATCATAAATTCCGAGCCCAATTTGAGGTACATTTAGAATTAGAAAACGGAATAAGTGTTGTAAACCTTGTTGAAAAATGCTATCCAATTCAAACATTGTTCCGTTCATGGGGGCAATTAGCGCTGTTTTGGTTACATCATTTTTATCCATACCCTCTATCATTTTTTCTAGAGTCAACATTGTTTCATCCACATGAAAATGGCAATCAATAATCATTTTAATCCTCCCCTTCGAATTACTATCTTAATTGTATGATCAAACCACTTAACAGTATCACCATCCATGCCCCGAACTAACCTGCCTCTTTAGTACCTATAGAAAAAAAGTTGCCCATGCAACTCCCTACTAATTTAAGAAAAAACCCTTAGATTAAGTCATGAAGTTGGTTTTTATCTTAAATGGTTTTGTATAAAAATATTCTACTAATGCCTTAATCTCACGGCTTTCGGCTCGTTCGATATAGCGGCAGTAGCTATAAATGGTAGAGGAACCTACCGAATTCAAGCGAAGCATGAGTCATACAGGTAGTCGTTAGCGCATCATTTAATACCGAAGCGAAGCGACACGACATGTAAGGAAGCGGTTCATTCCTTTCTGTACAGTCTATAGAGCTACTGCACGTAATGTTCAATAAGAAAAAACGTCCATACTTTATTCTTAAAACAAGAAAATATTTATTCCATCATCTTCCTCATATTCTGAATCTCTATATTAATCTTCCGTATTTGCTTGTCAATTTCATCAATTTGAAGGTTAGTGGCTCCTTGTTTTCTTTTTTCCAACAGTTCATCCCGTAATCTTTTTAAAAAAACCACTCTACCTAACAAGCCCATCCCAACCCCACCTTTGTTTATAAATTCCTTTAACCAAAGAGGACTAGCATAATTTTTTTACCTTTCTGGACCATTGCCTCACATTCTTTTTCCCCATTCATTTTTCCTTTATAACTAATCACTTCAATTAAAAACTCTTTTCTGAGATTTAGACAGACTTAATGGAAGGTTTTTATAAAAATATAATTGGTAATGAAAAAAAAAGCAATTAGCATGTCAGGTTTAATAACATAGTTTCATTGACCATATTAATCAACTAATATATTTTGTGGTTTAACTAGTACAATCAAGCCTTTTTAGTATCCAGCAAATCATATCGACGGTGGGATAATTCTTATTTTTAAATGCACTTTATCCCTAACTGAAAATGGAAATATGCTTACTTTTAACACTCAAAAGTGGAAATTATAAAGGCATCGCAGAAAGAACAAGATGATACCCCGAAATTTTAAAAAAGCATTTTAATTCCTGCCTAATGCTTATAAAAAAATGAGCTGTTCGTAAATGTGTACTTTTACGAACAGTAGCAACAATGCTATACTTCCCATCTCGGAAATTCCTTTTCCGCATAATAGCCAAGATATAAGGAATTGTAGAACAACCTCCAAAATAAATCTTTCTTTCTATGTAAATATTGAATATTAAAAAGACTCATAACAATTTCCTATGAAGTATAATTTACCACCCATGGAGATCTGTCATGAGCTTTCAACATCTCTTTTTCACTGTAAAAATGGCATTTATTCATTATCCGATATTTCAATCCTTTTAACATCGCCTACAATGAAGATGTATGATAAAGCTCCAATTAAGGCAACTACACCTACGAAAACAATGGCCCCATTGAATGAATTAGTTGCGCTCAAAATTATTCCAATGACGATAGGCGTAACAATTGCTGATAAGTTTCCTGCAAAATTAAATATCCCGCCCGCTAAGCCGACTAGCTCTTTTGGAGCCATATCTGAAACTAGAGTCCATGTTATGGCTGACATTCCTTGGGAAAAGAATGCGAACGACATAACCGCGATAACCAAAGCAATAGACGTTGTATAGTTGGCCAGTATAATTGTACAAGCACCCAACAATCCAAGGATAATGGGGGTTTTACGTGCAACACCAACGGACACTCCACGTTTTACCATTTTATCTGACCAAAAACCACCTACAAGCACACCAATCCCTGCAGCAATGTATGGAATAGAACCAATAAAGCCAGCTTTTAGCAAAGTAATCCCTTTTTCTTGAACAAGATAGCTTGGAAACCACGTGAGAAAGAAGTAAAGAGTTGATGCAACGGCAAACTGTCCAATATAGATTCCCCAGAATTGACGATGCTTAAAAAGATGCCGTGCCTTTGACCAATTAATTTTTTGACCTTGACCAGCGCTATCGGCTAGTCCACCTCCTTCACGTATATAATCCATTTCTTCCTTGTTAATATACTTACTGTCCTTCGGATCCTTGTAAAACTTGTACCAAACTAAAGCAAAAATCAATCCAATTATACCTGTCACGATAAAGATTGAATGCCAGCCGAAAGAGGACAATAGCCAAAATAGAAAAGGAGTTGCGATTGCTAACCCTACATATTCACCTGCTGTGTAAACACCAGTAGCTAGTGCGCGTTCACTTTGTGGAAACCAAGAGGCGACAACACGGCTGTTTGCAGGAAAGGCAGGTGATTCTGCAAATCCAAGGCCAAGGCGCAGTCCGAATAAGGTCCCGAAGTTTTTGGCAAACCCTTGTAGAAGAGTAAAAAGTGAAAACAATAAAAGAGATATGCCATATACCACCCGAGGGCCAAAACGATCGGTTAGCCATCCACCGGGAACTTGCATGAACGTGTATGTCCAACCAAAGGCAGAAAGAATTAGCCCTAACATAGCTGGATCTAATCCCAGATCATCTTGAATAGCAGAAGCGGCTACTGCCATGTTTGTACGATCAAGATAGTTTATTGCAGTTCCAAAAAACAAAAGGGAAAGAATCATAAATCTAGCACGAGATGGTTTTCTATGTTTAATGGATATAGAAACATTTTCATTTTCTACCTTCAATGGATTACTCATAGTTAATCCTCCTTAAGATTTTCCTTTTTAAAAACCTGAAGTCTTCCCTTCTGCTGGATGATCCTATATACTCATTTTTGGGTCATAACGCTCTTGAACTAAACCTAATCAATTAATTGAGTAAGTATCTTATTATAATGGATCAAATTTACCGGTGATTTTATTAATTTATGGAGTTCAAATAAAACGCTTACATCCCTAGATAGGAAACAGTTTATTATTCTTTTTTACAACCTTGAGCCTTGCTAATAAGGGCACCATACATAAATTTTAAATTTAATATATTCATCTTGGATTACAGAAGAGGCTACTGCCATGTTGAAGTTAGCCCTAATTCTTGCTGAAGAGTGGTACCTGCCACACCAGGTTCTCTCGGTCCATATAGTTGATAGTGTCGCACACAACCATTTTACAATTCCCCAGAGATTTGATTAAAACACAATTATAATGAAAAGCCACCAAATACGGCAGCTTTCACTAAATACTTCAATTGTTCAATTATTTTAGCATCATAAGAGCTGTCAATTATGCAGCTCCCATGTACCGGTGGAATCCTTTTTAAATCCATTTGTCGCGGTTCTTTCCATAGAGAATTCGGAATCGTCCAAAATCATTTAAATAAAAGTTGAATTCCCACCATTGATCTTCATCTCAAATACCCAAAAGAATCAATATGTCAGTTGTTGTTTCCATTGTTCTATTGAGGCAAGCAAGTTTGGCATTCCTTCCTGGCCGAAATATTCCAGAGAAACAAAGCCTGTATAATTTCGCTTTCTCAATTCTTCAAGTAAACGAAGATTGTCAACGTCCCCACTAAAAATGGGTGCTGGTTTGTTTTTATAACGCTCTTTATGATTGTAGTGATAATTTTTTAAATGTACATGGCTGACATGGGGGAAGATGGATTCCAATACCTCCTTCGGATTCAATTGATCAACGTATAAGTTAGCACCATCAAATATCAGTTTTATCCGTGGATGGTTGATATTTTCTAAAAGCTTATGAATGGCTTCTAGGTTATCGGCAAAAGAGTCATAGTGAATTTCTATTGCTACATCCACTCCATATAAATCTGCCATTTGCCCTAATTTATTTAATTCGGTAGCCGTTTCCGACCATTGCTCTGGTGAGGCATTCCTTGATGCAATATGGCCTGCGAATGTCCGTATTAATGGGCAGTTTAATTGATGAGCCATATCTAACAATTTTCTTGCTTGATTGATTTCGTTTTGATGTTCTTTTTGGTTCCATAGTTTCGAAAAAGTCGTATATCCACTTATGGAAGGTATTTGTAGATCATTGGTTTCAAGTAATTTGGCTAATTTGTCCAGTGGTCCGTGCTTCTCCTGAAATCGCTCTATATGCTTATTCCATAATTCAAGTCCTTTAACATCCGCTTGCAAAGGAAGCAGCCAATTTATTATTTCCTCTATGTCCCATTCTTTAAATCCTGTCGTGCATAAACTCAGTTTCAATGTAATTCCGCCTTTCTCCATTTATTTTTTCATTGTGATTTCTATCCGCTGGACTTTTCCGATAAGAAAGATATAAGCAAAAGCGCCAATTAGGGCCACTACGGATATGAAAGTTAGCGCTGCAGCATAAGAATGTGTCGCACTAATGATTAAACCGACGATTAACGGCGATAAAGCCCCGCCAATGTTAGCTACGAAATATAGTGAGGAGCCCGTTAGGCCCACCATTCCTTTCGGCGCAATATCAGCTAAAAGGGCACCGGTAACTGTTGATGCCATCCCCTGTCCAAAGAATGCTATCGCCATAAAGGTGATGACTATGTTTGGTGAATCCGTATAATTTCCCCCAAGAATCAAACAAGACAATAACAATCCGACTATAATGGGAAGTTTACGTGCCAATCCTGTTGATATACCGCGAGTCAGCATCCAATCGGAACATCGGCCGCCAATGAGAGTTCCTAATATGGCAACAATGTATGGGATACTCGCATAAATGCCAGTTTTTAACATCGTCATTCCCTTTTCATCAATCAAATAGGATGGAAACCAAGTCATAAAGAAAAACAAAGTGGTTTGAATGGAAAATTGCCCGATGAACATTCCCCAAATTTGACGGTGTTTAAGCAGTTGGCCTATTCGTTTCCAGGAGAAAGGATGCTTCTCTTCAGTTCCGATCATTCCTCCGCCTTCTTTGATATAATTTAGCTCTTCCTGAGAAATCCGCTTATGTTCCCTAGGGTTCCGATAGAATCCATACCAAACAAATCCAATAAGAATCCCAATAATTCCGGCGATATAAAACAGGTAATTCCAGCCAAAGGTTATGATGATCCAAGTAAAAACTGGAGTCAGGAAGGCTAGCCCAATATATTGGGTACCCGTATAAATCCCTACAGCAGTGGCACGTTCTTTTTTAGGAAACCACTCGGATACACACCAGGTATTAGTAGGTATGGAGGGAGATTCAAAGGCACCAAGCCCTATGCGATATGTAATAAGTGACGATATATTTTTCGCGGTTCCTACCATGAATGTAAATACAGACCATAAAACGAGGGAAACCGTGTATACCTTCCTAGGACCGAATCTATCAAGAAAATAGCCGCTGAATAGCATCGAAAAGGTATAGCTCCAGCCAAATACAGAAAATATGATTCCCATCATAGCCGGATCAATATGTAAATCGGATTGAATATTCGGAGCTGCAAGCGAAATGATGGCACGGTCAATGTAATTAATACAAGTGACTAAAGCAATGAGAGATAAGATGAACCATCGAACAGTTCTCGGTTTTCCTTTTTTTGATCTATCCGTTACCAGTTCCGATGTGCGATCGTCTATTATTGCCTTTAATTCTGAGCTCAATATTTTTCCCCCTAACCTAATGCCCAATATTAGTACATCGTTCTACTAATTCTATTGAAATTTCATAAATGCTTATATGTTTCCTGCTATCACTTATCAATCTGAGTTTCCCTAGAAACATTGAATTGCAGATCCCCTTGTTGCAAAGTTAAACAAACAAGGGGATTGTATTCCGAATTGTGAATCATTTCTTTATATAGTTACAGTCTTCTCTGATTCTACCTCTTCAGTGTCCTCCTTGACTACCCTGTCAAAAGATCCATGTTTTTCTTGGACCAGAATATAACCGACCGCTGCGATGATACTTGGCAGGGCAAATGTAGCAAAAGCCACCTTCGGATCCATGCCTGTTGACAGAAGAAAGGCAATTAAAGTAGGAGCGAGAATGGAGCCAATCCTGCCTATAGCTTGCGAATAGCCCATTCCCGTCGTACGGATTTCACGGGGGTAATATTCTGTGATATACGGATTGGCTAAGTTCATGGCACCAACAGTACATGCACCCCCCATAAAAATAAGTAAATATACTCCGATGGTATTAGTCGTAGCGCTCAATGCGACAAAGGTAACGGCCCCTAAAAAGAATAGTGTAACAAGAATTTTACGATGCCCAATTTTCCCCGCATAATAACCGCCGATTAATGAGCCTCCTATTTGACCAAGGCATAAAACCAGGTTAAATGATAGGCTTGAGGTGATACTGAATCCGGAATCCTGCATCATTTTTGGAAGCCATGTATTTAATCCGTAAGCCATCATCAATGTACAGAACACAGCCATCCATATGGAAATCGTGCTGAATGCCCGTTTATTCGTGAATAGTTTTTTTACTGGAGATCCTTTCCTCCTCTGTTCAGCTTCACTAAGCCTGAAATCGTCAGTTTCTTTAAAATCCCCTTCTGGTTTGACCTTATTAAGGATTTCAACAACCTTACCAAATTCCTTTTTTGCTAGATAGTAGGAAAGGGATTCAGGAAACTGCTTCATGAATATTGGAAGTGTAAGTAATGGCAAAATCCCAATAAAGTATAATACACGCCAATCCGTAAAAGGAATGATATACATTCCCACTAACGATGCCATGATTCCACCGATTGAATAGCCACAATACATCGCAGCTACAATGATGGCCCGATTTTGTTTTGGGGAATATTCAGTCATTAGCGATATAACATTCGGCATCAAAGCTCCCATGCCTATTGCCGCTATGAAACGCATGACGGTAAACCATGTGAGGTTGGGTGCAATCCCTGCCCCCAAGGTAAATACGCTGAACAAAATCATGCAAATGACGAGAACATTCTTCCGGCCAAATTTATCTGCGATCGGTGCTAAAATCAGGGCCCCCATCATCATGCCGAATAAGGAATAACTGCCGACTGCCCCTGCCTGAATGGAAGTTAAATCCCACTCTTCCATCATCCAAGGCAAACCCACACCATACATCGCAATATCATACCCGTCGAAAGCTATGGCATAAAAACACCAAAGAAAAACAAGTAAATGAAAGCGGTTAAATTTACTGACAGCAATGATATCCGAAGCAATTACACTACGCATTTTCCGCCTCCCATCATTTTAAATAATATCCGTTACGAATTTATTTTTCCGAGTTCCAAAATAGGAACTCGGAAAGTTTTCAAAAAATCAGATAATGAAGATTGGAATTGTTCAACAAACCATTTTTTTTATTTTTATTACCCACTTAGACACTTTCGTTTAAAAGATATATTTACTAAGGAAACTACCCTTTTTTTCTAGATTCTTTGCTTTCATATTCTTAGCGAAGATTAGTTTTTTACAACAGCTTTATTGAAAACAGGTTTATCTTGCAATCTTAGTTCAAAATCTAAATGAGCCGTATAATAATCATTTTTCAATCCTTTTTCTGCACCTGAATGTTTTTCTAACTTCGTAATTAAGCTTCCGCGAACACCTTGTGCAACATCATTTTCTAAATATTCATCGCCTTCGAAATATATTTGCGTTACTAATCTATCGCCATTTTCCGGTTGGAACAAGAGATGTAAATGTGCTGGACGAAATGCATGATGATCGATCCACTTTAAGAATTGTCCGGAAGGTCCATCTGTTGGAATTGAATAATTACCCGGTACAACTGTTTTTATTTCAAAATTACCATTCTCATCCGTATAAAAAACACCACGTAAATTATCATTTGGAATACCTTCAGCAAAATAGGAGTATTCACCATTTGCATCAGCCTGCCACATATCGATTTTGGTATTTGCCAACGGATTTCCATTAACATCTTTAACAGATCCTGAAAAGTAAAGGGCGTCACCTGGTTCATTTTCTCGTTGTGGCAGCATTCCGGGATTTTGAACGACTGGCGTATTTTCAATGTAATATGGTCCTAGAATAGTAGGTTCCGTTCCTTTTACGCTTTTATACATTTCCTGAAGTGCATGCGTTTCAAAGAAAACATCCATAAATAACGGAATTTCCCCTGCCCTGCCTAATTGATCCATCCAATCAACAAGAGCTTGATAGTCATTATGATCTATTTCATATTCACTAACTAATTCCTTGAATTTGACTACCAATCCATTATAAACGTCGATTACTTTTTGATTCTTCATAATACTTCCTCCAATTTTTTAAAAGTTTTTATATTTGTTGATTTTCAATGATGGTACTGATTCCTAATCCACCTGCTATACATAGTGTGACTAGCCCATATCTTTTTCCGGTTCTTTCTAACTCATGTATCAATTTGGTTGCTAAGATTGCACCAGTGGCACCAATTGGATGTCCCATGGCAATGGCACCGCCGTTAGGATTCACCTTATTCATATCAAGCTTCAATTCTTTGATAACTGCCAAAGCTTGTGCAGAAAAGGCCTCGTTCAGTTCTATTAAATCAATATCATCCAGTTTCAGCCCTGACATTTGAAGCGCTTTCAAGGTAGAGTTGACAGGCCCCAGCCCCATGAAGTTCGGAGATACGCCTGCTGCCGCTTGAGCGATCACTCTTGCTTTCGGCTTTTTACCATGCCTTTTTGCTGCTTCTTCCGACATTAGTATCAGAGCGGATGCACCATCATTTCTTCCACTGCTATTTCCAGCGGTCACCGTTCCATTTTTCTTGAAAACCGGTTTTAAATCAGCCAACTTTTCCAGACTGGTTTCTCTTGGGTGCTCATCCGCATTAAATTCCATTACCCCTTTTTTCGTTTTGATTTGATAGGGAACGATCTCTTTCGTGAATATTTCAGTAGAAATTGCCCGTCTTGCATTTTCTTGGCTCCTTAAAGCAAATTCATCTTGTTCAGTCCTTGAAATGGAATATTTTTCAGCGAGATTTTCTGCTGTCATTCCCATCGTTAACATTCCGTAATCTTCAATGGGCTGTGATCCTGGCTGGCTTTCCGTATTCGGGTCCAATAACTGTCCATTCCCTGATTTCAATCCAAAACGGATATTTCTCATATAGTATGGGGCCGTGCTCATTGATTCCGCTCCGCCTGCAATGATTACATCTCCTAATCCGCTTTGTATTTGTTGACTGGCAGAATTGATTGCCTGGATACCGGATCCGCATTGTCTGTGTACGGTATAACCTGGTACTTCCACAGGAAATCCTGCCCGGAGTGATGCAACTCTTGCCAAATTCGACGCGTCTGAACTTTGTTTGGCTTGTCCCATGATCACTTCATCAATACTCTCTTTAGGAATATCCGCTCTCTGGATCACTTCATCAAGGACAGCAGCTGCCAGGAAATCGGCAGGAACATTTTCCAATGCTCCCCCTAATTTCCCTATAGCGGTGCGAACCGAGTCTATAATAACTACATTGCTCAATTTTCTACCTCCTGCTATTTTTATTTCTTTCTTCTAAACTATCCTTATATCTCTGGTGAGCTATTTTCAGGGCAACAATCACCGACTGCTGCGATGGAGCTAAAAAGTCCGTTTTAATATTCTCTATTAAAGAATCAATATCTTTACTAAAATCAAAACCAACTATCATTCGCTTAAAAAAATCCTGGGCCAATGTTGTTAAAAACGTAAATTCTGCATTAATGATGATGTGACTTTCCTTGTGAATTTCCAATACCATCCCAGCGTATTTATAATTTTCATACATGCTCGTATTTTGCGGCGCCTTCGCATAGGCGGTGATTAATAATGTTGGCTGTCCCATATAAAACTACATCCTCTCAAGATTACTTGCATAAACTAGTGGGTTTTCCATAATCCCCTTTCCAGTTTATATTAATTAAAGACCTCTTGAAAAATGTTTTACTTTTTCCATATCTATCTCCATGCCAAATCCTGGACCATCCGGGATGATTATTTCATAATTCTCATATTTTATTTCGTTTAGCGTAATATTTTCTTTAAAAAGTAACGGACCAAATAATTCAGTACCGAATTCAAATTTGGGAATGGTTGAATAAAGTTGGGCACAAATGGCCGTGCCTAATGATGATTCAATCATCGTTCCCCCATACAAACCAAAACCTACACCTTCAGCAATTGCAGCCACTTTTTTCGTCTGGGTCATCCCGCCATGTTTACATATTTTCAAGGCGAACGAATTACCTGCTCTATGTTTAGCTATTTGGAATGAATCTTGTAAAGAATTCAATGACTCATCGGCCATGATCGGGACCTTAAAACGATCGGTCAATCTTGACATCCCTTCATTATCCCAAGCTGGCAGCGGCTGTTCGACCATGGAAACCCCGCCTTCCTGTAAAGCTTCAATGCAATACGTAGCCGTTGTTTCATCCCATGCCTGATTAACATCAACCGTAATGCGTGCTTGATCTCCCACGGCTTCAATAATTTTCAATACATGCTCCACATTCTTATATGGATTCCCTTTGCCAATTTTCAATTTAAAGATATTATGACGTTTTTGATGTAAGGATTCTTTCGCTTCTTCGATATCTTTATTTGTATCCCCACTTGCTAAAGTCCATGCCACCGGCAATGATTTATGAATTTGTCCACCGAATAATTCATAAGCAGGGATGTTTCTTCTTCTGGCTACCAAATCCACCATGGCTGATTCAACGACAGCCTTCGCAAAATTATTTCCTCTAACATTGAGTGAAACTTCATGCATGATTTTGTCATAATGGACGGGGTTTTTACCAATGATAAGCGGGGCGATATATGTATCAATATTCACTTTTATCGCCTCGGGCGTCCCCTCACCATATGAAGCCCCGCCTATTGTCGCCACCTCTGCCCAACCTTCCGCGCCTTCTTCATCCATGACACGGGCAAGAATGATCGTTTGTTCCACAATCGTATGCATGGCAAGCTGATGAGGACGAATTGTGGGTAAATCAATAATGTATACTTCTACTGAACGTATTTTCATTTAATCCACCTTTTTAACATTTAATAGATAAAATCCGCTTCTGTTTTTGCTCTTACTTCTTCGATCGTTACACCGGGCATCAATTGAATCAATTTCAACTGTTTGTCAATAACTTCAAAGACAGCCAACTCGGTGATGATCATGTCAACGCTTCTAGTGGAAGTAATCGGGTAGGTGCATTTCTTTAAAACTTTACTTTTACCCTCCTTACTTGTATGTGTCATGGTCACGATCACTTTTTTGGCGCCAACCAACAGGTCCATCGCTCCTCCAACACCCATGATATTCTTGCCTGGTACCGCCCAATTTGCAATTTCACCGGTTTGACCTACCTGCAAAACACCTAAGATGGCAACATCAATGTGACCTCCACGGATCATTGCAAACGATTCTGCACTATTAAAGAATGATGCCCCAATCGATTGCGCTACTGGTAACTTGCCTGCATTGACTAAATTGGGATCGATTTCATCTTCCGCTACATCAGCAACTCCCAACAATCCATTTTCCGTATGGAAAAAAATATTTTCATCATCAATGTACTTTGCAACTAAGGTCGGAATCCCGATTCCAAGGTTCACTATACAAGGACCCGTCAATTCTTTTGCCGCGCGTCTTGCTATCATATTTTGCATGAATTCTTTGTCACCCATAATCTTTCACACCTTCCTTCGTCAGGATTTTCTTTGCCTTAATGATTCCATCGACGAATAGATGCGGTGTTACAATCTCCTCTGGCGAAAGTTCTCCAGGTTCAACTATCTCATCCACTTCTGCAATTACGACATCTGCGGCTGTTGCCATAGCCGGATTAAAGTTTCGAGCCGTTTTATAATAAACAAGATTACCAAGTGTATCTGCCTTCCACGCCCTGATTAAAGCTACATTTGCTCTTATGGCAGGTTCAAAAATATATGTAGCCCCATTTATTTCCCTTTCTTCTTTTCCTTTAGCTAAATCGGTCCCTACACCTGTTTTCGTATAGTAACCGCCTATGCCTGCACCGCCAGCACGAATGGATTCAGCTAATGTTCCCTGTGGTAATAGTTCTAACTCTATTTCGCCACGTTGGTAAAACTCCCCAATTTCACGATTACTTGTAAAATAAGAACCGATCGCTTTTTTTATTTTCTTCTGGCTTAGGAGAGCTCCCAGACCTTTCCCTTTCTCGCCAAAATTGTTGCTGATTACGGTCAAGCCTGCTACATCCTTTTTGGCCAATCCATCTATTAACGTAAGAGGGGCCCCGATCAAGCCAAATCCACCTACCATTAATGTATGACCGTTCTTCACACAAGATAAAGCTGCTTCTATATCTTGATGTACTTTCGTCATGTTTTCCCCACCAATCTCACGTTACTTATTTTCAATCAATGAATCGCTTGCCTCAAACCAAGCAGGTATTCCAGCCGTCAATAAGCAAATCAGACCCACTTCAGCTAATTGTTCTTCCGAGGCCCCATTTAACCTTGCCGCCTCCATCCATTCCCCAACCTGTTCCCCTTTTAATTCTGTAATGAATATTCCTGTCATCAGAAGATGTTTTAGCCTTTTTGAAACCACTGAATCACTTAATATATAATCTTTAAGAGAGTTTTGGTCTTCGGATTTAACCAGATTCAAAACATTCGAGACGAATCCCGTTTCCTCATCACCTAATAACTCCATCATATACAACAGGATTTCTTCTGTTGTTTCTTTATGGCCACTTCCTTCAGGATATCGAATCCCTTTAAGTTCAAGGGCATATTCCAATGACTTTATCCCAGCTTTTAATGCCTTAGTTCCGTTATATAAGTATGAAACTATTAGGTATTCCACCAGTTCCGGTAATGTTGCTCCACCATCCATTGCCCCTTTTGTATGGTAAACCATACTCCGTTCATACAACCTCGCAGCATTCATGCCGACCAGTAATATATCTTTCTCCTTCTTCGTCAAGGCTCCCTCTTGCATGATGTTACTTCGCAAGTTGGTATAGTGATCAAGTGCATTAGGGCTAAAATCGTGCATTTTTTGTACCCAGCCTGGTACCACATCATATACTTCCTTGAAATACAATAATCCTTCGCTCATTCGTCTGCACCTCTTTAAATTAATTGAGAGTCAAGTATCGATAGTGCTCTTATAGGTGAAGCTGTTGCATTTTTTAGCTTTAAAGGGATCCCGAAGAAAAGAAAACGGGAATGCTTGGGTAATTTTTCAAGATTCACTAGATTTTCAACGATATATATATCATTGTTCAGTAATTTTTGATGAATTCCGCTTTCTGAATCCTCGTTCAAATCGGCATTGGGCAAATCCAACCCGACAATATGTATTTGCTTTTCAATAAACCATTGGGCCACACTATCATCTAATGCCTGCGCTTCAAAAAAGCCTTCTTCCCCCCATGATTTCCCCCATGTCCTGATGAGGACGATATCGTTTTTTTCTACATACACCCCCTGCCTGCGTTCCGCCTCTTCAAGTAAAGCTTTCGTAACCGGTTCATGTGTCGCTTTTAACATGCTTACATCCAGTATGAGGGCATCCCCAAACATATTCTCCAGATTGATGTTTTCAACCGACTCCCCGTTTTCAAAGTAATGTGAAGGCACATCGACATGTGTCCCACTATGGTCAGAAAAAGAAATCAACTTGGAACGGCAGCCTTTAGGAAGTGAATCAGATTTCCCCTTTTGTTCAAGAGGTTCATCTTTAATGCCTATTGCAGGTAAATCATTATTTGTAACTAGACCATCGTAAAGTTCCAATGTTAAATCAATGATTTTCAACAATAAAACCCCCAAATTCATTAAGCGTTTACATTATCACGACAAAAATGGCTACCCTAAACATTACTATCAATAATTGACAGCAGCTGTTTAAGGTAGCCAGTTGTTCACTAGTTGTTATTAAAAAAGGTTATTTTTTAATAGCTAATGAATAGGCAATAATTAAGTTTTTTATATATTCATAATATTACACTATTTTCTGTTAATTTCAATATTTTTTTAAAAAATATCTTCAAAAAAATCAAATTCTTTTTAAGAAAGACTTTATCTCTTTGTTGATCTCCGCCCTATTTTCAAACACCATTGTATAGTGGTTACAAGTTGAAACGCTCGTTTCAATATCAGGTGTATATTTCTTCGTATCATCATAGGCTTCTTCATAAAATAAAGGGGGAAAATCCCCTATTTCCCCACTGGCATACACCAATAACGTTTTACAGGAAATTAGTCGACAAACCTCTTTAGGGACAAAAGAATAAAAACTATCGAAATCTCTAAGAACGCTGTCTTCTGTTGATTTATTCTCCCAATGACCATCCACTTCATGTACCTCATACTCCGCTACACTTTGCAGATGATCCGTCCATTTGATACCCAAACGGCTATAGATTTCCTTAATTTCTGCAATATAGATTTCTTGAGATTCATATTCTTTACTTAATCGGCCTAGAGAAGGTTGTACGATGTCCCTTTGTTGTTGAGAGCAATTGGCCGCACCATCCAATAATATCAGGGCCTTTACCGAGGTTAATTTGCTGGCTACAACGCTTGAGATGAAGGCTCCCATTGAATACCCGATCAAGATCGGGTTATTAATCTTTAATTCTTGAATTAACTCAATTACATCTTCTGCATGTTTAAAAAGAGAAGACTGTACATCTGCCCTCGAACTATTTCCCCTCCCTCTCAAGTCAATCGAGATGACTCTGTACTCGCCCTTTAACATTTCTGCATAATAATCCATTTGCTTATGATTACCCGTTAAACCATGTATGGCGATGATTGGCCCTTTCTCTCCAGGATAATCTGCAATTTGAATTCTTTTGTTCCCCAATTCCTTTACATACATTTCCATAGTGACATTCCCCTTTTCATGATTATTAACATAAACCAGCCAGCATATTTAATAAAAAAAGCTATCTTAACTTCACCATCAAGGTAACTTGATCGAGAAATTAAGATAGCCAGTCAGTTCATTAATTTTCATTAAAAAAGGGCTTTTTTTAATGGTTAATGAATAGGCAAGTTATAAATACATGTAATGATTCCATTTTACATGAAGTTCGGATTTTTACAATTATTATTTGATAATTTCGATTTCCCAGTAACTTAAAGTCGATGTCTGGGGTTTTTATTGAAGGAGGTCCTCTACGGTCTCACTCCAACGTTCAACAACTTCTTTAGGGTTTTTCAAGTCGATTTTAATTCCAGAGGTTATTTCAGCATACTTAGCCATATCCTCCCGTGCCTCTATTATTTTGGCGTGGAATCTTTCTCTTTTGTATTGGGCATTTGGCAGCTCTTTTAATCTCTCTAATGAGAGTCTGATATATTGTGCTTTACCTTTCCAAAACAAAACCAGTGTAGCTTTATGGGTACGAATGACATTGGCAGTAGTCGAAGTATCCGGCCATAGGCCAATCCTTAATTCCTTCCTGCTTATCGCTACGATCTCACCTACGCTTATCATTGCAGTATGCGGCCATCCTTCTTCACTTACCGTCAACAGCATCATGGCTTCATGCTGCTTGTCGACAAGCTCTTTACCATTTAACAAGTCAAAAACTTCTACTGACATTTCCATACCATTCATTTCCCACCTTTTTCCCTACTTCACTAGCAATCCGTTATATTTTGGTGCGATATTTCATTCCGTCCCACCGTTTCGCACCGTGAGTATCGATTTCAAATTGATCTAACGCCCTATAAGCAAGGTGGTCAATGATATCGTTAACATTCTCAGGATGATTATAGAACGCTGGCATCGGAGGGAATATAATAGTCCCCATTTTGGAAAGCGCCGTCATATTCTCTAAATGAATCGTATTCAGAGGGGTTTCTCTAGTCATTAGTAATAATTTTTTTCTTTCCTTCAACATGACGTCAGCAGATCGCGTTAATAAATTATCCGCTAGTCCCATGCGGATGGAAGCTAGCGTTTTCATACTGCAAGGTGCTACGATCATGCCATCAATCCGATAAGATCCACTTGATATTCTTGCTGCTTGATCTTTGTAAGAATAGGAATGATCAGCTAATCCCTCCACGTCTTTAACAGAATAAGATGTTTCATGTTGAATGGTGGCATGCGCCCACGGGGACATGATTAAATGGGTCTCCACTTCACTGCTTTTAAGCATCTGAAGAATCCTAATTCCAAAAATGGCTCCAGTCGCTCCTGTTATCCCAACAATGATTTTCATTAATTCCCCTCCTTACATTAGTCATTGAATCGAAACTTATGAATTGGAAAATCCAGGAATAAATCGACTTGGATCCACCTCTTTAAATTCAGACCTTTTAAATTCATCTTTTAAATGAAATGGTACTGTACAGTCAAATATCGTTTTACAGGAAATACCCTTTTCATGAATGGTAGGGCTGTATGCGGGATCTTGTGAAGGATCTAACGGGTGACAGCGCACCCCAGGAATGAAGACCGTATCAACATCACCTTGGTAACGAGTATTTAACGCCCATAAAACATCATTGCTATCGAAGGGATCCACATCTTCATCCACTATGAATACATGCTTCAGTTCAGAAAAGGCAGAGAACGCCAATAGTGCAGCTTGTCTTTGGCGCCCTTCATCACTTGGCTGACTTTTCTTGAATTGAAGAACAGCCATGTATTTACCTCCCCCTGAAGTATGGGCATAAACGTTCAATAATTTTCCTGGCATGGCCTTTTCCACCATTTGCAGAATGCTTGCTTCAGTTGGAATGCCAGCCATATTCACATGTTCTTCACTTGGTCCAATAACTGTTTGCATGATTGGATTGACACGATGCGTAACAGCTTTCACCTTGATTAGAGGCAGTTCCGCAACAGCGGAACCTGTATAACCAGGGAATTCTGGCATTGCTTTTCCCGTATTGGTGTTTTGATCTTCCCGAACACGCACTCCGGGAACCAATTCCCCTTCTATTACATATTCAGCATTCGCGATAGCCTTTTCATCTATCGTCAAGCATTGGACCAATTCTACCGCTTCTTTCCTGATCGCCCCTGCAACACTCAACTCATTAAAGCCAAGGGGAGTCGTTGGCGCTTCAAAACAAGCAGCAACTTCAATAGCAGGGTCAACACCGATACTAATGGAAATGGGTAACGGTTTCCCTCCTTTTTCAGCCTTTTCACGAAAAACTTCCAAATGACGTCCAGGAACAAAATACATGGTCATCTCATCTTTACTTTGTAAACATAAACGATGTATCGTTATATCAGATTCACCCGTTTCTGAATCGGAGGCATAGCACATGCCTATCGTGATATACGGGCCTGCATCTTCCTCTGTATTCGTTGGCGCAGGTATTAATTTTCTGATATCGAAATCCGGATCTTCTGCATAGTGAACCACTTCTTGAGCTTTCGCTTTATCATTTGAAATGGTGATTGGATCAATTGGATTTTTTACAGCTTCATTTAAAAGGAATCCCAGTCGCTCCGGTTTTGTATCCAGCATGAGGCCGACTCTTTCCCTGCTGGCTAAAAGTCCGATCACCACGCTTGAATCTTCATGTCCCAATACATGATTGAAAACCATTGCAGGTCCAATTTTTGTTGGACGCATTACTGTTCCGCCAGCACCGACATGACGATAAACCCCAGATAATTCAGCATGAGGATTAACTGGTTCATCCGTTTCAATCAATTGTCCTGGAATGGATTTCAGGAGTTCCAACGCAGAACGTAAATCTGTCACTTTGTTCATTTTTTCAGACATAAAAAATCCCCCTATCACTTCATGATCTGTATCTTATGTATCATTTAAATTCAAATAACCTATATGGTATCGGTTACAAATGATATTCTAAAGTGTATTTCTACTATACAGTCAATGGATATTTGAAAATTCAAGTAATTTTCTCCACAGGGATTTGCAGCTGACAAAAATCAACACTATTATCATTCTCGTAAAAGGTCGTATCCAATAAGCAAGCGTCCACGACGTCCCCTACAATTCTATACTGATTCTCACGGATCCATTGAACCAATTCATTTAAAAACTCAATGTTATATGGCATTCCATATTTATACACACATGCATATTGCCCAGCAGGCAACGTCATCATATTATCCATATCAGGATCGAGAAAAGGTAATGAAGTATATATGCCAGCACCCTCGAAAACATCATGCGTTCCAAGGTTATCCTTTAAAATAATCGTGCCAAATCCCTCTGACGGAAGCATCTCATGTTTACTTAATACATTCCAAGCTTTCATCAGCGTTAAATGTAATTCTTCTCGGCACAATTCATTTTCAAATGGTATAAATAAGACATGCCTTTCAGGAAATTCTTCTATAATGGGTGTATCCAATTCACTTTTAATATTTTTGGCTTCTGAATATTTCATTAATCTTTGTTGAATGAATGTACGTGTATTCATCAAGGCCTTTATTTCTTTATCAATGAATTCTTGATGAAATTCCAAAAGTGACATGGCAGTCGTTAAATTCCGATTTCCTATATGGTCCTTAATATCATTCAGTTTGATGCCAATCGACTTCAAAAAGCAAATTTCCCTTAGAAACGGAATTTGAACGGCACTATAATATCGATAACCATGTTCATCTATATGTACGGGTTTAAATAAACCGATCTTATCGTAATAAATGAGTGTTTGCCTTGAGATACTGTGAATGGTAGCCATTTCACTGATTGATAAGTAATTGCCCATATGGGTTCCCCCTCCGCAAAGCCTTTTTATAAAGTTCCTCTAATTCTTACCTTCACTTCTACAACCATTTTTCAATTTATTAATCTTTTGATTTCCCTCCTTCCATTCGGCAACTACAGCCGATTGGAGAGGACCCTCCACTAACTTTACCATTTTTCCATTTAAAATGAATGGAATTTCAACGGCCCTTTCTATCGAAATGGAGCATATCAACATCTTCATTAGTAGGCATTAAGAGAGATAGTGAAATTCAATAATATTAATTTTTTATGAATCAAAAGGATTATGGACTTTTTCACTATCGGGTCAGCAGTAACTTCTTTACAAGCTTTTATGTTTTTGGACTTAAACTTATTCTTGGTAGGAATAGCATTTATTTAGAAGGAAAAAGGAGTTTACAAATACATTCAACTTGGGAAAGCAAAAAATAAAAAACGTGCCTATTTGTGGACACGTTTTTCATATGAAAGGAATTTCCTATATCTTAATTTGCATACAATCGGTATTGGTCGCTTATTGTATCTCCATTACCATAAATATAGGCTTTAGAGCCCGATGTATAGGAAGGATTGTCGTACTTCCATTTAATTCTGAGTCCCATGTATCCGCCTGCTCCATATGTTTCATTGCCATTCTTCTTAATATATTGCGAGAAGCTATCCCACGTCCGGGGGCCAACCACACCATCCACTTTCAAGTTGTTTTCTTTTTGATATTTCTTTACTCCCGCTTCGGTTTTTGGTCCAAAGATACCATCAACGTCAACCACTGCAGAATCTGTATAAAAACCCATGACATTCAGGATATACTGCATATTTCTGACCTCCACCCCATGAGTGTCCTTCCGCAAAATGGAATTCTTATCCCAGCTTTCGGGGTGGTGAAAACCTCCAGCAGATGCTGAAGCGGTGGAAAAAGATACCCCAAGGGCCATTGCCAATACTACTAAACTAGTAAATAATTTCTTCATAGCTCCATCTCCCTCTTTTTTTGTACATCCGAACTACCTTACAATTTCCCTTCAGATTTTATTTTTCCCTTCCGACCGATGTCCTGTTTTGTCCTTGCTAAACAAACAGTGTCCCAGAAAGATCGAATAAGTAGGATAAATTCGTAACTGGGACTAACGGTTTTTACGCATGAAAGATTTTATAATGAACTCAGTCAAAAAAATTGAGGAATTTCTATTTACACATTATCCTTCTCTTTTCCTCTAATTTCCCTTGATATCCATAAGAGGAAGTTTAACCATTTACGCCAGAAGGCCGCCAATTGGCGGCCTTCTGACATTGAAAGACTTTTTGTAATTGCCCAAGTTCCTTCTTCTTTTCAGTCCGTTATTCGTTCAAATATGCCCAAGCATATTGGGCATAAAGTTCTGCACCGGTAGCAAGCGCATCCTCGTCGATGTTGAATTTCCCGTGATGATGCGCCCATTCCGTATCCTTTTCAGGGTTTCCTGATCCCACTAAAGCGAAGCTTCCGGGTACTTCATCTAAATAGAAGCTAAAGTCTTCGCCCCCCATTGTTGGCTTTTCATTATATATTGCGTCTTTGCCAAACGCTTGCGAGGCCACCTTTTGCACTAATTTGGCACTATATTCATCATTAATGACAGCTTGCGTGCCACGGTAGTAATCAACCTTTGCGGTCGCACCGTAAATGTTCGCAACATTTTCAGCATAAATCTGGAGCTGCTTTTCAATATGGTCACGTGTTTTAGAATCAAAACAACGGACAGTCCCTTCAATGACGGCATTTTCTGCAATGACATTAAAACGTGTGCCAACGACCATTTTTCCAACTGTCAAAACAGCGGGATTTTGGGGGTCGACCGTTCTTGACACGACGGACTGTACATTCATGACGAATGAAGAGGCGACAATGGTTGCATCGATACAGTCCTGCGGCATTGCACCATGTCCCCCTCTTCCTTTAAAGGTTACGGTAAAGATATCTGCTGAAGCGAATGAAGGTCCTTGAGTGCAAGCGACTTTGTTTGTTGGCATTTGCGACCAAATATGTATGCCAAAAACATTATCAACACCTTCAACGGCCCCCTGTTTAACCATTTCCCTTGCACCTGTTGCCACTTCTTCGGCTGGTTGAAATATTAAGCGCACATTCCCAGGTAATTCTTCTTTTATTTCATTTAGTGCCTTCGCTGCAATTAATAGCATGGATGTGTGTGCATCATGACCACATGCATGCATTTTCCCTTCTTCCTTTGAAGCATACGGCAAGTCTTTATTTAGTTCTTCTACAGAAAGGGCGTCCATATCTGCTCTTAATGCGACGGTCTTTCCAGCCTTACCGCCTTTAATTTCTCCAATGACACCTGTTGGTTCTGCTTTTCGATAAGTAATTCCTAATTTTTCAAGGTAGTCACAAACAAAGGCAGTTGTATTTTCTTCTTCCCATGATAACTCAGGTTCGCTATGAAGTTTTCTGCGTATTTCTGTTAATTCATCACTATAATTTTGAATAGCTTCTTTTATCGTTTGATTAATCATTCTTATTCTACCTCCGTTAAATATTTAGCCACTTCGTAAAATATTTGCACTCCATTTGCCAAATGACGTGCATCAGACCATTCCTCTGGACAATGACTTAGTCCTGCTTTACTTGGAACAAAAAGCATGCCAACATCAGTCACATCGGAAAAAACCATCGCATCATGACCTGCACCACTATCAATGGAACAGTATGGAATTTCCAAATCTGAACTTTTATCTTTTAATAAATCCTTAATCTCATTACTCAATATCTTTGGCGGCATATACAACAGCTGTTCCGCCGTTGAATGGATCCCCTGTACCTGATAGGATTCGATTAATTCTTTCATCCGCCTGATGACATTGTTAATATGTTCTTCCTTGCTTGATCGAATATCTACCGAAAATACCACCTTATTTGGGATTACATTTGCTCCATTTGGTAAAACATCTAGTCGCCCTGTCGTGATAACCGTTCCTTCTCCTTCCTCAATTGCAAAGCTCGGTAATTGAGAAATAATTTGAGAGGCAGCAACCAATGCGTCCGTACGGCGATCCATTGGGGTTGTGCCTGCATGTCCTGCCTTTCCTTCAATGGTTACTTCAAATTGGGTTAAACCAACAATAGCTTCTACAACACCAATGGGGATACTCTTCTCTTCAAGGATTGGACCTTGTTCTATATGCAATTCGAGAAATGCTTTAATGCTATTGGGATTTCTTCTTTTCGGAAGAGAGAAATCCAGTCCAATTTTTGACATCGCTTCAATTGTGGTGATACCATCTTTATCCTTTAAATTTTTAAAACTTTCCTCACTTAGCGTTCCCACTATTCCTCTCGACCCCATTAGTCCTCCGCCAAAACGAGCTCCTTCTTCTTCAATCAGGGCAACGATTTCCAATGGGTATTTAGGTGTTAAATGATTTTCTGCAAAAAGGCCAGCCACTTCAAGTGCGACAATTACACCGGCTGGTCCATCATACGCACCGCCATTTGGTACGGAATCAAAATGTGAACCTAACAGAACGCTTGGTGCATCTTTTAAAGTACCATCAAGCTTTCCAAAAATATTTCCAAATCCATCTTCCTGTACTGTCAGGCCGTATTCCATCATTTTATTTTTTATATAATTACGTGTAAGCAAGTCTTCCTTGCTATACGTAAGCCGGGTAGTCCCTTCTCCGGGTGTTGATGTAAATTCGCTCAAATCATTTATTTGCTTTTCTATACGTTCGCTAAGACTCACTTAGAATCCCTCCTATTTTACAAGAATTGTACGAATATTCCTGCCAAAATAACCGACACGATTGTTACCGATATAAATCCGCCAACAAGCATCGGCGGCAGCATATGGCTTAGCAATGCTTCTTTTTCATTTTCATCTTTTGTTAATGAATTGACGACTTCATTGGTGATAATGTAATCAGCTGGAAATCCGTATAATGCTGTTAAAGATACAGCAAAGGCCATTTCTTTGCTGACTTTTAATAATTTCCCTGCTATGAATGAGAATATATACATACCTATCACAGCTAAGATAATGCAAACAACAAGTGGGTAAAGAATCTCCATCATCATACTTGGTGTTGCATTTTTCAATCCATCAAAGACGAAAAGCATAAGGGCCATGATGGCAAATCCAAATCCATTTGCTTTTTGCAGTGTCTGTCTTTCCAAGAAACCGATACTTTTTCCGATAACCCCGAATAGTAAGCAAAGAACAAATGCATTTATAGATATAATCGGCTCTAATCCACTCGAAACAAGGTAAGCAAGTAAAGCAACAACTGCAAGTCTTAAAAATTTGAAATACTCCGTATTATATTTTTCAGGAAGTTTCTTAAACAGCCTAAGTTCCGTCATGCCTTCTGCAGCGGCTGCAGTTTCATCCTTTTTTACTGTTAACTTTCCATTGCGATATTGCCCCAAAAGCTTCTTCCCTTCTTTCTTCAAGACAATTGACGTTAAAGGATATCCGGCGAAGCCTTGCATGACATAAATAACAATGGCAAAAACGGACAAGCTCGTAAGTCCTGCATCTGCCGCTCCTTCTGACATGATTATTGAAGAAACCATACCTCCCACTAATGGCGGAACCGCTACAAGGACAGTTTGCAGATCAAAAATAAAGATGCCAATTCCGAATAATAGGGCAACAATGCCAAGAATACCTGATATGGAGATGACAATCGTCTTCCATTGATTCACTAATTCCCTTATTGAAAGCAATGTTCCCATATTCGTGATCAATAAGTACATCATCATGGTTGCCACTACCGGTGGAACACCTGCTATTGAAACGATGTCTTGCGGAAAGAATGTCCAATAACCACATAGAAATAGGATCGCCGAAATGAAAACGGAAGGTACCCAGGCTTTTGTTCGAACCGCCACTATGTCTCCTACAAATAAAATCAGAATTACGATAACTAAAGCCAACATCTGTGACATATGAGTTCCCTCACCTTCCTGTTTAATAGTTTGAATATTCTTATAAAATAATAACACTGAATCATTTGAATTAAAAGATAATTTAATATTTTCAGGTAATTATACACAGATAATAGGAAATGTAAGTGTTTTAATTTCAATTTCACACACCAAATATTCCCGAATAATCAAGGGATTGGATATATCAAAATAATTTTAATCTTAAAACAGACACTTTATCTCCTTTAAATATCAAAAAGAAAAAGCCGTCTATTGACGGCTCAGACTGTAGACAAACTCTATGAAAATCGAGTTTGTAAATTGCAGCGCAACGAACTCGGATTTATATAGGAGAAGGATGCTTTGGGACCCCAGAATTTCTCTATCAATAAAAAATACTTACCTTAATAATTGTTGCAGTAGAGTCGTCATCGTGATTTGATAACTTTATATTTAATTTGTCGGAGGTATGATCTCTGTTTAAAGTTATTAAGTCACCTTGCTCTAAAACAATTGTCTCTTTTTCATCGATATTCATTCTACTCCTTCCTTTAAAACAATAGAAGGCGTCGGTTCTTTTCGAAGAATCCCGATTATCCAGCACTTCCGCATGGGTTCCATCATTCATATGTATCGTGCTGATGTCACCTTCACATCCTTCCGCAAACATCAAATTAAAGTCAGTGACCTTCCCAATACTGCGGGTTGTCCAGCCTCCATCAAACCGATCCTGTTCAAATGGGCTTAAATGCACACTGGGCTTTCCCTGATGTTGCAGCGACATTTTACCATCAAGGATCATGATGATTCTCTGAATGCCTGGAAGGTGAGTAAATAAGGATTCGTCCACCTCGACTTCTGCTGTGCTTATCCGCCATTTGAAATCACGCTTCGAGTAATCAGCTTCTTCAGGATAAATGGCTAGTTGAGTTGTTTTACCACCTGACCAAAGACTTGTTATTTGTTCACTTTTCTTTATTATTTTTAGTGAAAATGACAATGATTTTCTCCCCTTTAAATATTACATTTTTTCAGTACAATCTAGGCTAGGATGGATATCATTAACAGAGATGCATAAGAGAGCTTAATTCTACTGACCTCTGATCATCGCAGCAGCATTCTTACTAAATCAGGCTGTGAAACGCTACGATACATACATGTAGATGTTGCGAAATTGATAGGTTTCCGGTGCATTAATAATGCATACAGAAAAACCATCGTGAATTACCTACTATATGGGCAATTTCAGAATAAAAAAATCAATACCGAATGTTTTGGCATTCCCAAAAACATTCGGTAACACTATATTTTTTGATTCCTTATTTAATAACAAATTATCATTTAAATAGATTAATACTTATAATGATGATTGGCATGGCAAATACATCAATAAGAAATGCACCGACTATCGGAACGATTAAATATGCTTTACTTGAAGGTCCATATTTCGCAGTGATTGTTGACATATTTGCCATAGCATTCGGTGTAGCCCCTATACCATGTCCGATGAAACCTCCAACCATAACTGCCGCATCGTAGTTTTTGCCAAGAAAGCGAAACATGATGAATATACTTAAAAGGATAATGAAAATTACTTGTATCACCACAATTAAAATAATTGGTAAAGCAAGGTCAGCAACTTCCCATAATTTTATACTCATTAAAGCCATTGATAAGAAAATACCTAAAGTGATATCTCCAATAAAATTAATACTAGGCATTTCGATAATTTTCCCGTTTATTTTATCTAAAATATTCCGAACTATTACAGCCACTATCATTGCTCCAACATAGTTCGGTAAAACATAACCTGTTTTTGCCGAAAATAACTCTCCTAGATATGAACCTAAAGCCATACAAAATGTCAGTATTAACACTTGTTTCATAAATGAAGCTACATTTAATTCTATTTTGTCTTCCATTTCTTTCTTTTCTTGAATTTCAATATCCTCTTTACTTGGTGTTAATTTGTGTTTATTAATTAAATACTTTACAGTGGGACCTCCAACTAATCCACCAAACACTAATCCTAATGTAGCTGCTGCTATTCCAATTGCTTGGGCAGATTGAATGCCCAGCGATTCAATCGTACCGCCAAATGCTGTAGCTGCACCTATGCCGCCTTCCATGGAAATTGCTCCTGCCATCATGCCAATCAATGGATCAATCCCAAAAACGGGTGCTAAAGAAATTCCGATTAAATTTTGAGCAAATGCCAGAAACCCGCATAACAACCAATATATTAATAATAATTTACCGCCGACTTTCACTAATTGGAAACTGGCACCCAATCCAACGGACGTAAAAAATGTTAACATGAATAATCCCTGGAGTGTCGTATCCAATGAAATGGTTATGTTTAAAAAGGTTTTAAGACTTGTAGCGACGATTGCAAAAAGTAATCCCCCAACAACGGGTGCAGGGATACAAAAGTGTCTAAATAATTTGACATTCTTAACGATAATCCCGCCTAGTGCTAAAAGCAGTATCGCTAAAAAAATAGTGATCGTTTGATTAATCTCGATGTTCATATTGCTTATCTCCTCTCCACACACATGAATACTTCATTTATTAGGTTTGCAGCTAGTTTTACAGTCCGTTTATCACAATCTAATGATGGATTCACTTCACAGATATCAAATGAAATAGTTTTCGTATGTGAAGTAATCTTACGAATTAATTGTCTAACCATTTTTCCAGAAAGACCAAATGAGGAAGGGGCACTAACACCCGGTGCTTCAGAAGCGTTTATAACATCCATACAAAGTGTCAATATAATATAATCATGTTGATTTATAAAATTCAGAATTTTATTTTCGTTTTCTTCAGAATTTTCATCTACTAATTCTCCTTCCAATATCCAAGAGCAACCAAGTGTAGTTGCAGTGTCAAATAATTTTTTAGTATTTCCATAACGTTGAATGCCAATTGGCAAATAACTAGCTTGATGATCATTATCTAATATTTGTTTAAACATCGTTCCAGAAGAAGTTATATCTTCATAAGAGCGTAAGTCAAAATGAGCATCAATGTTAAGAATGCCTATTTTGGCATTGGGTCCAACGCTCGACCTAATTCCTAGATAATGACCATAAAAGGTTTCATGTCCGCCCCCCAAAATAACAGGAAACATATTTTTAGATAATATTTTCTCTACGTGGCTTCCCAATTCAGCTTGAGCTGCTTCTAACTGTTGATTTTCACAAATTATATTTCCGAAATCAACTAGGCTATCTGCTGATTGGCCGTGCCAAGATAGAGATGATAAGGATTTACGTATTTCATTGGGAGCTTCTTTGCTTCCAAGTCTTCCTTTATTCCTGCGTACGCCTTCTTCACAAGAGAACCCTATTATTCCACATGTATTATTTGCTGATGTTGTTTGATTATCTTTAACTATTTGATGAATTCTAAATTCATCTTTATCTATTAGACTATCTGTTCTGCCTTTCCATAAATCCATATTTGGTAACGCATACATTTACTTTTCCTCCCCATAAATAAAAATACTTCATATTTGCAATCGCCAATAAATTTCGGGATGTACTGTTATAAAAGCTCTGGTTCAATGGCTTGTCCTTTTGTTTTCGTTAAATTTGGATAGGCCATTGACTTATCCTGCCTGATGCATTTTGCACATCCCCGCTTTCGCCGCACTCTAACTTCCAGTCCAGCTCTGTGGACCATTATGTTGTATATCTATGTTCCCTCCATTCTGCTTAATGGTTTTACTACAATTTTATTAAGCAAGTTTCATGCCAGGTCCATTTCCATAAAAACAGTGGAAAATTCAGATATATTCAAAATAAAAAGTAGGCGGAAATTGCCGCTCGGCAATTTCCGCCTACTTTTCTTCCCGATATTTCTTCAACTTGTCCCGCAATGTCCTCTCCCCGATGCCAATTGTTTGCGCTGTCTTCCTTTGATGACCGTTAAATGCGGCAAGGTTATGAAGAATCACTCTTTTTTCGATTTCTTCAAGCGGTTCGCCGACATATACGGGGATTAGGGTATTGCCGAAAAATGGGCGCGAGCTTTTTTGGATGTCGGAAGGTAAATCGGCTTTCTGTATGTAAGAATCATTCGTAAGCGCTATTGCTCTTTCAATCACGTTCTGCAGTTCACGAATATTTCCTGGAAAGTCATATTGCTGTAAAAGCTGCAGCGCTTCATGGGAAATTCCTTCTACAGGTTTTCCCATTCGATCACCGATTTTTGCAATGAAAAATTCCAACAGCAAAGGAATATCCTCTTTTCGTTCACGTAAAGCCGGAAGGTGAATCGGAATCACATTTAATCTGTAATATAAATCTTCACGAAATCGATTCTCTTTTACTTCTTTAACCAAGTCTCTGTTTGTCGCTGCAATGATCCGGACATCGATGCTGACTTCTTCTATCCCGCCAACGGGCATTACCCTTCTCTCTTGTAGAACGCGCAATATTTTCCCCTGCAGTGCCAAATCCATCTCACCGATTTCGTCAAGAAAGATTGTACCTCCTTCCGCCAAAACAAAAAGTCCATATTTTCGCTGTGTCGCCCCTGTAAATGCGCCCTTTTCGTATCCAAATAATTCTGATTCCAACAGGTGAGTCGGAATGGCGGCACAATTAATAGCCTGAAACTTTTTGTTTCTGCGCTTGCTTTGATTATGGATGGTTCTGGCGACGACTTCTTTACCGGTTCCACTTTCCCCTTCTATGAGAATGTTGGAATCGATATCCTTCACTTTTTCGATGAGGGAGAATATTTTGCGCATGGCCAAGCTTTCACCGATGAGGCCGTTCACACCTGCCACCTTATCCAATTCTTCACTCAGCCATTTCACTTTGGACTGAAGGGTGTACACTTCTTCTGCTTTTTGCATCAGCACTTCCAATTCATCAATATGAAGCGGCTTTGTCGCATATGAAAACGCCCCCTTACGCATTGCTTCCACGGAAGAAGGAATGGTTCCGTAGGCCGTCATCATAATGACAACAGTCGAGGGGGAGAGGCGTTTGATTTCTTCTAACACTTCCATCCCATTATATCCCCCGATTTTTAAATCCAGCAAAACGATGGCGATTTCTGCCCTTTCGAAAAGCGGAAGCGCTTTTCGTGGGTCTGTAAACGAATAAACGTGATACTGGTCTTCCAATGCAAACGTAAGTGACTGACATATGGTTGGCTCATCATCAATAATCATGATATCGTGCATCGTTTTCACCCTTTCTGTATTAATGCTGTAAACAAATGGTCACTACTGTTCCCTTTCCTACTTCACTTCTTGTCTCGATAATGCCATCGTTTTCTTTGACAAGCTGATACGTAATAGAAAGCCCTAGCCCGACCCCATTGGGTTTCCTGGTGTAAAACGGTTCAAAGATCTTATCAATGTCTTCTTCCGAAATCCCAATTCCTTCATCCTCGATTTCAACGACAGTGAACACATCCCGATAGTATGCCCGAAAAATAAGTGTTCCCCCTGTATTGGACGCCTGTATGGCATTGAGAATGACGTTCACCAGTACTTGTTTGATCTGCTGTGTATCTGCAGTTGCCTGAATGTCTCCAGCGAACTCTCGAACAATGCTCAGGTTTTTTTCTTTGATTTTCGGCTTTAGCAATAGCTCAATCCCTGCCATGGCCTCATTCAGCGAAAATGTGACAGGCTCTGATTTTTTAGGGCGGGCATAATCGAGCAAATCGTTAATCAATGTATTAAGTCGGGTAATTTCACTAGTGACCTGTTCGGAAAAGAACGTTCGGAAATCTGCGCTTGCAAATTTTTTCGGCAGCAATTGCGTATAGGTAAGGATGGATGTTAACGGATTTCTTATTTCATGAGCGATACCCGCCACGAGTTGACCCAATGAACGCAATCGGTCATCCTGAGCCACTTTTCTCTCCAGTTGTTTTTGTTCCGTACTATCGAAAAAATTCAACACCGCACCGACACTTTCTCCCCCAATAGTCTGAATTGGATACATGCTGTAAGTTATATGCCTTTTTTTGCCCGCATAATGAGACCATACCGTTTCCTTTTGCAAGAAAACTCTCTTTTTCTCTAATGCAGCCTTAATCTCCTTTTCCGGGATGAAACGGGCAGTTGGCAGATCCTGAAAACGTTTTCCAACAACATTACCGTCCACCCCCAAATATTCCATGGCCCTAACATTAATCATCGATACAAGACCTTGCTGATTCAGTGTAATAAGCGAACTGTAGGCACTGTTTAATACTTGCTGCTGAAAGTTGATGTTTTCCTCAAGAAGGAGCATCTTCTCTTCCAAGTCTTTATTCACGTGCTCAATTTGCTCGGTTCGCTTAGCCACTTCTCGTTTAAGGCTGAGATTCCACCATAAGATGAGAGAAATCACAATGAAGGTAAGAATAAGACCAATTTCCAAATACAACAGCGTTTTACGGAGCCGTTGAGTATTTGGCAGGATATATTCGCCGAACCACTTTTTCTCTATCTTTTCATACGTTCCATCTTTCTTGATTTGAGAAATGGCCTGATTGAATAGTGTCAGCAACTCTTTGTTTTTCGGCATAACGGCTACAGCATAATTTGTGGTGTCAAGTGGCTCTCCGACAATCTTAATGAGTGATTGCTGCTCATTTTTCTGTAGAAAATATTGACCCGTAATCCGATTTCCAATGAAAGCATCCACTTTACCGTCGATAAGCGACTGAACGGCTTCTTGTTGATTATTAGTTTCCACCAATTGCAAACGATCGACTTTACTTAATAGACCGCTTGCAACATCTCCTTTTTGTACAGCTACTTTCCGGCCTTTAAGATCTTCGATTTTTCGGATATACATATTATCTTTCAACACAAAAATCCCTTGTGAACTTGTGAAATACGGAGCTGAAAAATCATAAAACTCTTCACGTTCTTGATTGTACTTCATGCCTTGAATCGCATCCACTTTTCCAGAGCGCATAGCTTGTACTGCCTCGTTCCATGGCATGGGATAGTATTCGAACCTAATGCCAGTCTCGATAGAAATGGCGTTCATTATATCCACATTAAAACCGGTATAAACACCCGAATCGCTCAAGTATTCAAAAGGTGGAAAGTTATTATCCCCTGCAACCCGTATCACTTTTTGGGCTTCCGAATGGGCTGCTGAAGGAAAGAAACAGCAAAAAAAGAAAAGGTAGACGGTTAATACGGCACAGATAGTATGTAAATTTCGCATCGCCTCACCCCTTTTTTCTATACATGCATTTTTATATCATAAATGTGTATATATACAATGTACAAAGACTCTATTATGATAACTTTTTAAAGGATATAAGAAAAGCTAATCTGCATTTCATAACACCATACATGGCAGATAGTCGAATTACAATATATTTTGAATGGAAAATGGATTATATATAAAAAAGGCATGCTCCCTTTTTCGGGAATCATGCCTTATGTAAGGAAATAGATGTTGCAGGAAGTAACTACCCTAGCCGTTTCTAGCAACATTCTAACTTAAATGATAGGGTTGACTGTGTATAGTATACTTATTGATTTTTTCCATGCTTGGTTCATAGCCGATTCCAGGCAATTCCGGAACACGGATCATTCCGTTTTCCACTGTAACTTCAGGGTCAGTGATATCCTCTGCCCAATAGAGGGAGGAAGCTGCTGTATCACCGGGAAGAGTGAAGTTCGGCAGTGAAGTGATCGCAATATTATGAGCTCTGCCAATGCCTGATTCCAGCATACCCCCACACCATAGCGGAATGCCATGTTCAAGACATAAATCATGGATTTTCCTGGATTCAGTCAAACCTCCGACACGGCCAATCTTAATATTAATAATTTTACAGCTGCCCAATTTAATAGCTTTCCTGGCATCCTCTAATGAGTGTATGCTTTCATCCAGGCAAATAGGTGTTTTTAACCTTGACTGTAAATCTGCATGGTCAATGATATCATTATAGGCAAGCGGCTGCTCAATCATCATTAAATTAAAATCATCCAAGGCGGATAACCGGTCTATATCTTTTAAGGTATAAGCTGAATTTGCATCGGCCATGAGCGGGATTTCAGGATATACTTTTCGTACCTTGTCTATTAATTCAACATCCCAGCCCGGTTTGATTTTTAGTTTAAAACGTTTATAGCCTTCACCGAGACGAGCTTCAATTATATCCAGGGTCGAATCGATCGAATCCTTTATTCCAATGCTTACCCCCACTTCAATTTTCTTTTTTGTTCCACCTAACACATTTGAAAGAGAAGCACCTTGCTTTTTAGCATACAAATCCCAAACGGCACCCTCTAAAGCTGCTTTTGCCATATAATTTCCGCGAATATGGGTGAAATATTTTTCGGAAATTTCATCAGGATGCTTGATTTCATTTTTTAGGATTATTGGAATTAGATAGTCTTCTAGAATATGCCAGTTTGTTTTTAAGGTCTCTTCATTATACAGGGGGTCGAGCATCGCAACCGATTCAGCCCAACCGGAAATGCCATCATCGCTTATGGCTTCGACAAGGATAAAATCCCTATCGTATTCCGTCCCAAAGCTAGTTGTAAAAGGTTCAAGCAAGTCTAGCTTAAGATGCCTTAGAATAACTTGTTTAATTTTCACTTAGAAATTCTCCTTTTGTGATAAAACTGTTAAAGAACACAGTCTTACAAGTTTTTTATTAATAGGCTTACACAGCCAGAGTTTACTAAACATTATATATATTCTTCTAGTTCATTTCCTTGATAGCACATAAAACTGAACGGGAATTTCCGTCATGGAATTCTTCATAAAGCCTGTTACCTGCCATCCTTCCTGAAATAATCCGGTAAATATGTCCCTGGTTTTCATCCGCCACTCATTGGCCGCTTGAATATTTGTGACTCTTATTGTTCGGAAGTCCTTTGGAAGGGCAACAAAAGCTGTTTCACATTCTTGTTCAGGCAGCGGGCGAGTGAACGATGGAACTGGCAATCCCTTTTCAATGGTATCCCATTGAATAAGCGAGTTTTCCATCACAAAGTCCAGCGGCATTCCCTGTCCGCTAGAATCCGTTGTCTCTTTTTTATCAATATGCCATTCGACAAGAAAACGGTCAGAAGGAATTCCGCTGTTTAAAAGATCTTCCATTTCACCATAGCAGTTTGCGATATATGTGGAGCATACCCCACCGAGCTTGGCTATATTTAAATACCCATTAACACTTTCCAAAGGATCGTATGTCCAGGTAATAAGGGAATAGCCGAGCTTTAGCGCTTCCTCACGTTGTGCTAACTTTAACTTCTCGCCTATACCTTTGTTGCGAAATTGCTCATCAATTCCTAGTATATGTGAACAAAGATAGGCTGATTGCCAATTGAATCCCGGAAAACTGTATTGAAATCCAATCAGCTTTCCTTCCCAATAAGCTCCTATAACCAAACCGCCATTTTTCACGGCTGTTAAGGTTTGGTGTGCAGGGATTGAGTCGGTTTCTCCCCAAATGCTGGATTCTAGCTTTCTTACTTCCTCTAGCTCTTCAATTCGATGAAGAGAACGAATTACAATTTCCTGTGATTTCGTCATGGTCAACCTCCTATGAAAAGCACAAGCACCTTGATAGGCCCAACATAAGATGGACAAGTAAGTTCCACAGCTGACGGCTTATCTTGCAAGGCGCTGGAGCTATCTTTTAAATACTTTATGTTTACGAAATACTCTCTTATTTGTTATTCCGCTTTACTGAAATCGGCCTCTTGCAATGGAGTCATTTTTGTTCTCTTTACGATTTTATAACCTAGAAAAGCCAGGAAAAATAAAGGAAGTCCGATATAGGAAATTAAAATTCCATACCAATCAATCTCAGGGCCGAAAAATGCCGAGTAATTTTGTCCCAGGATTGCCGTAACACATAAAAGTGTGGCTAATATCGGACCGAATGGATACCATTTTGATACATAAGGCAAATCTTTCAAATCTCTACCTTGTGCAATATATGCCTTCCGGAAACGATAATGTGTAATCGAGATTCCTAACCAGGATAAAAAACCGGATAATCCTGCAGCATTCAATAACCAAGTATAAATCGTGCCTTCACCGAAAAGAGAGGTCAGGAAAGCTGCCATCCCAACGATGGTAGAAAAGTACACAGCGTTCACTGGAATGCCTCCTGAATTCACTTTTTTTAGAAACGAAGGGGCTTTGCCTTCTTTCGCCAGCACCCAAAGCACGCGAGAAGCTCCGTACATGGCCGAATTGCCTGCAGAAAGAACGGAAGTAAGAATGACCACATTCATAACGGAGGCAGCGATGGCAAGCCCAGCGTTTTGAAAAACTAGAGTGAAGGGACTTACCGCAATATCTTCAATATCCGAACTTAGCAAACGCGGATCATTATAGCTTATTAAAAATCCAATCACAATTATCGCCAATACATAAAACAAGAGGAGTCTCCAGAAGATTTGCTTAATGGCCTTTGGTATATTTTTTCTTGGGTTTTCACTCTCGCCGGCCGCAATTCCTACTAACTCGGTACCTTGAAAGGCAAATCCTACAACCATAAAGACACTTATAATAGATAAAAAGCCTCCTTTAAACGGTGCCTCTCCTTTGGTGATATTTTCAAAACCTACGGCATCCCCTCCCATGATTCCTACAATCATTAATAAACCTACTGCAATAAAAATGATAATCGTCAAAACCTTGATAATGGCAAACCAGAATTCTGATTCTCCATATCCTTTTACCGATAAAATATTAAGGCCAAATATGACTGCAAGAAATAATGCGCTCCAAATGATGCCCGGAACAGAAGGAAGCCAATACTTCATTATCAGGGAGGAAGCTGCTAATTCCAGTGCGACTACGATTGCATTGTTATACCAATAGTTCCACCCAATCGCAAATCCCAATGCAGGATCAACAAACCTTGATGTATAGGTACTAAAAGAGCCTGTAATAGGAATAAGGGCAGCCATTTCGGCTAAGCTTGTCATCAGAAAGTAAACCATGATCCCGGCAATAATATAGGCAGCCACAGCTCCTCCAGGACCCGCAGTATGAATAATGGAACCGCTCGCTAAAAATAGCCCCGTTCCAATGGTGCCGCCGATTGCAATCATCGAAAGATGCCTTGGTTTGAGTTTTCGCTCCAGTTGTTTTTCATCAGCAGCTGTATGATCCCCGGTTTGTGATGTTTGTGCGGTATTTTCCATAAAACACCCCTTCATTAATTTTTTAAGTGAAAAATTTTACTCTTCTGCCGCCATCATGACTGTGTTAATTAGTATTTTCGTTCCATAAATAAGTGCTTGTAAATTAAACTTCATATCCGGATGGTGCAGACCAGGCGTTAGATCGCAGCCTAACCCTATCATGGTTGCAGTTATATCAGGATTTTCGGCTGTATAAAAATGAAAATCCTCTCCTCCTTGAGAAACACAGACCGGAACGACATTTTCCATCCCAAGGATATCTGCAATTGCGGCCTCAGCCAGCTTTATCGCCTTTTCATTCAAGGTCGCAGCTGGGACAAATTCTTCCGCAGACCAGGAGATCGATGTATCAGTTTGTTCCATTGTCTGTTCAAAAGCTTCCTTTGTTAAGCGATTTAGTTCATTCATTACATCATTTGACTGTGCTCTGGCATCAATAGCAAAGACAGCTGTTTCCGGGATAACGTTTGATGCTTTATTGTTTGTTTCAAATTGAGTCATTTTGATGGAATAAGGAATTTCGGTTTCCAGATTAATCTGCTGTAATTTTTGGACAAGCAAAGCTGCTGCGTCGATTACATTTATTCCATCTTTCGGACGGGATGCATGAGCCTGAAGGCCTTTGATTGTACCCCTTATTGTTTCGGCTGAGCCATGGACAATGACGGGGGAAGCCTTCATATAAGGAACCTCCGTACTGGGTCTTACATGTACTCCGAATAAATATGTAACATTCTCCAACGCGCCATCATTGATCATTTGAAGAGCGCCTTCCCCTTTTTCTTCTGCAGGCTGAAATATAAATCGGAGAGTGTGTTTAGGCCGGATTCCGCTCGAGGCAATGGCCAATGCTGTATATAAAACCATTGTGCAATGTGCGTCATGTCCACATGAATGATTGGCCTTAACAACTCCATCTACTTCCTGAACAAGTGCATCCATATCAGCCCTTAATGCCACAACCTTTTTTGAAATGCCTGGAATCTCGGCAATGATTCCATAATGGCTCTGAAATGTTTTTACGGTGATGCCCGCTTCCCTAAGACATTTTAAAATATAGCAAGACGTTCTTTCTTCCTGCCAGCTCGGCTCAGCCAAAGAATGCAAGTCATGGTAGGACTTCATCAATGTTTCTTGGTGCTGATCAATATATTGAATCGGGTCCATACTGATGCCCCTCCTCCTTTACATGAATTTTAACTTTATTAAAAACTCATTCATTAAACACCTCATAACTTGAATATAGCCTTTCTAATTTTTGCTGATGGGTATATATCCGTTTTGCGTCTTTTTGATGGATGCCTGCAATGACCAAGTCCAACAAGCTAATAACGGAAGCGATTGAATTGGTTCCGGCTTCTGCGTTTTCTTCAGTTGTCAGAGAAATATCAGAGATGCGTCCAACTGGTGACAGAAGGCGGTCTGTAACTGAAATTAAACAAACTCCTTGTTCTTTGGCACACTCAGCAACTTTTAATGTTTCGTTTGCATATCTGGGAAAGGAAAAAACAACTAATGCAGACTTATTTGTGAGATTACAAAACTTTTCATAGAAGTCTCCTGTAGGTGAACATAAACTTACATTTTCCCTTAATGAACTTAGCGTATAGGAGAACCAATAGGCGGCAGCATGGGAAACCCGATGTCCTGCAATCAATATTTGGTCAGCCTGGATCAGAACTTCGACTGCTTTCCATATATCCTGAACGTTCGTATGATCTAATAGATGTCTTAAAATATGAACTTCGTTTTCTATCACTTTTGTAAAGGGATCTTGCTTGTCATCAATGTGGAGAATGGAATCAGTATTCGATAAGTCTATTTGATTTTGGTGCAGCAGCTGTTTTTGAATCCTCGACTGCATTTTACTAAACCCTTCAAATCCCAATGAATAGGAAAACCGAATGACCGTTGTTTCACTAACCTCCGCTTCCCTACCAATTTGAAATGCCGTTTTAAAGGCGGCTTCATCCAAATTTTCAATCAGATAAGCGGCAACTTTTTTTTGACCTGCCGATAGATGGTCAAATTTTTCTTTTACTAATAATTTAAATGGAAGATGTTCCACCATATCACTCCTTTCTGATGAATTAAATACTTCTTATTAAAATTATGACGAATGAAATACTTCTTTATTTTATACACTATCACAATTTAATTAGAAAAAGAACAAGTTTTTGATTTTTTTGACAATTATCAACTTCGAACTTCCCTTCAGTTTTTTATAAAATAATATCCCATTTGATTTCAGAAATCCGCTCCCTTTCCGCCGACTGTCTGCCGAGCCTCCTCGACGCAAGCGTCTGTGGGGTCTCGGCTAGCCAGTTATTCGGCAGGAGTGTCGCAAATTTCTTCAATCCATTAAGAATTATAGTAAAAAAACTTGAAGGATTATCTAGTTAAAAATAATTCGGGATGAGACTAGCCTAGAGTTTTTTCTTAATGGACGTTCCAGTTGATTTCTGAAACCCGCTCCCTTTCGGCGACTGCCTGCCAAGCCTCCTCGACGCAAGTGTCTGTGGGTCTAGGCTAGACAGTATTTCGGCAGGAGTGTCGCAAATTTCTTCAATCCAATGAGGATTACTCTGAAAAACTTAAAGTATAAACTAGTCTAAACTTGGTTCCGAATAGAGCAGCCTACAATTTTTTCTTTTAAAACACAAAGTTGATTGGAGCGGGTGTACGAGACTCCTACGGGAAAAACGTGTCTAGGGGAGACCCCGCAGGCGCGCCGAGGAGGCTCCCGCCCGCCCGCGGAAAGCGAGTGCCTGAAGTGGAAATCAACGTTCCCATTTTAAAAAACCCACAAAAAAAGACTGTCGGCAAACAAAAATTTTCTAGTTTGTAGACAAAAGGATTCTATCTAAATAAAACAAAGTTGACTGGAGCGGGTGTACGAGACTCCTGCGGGAAAAACGTGTCTAGGGGAGACCCCGCGGGCGGAAGCCGAGTTAGGCTCCCCTGACCGCCCGCGGAAAGCGAGTACCTGGAGTGGAAATCTAATCCACCACCAAATTACATTTATTGGTTGGGGGTGTGACCATTCCCGAACCACTTTTTTAGACAAAAGGGTTTCATCTGAATTTTTTATACAAGTTGATTGGAACGGGTGTGCGAGACTACTGCGGGAAAAACGTGTCTAGGGGAGACCCCGCGGGCGGCAGCCGAGGAAGCTCCCCTGATCGCCCGTGGAAAGCGAGTGCCTGGAGTGGAAATCTAATCCACCACCAAATTACATTTCTCGGTTCAGGGTGTGACCATTCCGAGCTACTTTTTATACAAAAGGGTTCATCTGAATTTTTAATAAAAGGTGATTGAAACGAAAGGTACGAGACTCCTGCGGGAAAAACGTGTCCAAGGGAGACCCCGCAGGCGGAAGCCGAGGAAGCTCCCCAGACCGCCCGCGGAAAGTGAGTGCCTGGGGTGGAAATCAAGTCCACCACCAAATTACATTTCTTGATTCGGGACTCTAATTACTTTATTTGTAAAATCAATAACTTCATTGACACTAAGATATATGTTAGAATATTCTGTAGTTTAAACTTATTCAAGGGGGGCATTTTAATGGGGGAACCATCTAAAGGAAACGAGCTTTTACAAGTTATTACAGAGGGGAAACAACCTCCGAATTGTGATCTAACGTTACAGATTGAAGCAAATTATGCCCAGGAAGGAATTGCGAGAGGTGTATGGAAAGTAGATGAAAAATTTATTAACGGAATTGGTGTAGCAATGGGTGGATTTGTCACTTCTGCAGCAGATATTATGATGGCTTATGCGATATCATCTAAATTAAGCATCGGACAATCCTTCGCATCCATTGATTTACATACTACCTTTCATCGACCAGTAAGATTAGGAGACGTACAAGTTGAAGCAAAAGTAGACCGAATCGGAAAAAAAACAGCTTATGTACTTGCAGATTTATTTCAAAATGATAAAAAAGTGGCTAGCGTTGTGTCATCAGTTATGATCCTTTAAACCATAAAAAAAGCATGTTGCACAAAAAATCCCTTCGTAACATGCTTCTTTCATTTAGACCATTCGATAAAATCAAGAGAGCACAAGATTCACCGCTTCGCCTAATCACCTCATGGTAAATCAATTTTATACTTTCTTTGGATAGACACCTCATCAAACAAGCCATCGCAGCACGGGGCTTTTGAGATCCATGGTGAATAGACCGTAATCAATGACGACCATTTCATCGTTCTCGTTATATCCGACATTATCTAAACGCAAATCTATTGGGATAATACCGTGCCTCAGGAATTTTAATTCCAACTTGAACAGTTTCGTATATTCCTTGATTGCAAACGGCACTTTCGTGTCCACCTTCTTCATGATTATCCAGCCCGTCCCATACTCCTTAACTGGACATAAATACTTTTTGACTTCCTCATTACAGTTATTGTATATATAGGCTTCATTTGCATTGCTTATTAGTCCTACTTGTGACAATGCAATTTTTAAAATATAGCCATTATTTAAATCATAGACAACCCGGTTAAAACCATGCCCGATTATTTTATACTTGAACTTGAGCGTTTTTCTGGCGGTAGATACTAATTGTCCAGCGGTTATATATATTTGGAATATCCCTATTTGAGATATCCAGGACTCAATGGCTTTTATCTCTTGCATGGACAGCATTGCACTTTTATTTGGCTGATGTAACCTTTCCTTACCATTGTTAATTGGCCACAACATTCCCTAAACGTCTCCTTTTTTTAAAATTTGTTACTAGAGAGATGGGTTTCCAGTGAGCTGTTACATTAAATACTTAGAAGATACGATAATAAGTAAAAGATTGTGTTTTGAACATTTTCTGAAAACAAACCAATATTACACATTTATCATTCATAATAAAGGATCTAACCAGTTTCTTACGAATCTCTCTTCGTAACAAGATATGATATTTATGAAAAATGGCTTGTACAATTACTGAGAAATTAACATTCAACAAGAATGCCCTGGTATCCCAATGTGTCAAACTCTTCCCATCCGTTGATTCACCTTCCTATACCTTAAGAAAGAGCAGCTGAATTATAGTAAAGTCCGTTTTCCTTTAACAAAAGATATGAAAAGACAGATGACAAATAGTTTGCCATCTGTCCAGCTATACTTTACTAATTTTTTTAAAAGTGCGTATGAAGATCAACTAAAAAACTTAACCATCCTCTTTATACTTTAATCCTAAAGCTGTGAGTTCACACCAGGGTTATGTTCGGCTTACAAAAGCGCATTTTTGATCACATACATTAATTTTTCTCACTTATTCAAAAACTCTTCTAATTCTTCAGAAGTTGGATAAGAAGACTGTGTACCACGTTTAGTGACACTTAAAGCAGCATATGCTGTAGCCATTTTTATAGCATGAAGTACTTCGCCATTTTTTACAAAGAAATGTGCAAAGCATCCTATAAATGCATCTCCAGCTCCAGTAGTATCATTCGCAGTTACTTTAGGTGAATCGACAGTTTGAGTTTTTTCATTTGTTACCCACATGACGCCCTTGCTTCCCATTGTCACAATGACATTTTTTACTCCTTTTTTAATTAACCCGGACGCTGCTTCTCTAATTTGGGCCTCAGAGGCCACAGGCATTCCTGTTAAAATCTCCAATTCGCTCTCATTCGGAATAAAAAAGTCACTTTTGCACACATAATCAAAATCAAGTTCTTTTGATGCCGGTGCAGGATTCAAAATGACCGGAATGCCATGCTCATAACCAAATTCAATTGCACGGTAAACGGTTGGAAGCGGGATTTCCAGCTGAAGGACAATTAACGAGGCTGTCTTAAGTTTATCAGTTGCTCGCTCCACGTCTGCCGGCTTCAGGTGTTGGTTTGCTCCCTTAATAATCAGGATGCGATTTTTTGATTCTTGATCGACAAAAATCGGTGCAACACCGCTTGATATGCCGCTGACTTTATTGGTAAACTCAGTATCTATTCCGTGGCTTTCGAGGTTTTGAATGGTGTTATCGGCAAAGAGATCATCGCCAACCTTTGTTACCAACATAACTTTTGAGCCCATTTTGGCAGCTGCCACTGCCTGATTTGCTCCTTTCCCCCCACATCCAATCTTAAAGTCGGGCGCCTCAAGTGTTTCTCCTTCTTTCGGCATCTTATCAATGTATGAGATCAAATCAACCATGTTAGATCCAATTACTGCTATATCCATTTCCTTTTCCCCCTTATTTCTTCCCGGTTATAATCGTGAAAGACCTCTCTTCTCCTACTCCGAGCTTAATCAATGTTCCAGCTTTTTCTGCAGCGTTGAAGCCTTCTGGACGGCATGTTGCAGGCAGCACGAATGATGCAACTTGCTGATTTGCATTATGTAATACCCACCTTGTGGCATAATTCAATTCCGCTGTTGAAAAACTTGTAAAGAAAGTAACTCCATCGGGAGAAGCCATTTCAAACTCAACTTCTTCCTGATATAAATTCAGCTCATCCCCAAAAAATACAATCTCTGGATCATACATTTCCGGATTGTTTAATACTGTGAGCGATTCTTCGCCATTTAGCAGCATCTTATTATAAACCAACCATTTTTCTGTCGGCTTTACATGGCCTGGAATCGATTCTCTAAGCTTGAAAACACCGTCTGGAATGTTCTGATACATAACGGCATTTTCTAAATATGAATAGTTGGTGTGGCACATATACTGAAGTGGCATTTCTGCAACCGATAAATTTTTTACATTCATGCTCATTTTAATAAAACCTTTTTCTTTGAACATTTCAACACTCGGATTGGCAAGATAATGGTGACCGAACCCTTTGACATACTCTGTCTGACCAATTACTTTTATACCAATATCCGTTACTTCAATCCAAGCTCTATCCATCTCGGCACATGGCATTTCTCCATGCATTTCATGGTCATCATTCGATCCCGGACAGCCATTGCTGATTAATCCAGAATGAAAGGCAAAACATCCATATGTATCTACGATCCTCTCAACCTTTTTAGGTTGAGAGAACATGCTCTTCATTTTAAGATCTACACCGTCAAATTCCAAATCCCAAATCATCTGACCCATATATGGGAGGACAACCATTCTTCCTCGTGAATTTGTTAGCTCAATCGCTTCAATACCTGATGGATAGCGGAATAAGTTTACACCGAATTCATTGTTGGTAAAAAAGACTGTTTTGTTCTCCTTAAAATAGTCCCGTTGCAGTTCAATTGTTCCCATCATGCTTTCCATCCCTTCCCTAGTTATATCCAAAAAGGACAGCAAAGTTTAACTGTCCTGGTCAGATGACAATTTTCTAGATTAGACTGATTCCACTGGCTTTTCTGAAGGCTGGACCGATGCACTTTGCTTATTCATTTCACCGAAGAAATAGCAACCGACGTAGATAAAGCATGCCATCGATACAAGAAATGCTAATTGCATGGAACCGAAGAAATCAGATACAAACCCTTGAACTGCAGGGATGACCGCTCCGCCTACAATAGCCATGACAAGGATTGCTCCTGCCGTTTCTGTATATTTCTTCTCTTTTATAACTTCAAGTGTTTCAGCATAAATCGTCGCCCAGCATGGTCCAAACAGCATGCTGACAGCAACTGCAGCGTACACTGCCGTCATGTTTGGAACAAAAGCCACATACGCAAGAAGAGCTGAACCAATGATGGAGTAGCTAACCAATACCTTAGATGGAGAAAAGCGGGTCATCAAGAAATTGGCTATGAACTTACCTACAAAGAAAGCACTAAAGCTATATACCATAAAGGTTGAAGCTGTACGCTCGTTGATGTCAGGATTTAAATCGAGCGCAAGCCGAATGGTAAATGACCAAACCGTTACTTGCATACCGACGTATAAAAATTGTGCAGCAATTCCGTTCCGGAAGCGTTTGTTTCCACCTAAGTATTTCAGTGTTTCTATGATTCCAGGTGTTTTCCCTGTAACTTTGCTGCTATTCACCTCCGGCTTACAGGACGGGAACTTCGTGAAAATAAACAGTACAAGTATACCGATAAGGACAAAAATCATATATCTGTAGGGTTCTAGAGTATTTTCAAGCATTTTCAATCCAAAAGCCTGTGCCTCCGCAGGAGACATAGTCGCCAATTGCGCCTCAAGACTTGCTCCTTTCTGGAAAACAAGGTATTTCCCAAGTAAAATTCCTGAAATCGCACCAATTGGATAAAATGTTTGGCTAATATTCAATCGAAGAATCGCATACTTGCGCGGGCCAATCATGGAACTATATGTATTTGCAGCTGTCTCAAGAAAACCTAAGCCAATTGCGATGGAAAAAATAGCAAATAAAAACATTGTATAGGTAGCCATATGCGAAGCTGGGTAAAACAATGAGCATCCCACAATATAGAAAAGCAAGCCTGTAATTATGGCAAACTTATAATTAGTTTTCTTTATTACCATTGAAGCAGGTATAGCTATCAGAAAATATCCTCCATAAAAAGCACTCTGTACTAAAGCACTCGCAAAATCACTTAACTCAAACACATGTTTGAACTGTGCAATCAAAATATCGTTCAAACTGGCAGCTACCGCCCATAAAGGAAAAAGCAAAGACAACAGGATAAACTGAAAAAAAGGTGTACGATTCAAATAACCATCTGGCAGCTGAATTATGTTTTGTTTTTTCATTATCTAACATCCCCTTGTGTCTATAGTTTTTTTAAGCGCTTATGCAATTCTTAATCAGAATCAGTATCCATCCAATACTGCTTCACCTTTCATAATCCTCACGCCCGAGCTTGCACCGACACGAGTAGCGCCAGCCTCAGCCATCGACTTCAAATCTTTTAAATCACGAATTCCCCCGGATGCCTTTACACCAGCTTTATCCTTAACAATCTTATGCATTAATGCAACATCCTCTACCGTTGCTCCCCCTGTTGAGAATCCAGTAGATGTTTTCACAAAATCGGCGCCTGCACGAAGTGAAATTTCGCAAGCAAGAACCTTCTCTTCTTCAGTAAGCAGTGATGTTTCGATGATCACTTTGACAAGTGCCCTTGTTTTAACAGCATCAACCACTGCACAAATGTCAGCTTCAACCTCCTCATATTCGCCTGATTTCAATAAACCAATCGCTATGACCATATCCACTTCTTCGGCGCCATTTTGAATAGCATTCTCTGATTCAATCACTTTTACTGCAGTCGTTGACGCTCCTAGAGGAAAACCAATGACTGTACATACCTTCACATCGCTTCCTTTTAGCTTCTCTGCTGCCGTTTTCACCCAGACTGGGTTTACACAAACGGAAGCAAAGCCATATTCTCTAGCTTCTTCACAAAGATTCACTATCTGTTCTTTTGTTGCCTCAGCCTTTAAAAAGGTATGGTCAATCATTTTTGCAGTACTCATTTTAATCTCTCCTCTTTCTCTAGTTAAAATAAAACGCTTTCAATATATAAAAAGGTATCGGGCGACCAGATGGGTTAAACTCCTAGTCCCCTTTTCATATAATCAGAATGTATGATCCACTGACCGGCAAGAATCCCTGATTTTAAGCTCTGGAGACAATAGATACTCCCGCTTCGGAAGCTCTCCTTTGAAACAAATCCGCTCATGCAAAAGCATAAAGGCAATCTCTCCTATAGCATTCATTGGCCTTGCAACTACACTAAGTTTCGGGCTCAAAAATGTCGCTATATCCACATCATCAAAACCTATAAATGACACCTCGCGGCCAAGCCTCCAGTTTAAATCGGCCAGCGCTTTCATACAGCCGATAGTCATCATATTGTTGGAAGAAAAAATAGCAGTTGGCCTATCATCAAGCTCAAACAGCTTTTCAGTACACTGATAGCCACTTTGCTCTCCGAAATCTCCATTAATGACATATCGTTCATCCAATTCAATGTTATAGTCATCTAGGGCATGTTTATAACCCAAGAACCGTTCTAGCCCAGGGGTCGTGTTCTGTGGACCGCATATAATCGCTATCTTTTCATGCCCCTGAAGAATCAATTGCTGGACAGCCTGATAGGCCCCCTTCTTGTTATCAACAAGAACAGTATCCACTTCAAATTTTTTGATGCTTCGATCAACTGCTACTACAGGAATTTCCTGTTCTTCAAGCAGTTTTAGGTGCTCACCATCTTCATTGGCCGTAGTGATAATCACACCATCCACACCTCGCTCAATAAAATTTCTCACAATCTCTTCCTCGATTTTTGGGGATTCATTTGTACTGCTTAAAATAGTAAAGTATTCTTTTTCACGAGCTTTTTGTTCAATCCCTGCCATAACAAGCGGAAAGAACGGGTTCATAATATCAGGTACAATGACCCCGATTGTATTCGTTTCTTTTCGCTTCATTGTCCTTGCTGCAGCACTGCGAATATAGCCCAGTTCCTCAATGGCCTTTAGAATACGCTCTTCCGTTACTTTCCGAACGCCTCCTTGGTTATTAATGACCCGGGATACAGTTGCAATAGAAACGTTTGCAAGGTTTGCAACATCCTGAATATTTGGCTTTGACTCCATCTTTTAACACCTCAAAATGTAAACGTTTAGATTTTTTTAAAAAAATGTGTATAAAACAAGTAAAAATCAAAAAATTAATTACATTTAAAATGTAAACGTTTAGATTATTCTTGAAATTAGATTACCAGGTTGTTTGTGTAATAGCAAGTTTTTTTGTATGCGGTTACATGGAATTTTAGTCACTTGGATGATTTACTTTCACGTCTTTTTTACCTTTTCTAGGTTACTTCCTTTTTCCACTTAGCCCCTTAACTTTCATTCTTTTTTTTATTGTTATAATGGGTTAAGTTAATCCGCACAAGATGGACCTTCAGGCACTCCCCTTTCCTTCTTTTGCAAAAAAAATGGTATATTATTCTTTGACATCAATGGTTTAAGACAAGGAGTGATGAAGTATTCGTAAAAGTTGGATCATTTCAGCAATGGTTGGATTATTGCTTATTTGTTTAAGTGTGATTGCCTTAAATTATTTCAAGAGTGATAAAACTGAAAAAGGGGAAAATGCGGAAGCCAAGGAATCCAAAATTCCTGAGGTTGATGAATATGGCGGGATCCATCTTGAAAAAGTCGGGGATAAGGTTCGCCAAAAAAATGGGGAACCTTCAGATTACTAGAAACGAAGTCTATTAATGAGGCTTTTGAATTGGCACCGATGGTCATCACAGTCAAGGATATCCGCAGGATTCAATTATCTTCACTCACAGATGAAGCAAAAGAGGGACTCAAGTCCTATACGGGATTGAGTTTTGAAGAGGCCTATTCGATATATTATAAAGAGAATTTATCCATGGAGGAAATCGATCAACGGGCGGTGTTGTCTAAAACGGATATCGATGAAGAGGTTTCTTATCTAGAGATAACTTATTCTGTTGAAAATAAAGATTCGAAGGAACTTCAGTTCTTCAGCATGGAAAATGTTACTTTCAATGATGATCTTACATATGATGTGCCTTCTAAAAATTTCATCCATTCCGGGGATACTTTTATGGGGACAAAAAAAGTAAGTCGATCAGATTACCAACCAGGAGAATTGAGAAAAGGCACAATTGGTTTATTAGTTGATCCAGAGGCAAAATTAGATCGGCTCGATTCCTTTTCATTCACTACCGATGATATAGCGGACGGTGAGTCTCATGAATTATTGGTGGATGGGACTTCATTTGAAATTCCCCTAAAAGGAAAGTAGATTCATCGTCTATAAACCCTAAATAAGGGGAACCTCGAATAAAGGTTTCCCTTATTTAGGGTTTCATCTGAGCTCCCTTACGATAACCGCTATGCTTATCTCCCTCCGGCAGTAGGGCTCTGTGCTTCCTCCATTAAAATTCTGCGCAATATTTTCCCGACAGCTGATTTTGGCAATTGCTCCCTGAACTCAAAACTTCGCGGCACTTTATATCTGGCAAGTCGCTGCACGCAAAACTCTCTGATTTCCTGCTCCGTGACTGACTTGCCTTTCTTTAAAACTATAGCCGCTTTTACCGTTTCCCCACGGTATGAATCCGGTACTCCATATACACATGTCTCTTTCACGGCTGGATGCTGATAAATAATATCTTCTACTTCGATTGGATATACATTATAACCGCTTGCAATGATCATATCTTTCTTCCTGCCTACGATATAGAAATATCCCTCTTCATCCATCGTCGCGATATCCCCAGTGTAAAGCCATCCATCCCGCAAAGCTGTTGCGGTTTCCTCTGGATTTTCCCAATATCCCTTCATTACTTGCGGACCTTTAATGATCAGTTCGCCTCTTTCTCCTGCTTGCAATTCATCAACGCCTGTTTTCAAATCGACGATTTTAGCATCGGTATTTGGATATGGAATTCCGATACTTCCTTGTTTTTGCTGTCCTATGACTGGATTACGGTGTGTAGTGGGGGAAGTTTCCGACATCCCGAATCCTTCTAATATTGTAATCCGTAATTTTTTTTCGAACTGTTGAATGATTTCTATCGGGAGCGGCGCAGAACCACAGCTGCAGTACTTAAAGCAGCATAAATCGTCCGCCGTCAAATCCGGGTGATTCAATAAAGCAATATACATGGTCGGGACACCAGGAAAAATGGTTGGCCGATGTGTTCGAATCAAATCTACCACCTTATTTATTTCAAATTTCTCTAATGTGATATATGTTGATCCGGCATATATGGCACTATTCAATCGTCCATTACCAAAGACATGGAATAATGGGGTCAATCCAAGCATCCGTTCGCCAGGACTTTGGAGTTGAAGGGCATTAGCCGTGAAAGCAAAATCTTGAAATACATTCGCGATCAAATTAAAATGCGTGAGCATGACCCCTTTTGATTTCCCTGTAGTTCCCCCTGTATATTGAAGAACAGCCACAGCTTCCTTTGGGTCGATGTCAAGAACAGGAAGTTCCTTATCTTTCCTTGATAAATCCGTTCCAGTTTCCATTAATTGCTCGGCAGATATGAACGTTAACCTTTCAGAAAAACTTGTTAGCGCTAATATTTCCCGTTGTACCTCCCGCCCAATGAACCAATTGGCTCCGGAATCCCGTAATATATAGTCCAATTCACTCGACTTATACAGTGGGTTCACTTGAACGACCATACCTCCCAAACGATGGGTGGCATAATAGGCAATGATATATTCTAGACAATTTGGCAGCATGATTGCTATACGATCGTCTTTTTGAAATCCACGGTTGTCTAAATTCACAGCAAAACGATCTGCGGCATCCTTTAATTCCATATATGTCATTTCCCGATCCCCATCTATTACGGCCTTGCAGGTTGGGTAAAGTCGGGCTGAACGTTCAAGGAGTCCATATAAGGACAATACTGGAATGTCAATTTCTGCTGGGGTATCTTTCGGATAAAATCGATGCCAAGTTCTAGTCAATTTTTTCACACCTCATTTTTTACTATTAAAATGGAGCATAGTCACTTGTCAGCCAATTTGATCATCCTTGCCTCATTTATCGCGAATGATTTTAAAAATCCCTGTGCCCTTAGCAATGATGTTGCCTTCAGCATCTTTTATTTCTCCCTCAGTAAAGGCAATTTTGTATCCTTTTTGCAGGACTTTTGCTTCCGCAAAGAGTTCCCCGCTTGATATGCTAGCTAAATAATGTACTGTTAAACTTGTCGTCACGACTTTAGATTTGGTAACGGAACGAGTCACCATTCCTAGGATGGTATCCAGCATGGTGGCATGAATGCCCCCGTGCAGTGTTCCATTGACATTAAGTAAATGTTCTTCAATGTTAAGCTTTATCGTTACATTTCCTTCTTCAAACCGAATGATTTCAAACCCAATATGCGAAAAGAATGCACTACTTTCGAATTGATTCCGAATATCCCCCACTTCAACAGGCAATCTTCCTCCCCCTCACTTATGCGCGATTCAAATTATATACGGAAAGGAGCAGAAACGTATAGGGTTTCCGCTCCTTTATCGTTAGACTATATCGTTTCAATCATGATCGCCATTCCCTGGCCGCCGCCTACACAAAGTGTAGCAACTCCATATTTTTCTTTCCTACGAATCAGTTCATGTATTAGCGTTGTCACGATCCTTGCGCCCGTCGATCCGACTGGGTGCCCAAGTGCAATGGCTCCTCCATTTACATTCACCTTGTTTTCATCTAGCGATAAATCCCTAATTACTGCCAATGCTTGTGAAGCGAACGCTTCATTTAATTCGAAAAGCCCAATTTCTTCAACTTTTTTCCCGGTGCGCTCCATAAGTTTTCCAACGGCTGGTACTGGACCAATTCCCATAGTCGCCCAATCGACGATCTTTGCGATCGGCTGTACTTGCAACCGTTCCGCTTCACTGGCCTTCATTAACACCAATGCAGTCGCCCCGTCATTACGACCACAAGCATTACCGGCAGTGACGGTTCCGTTTTCCCTGAATGCCGGTTTTAAGCTTGCAAGCTTTTCCATTGTGGTGTCAGGGCGTGGATATTCATCCGTTTCAATAATAACCGTACTCTTCCTTTCAGAGACCTGGACAGGAACGATTTCATCCTTGAACCTACCTTCTTCCATAGCTTGCGCCGCTTTTCGTTGACTTTCCACTGAAAAGGCATCCTGTTCTTCCCTGGAAATGTTGTATCGTTGTGCGACATTTTCAGCGGTGATTCCCATCCCCAAACTTTTCCCATAAATTTCTTGGGGCTGCTGCCCAGCTTCAGTATTAGAATCAACTAGTTGGGTCCTGTCTCCCCCGAAACGGGCACTTCTTAAATAAAGCGGTGCCCGGCTCATGCTTTCCGTACCCCCGGCAACGACTATATTTGCTTGACCTGAGCTTATCTGCTGTGCTGCTGAGGTGATGGCTTGCATTCCAGATGCACATAACCGGTTTACCGTAAAAGCCGGTGCAGAATCGGGAATCCCTGATCGCAATGCTGCCACCCTCGCGACATTCGAGGATTCGGTCGTTTGCCTAACCTCCCCGAAAATGACTTCATCCACTTGTTCCGCTGCAATATTTGCCCGCTTGATCGCTTCTTTAATGGCAATGCTAGCCAAATGACCGGAACTAATCTCTTTAAATGCTCCACCGTACCTACCAATTGGTGTTCGAACAGCACTCACGATCACGATATCTTCTCCCATTTCGTTCCTCCCCCTTGAAATTCCGGATACTTGGGCAAAAGACTACCTGCCCGAATAAAACAGTAAACATTCAGCACTCTTCCAAGACATTTCTTGCAATGATTAAACGTTGGATTTCATTCGTTCCTTCATAGATTTTCGTTATTCGGGCATCCCGATAAAAACGTTCTACTGGATATTCAGCCATATATCCCATCCCGCCATGAATTTGTACCGCTTTATCCGCCACCCGATTAAAAACGTCAGAAGCGAACAGTTTGGCCATTGAAGCTTCCTTGATCACTTTTTTTCCTTCATCAATCTTTTGTGCCGCCATCATCGTCAATGCTCTTGCGGCTTCCGTTTCGGTTGCCATATCAGCAAGCATCCATTGAATCGCTTGGTTGTCAGCGATCGGTTTACCGAATTGGATGCGCTCTTTGGCATATTTAGCTGATAATTCAATTAATTTTCCGCTTGAACCCACTGCTCTTGCAGCCAATCCTACTCGCCCTTCACCTAAAATTTTAAGTGCAGAAATATATCCCATTCCAACTTCGCCGATTACATTTTCTTCAGGTATGATACAATCTTCAAAAATGACCTGTGAGGTATATGATCCTCTTAATCCCATTTTTTTGTCCTTTTTGCCGACAGTCAAACCAGGAAAGTCTCTTTCCACTAAAAAAGCGGTAATCCCTCCCTTTGCCCCTTTATCTTTATCCGTTAAAGCGAATACGGTATAAACATCAGCTATCGGCCCATTCGTGATGAAATGTTTCGTCCCGTTCATCACCCAGTAATCACCCTTCTTTTCTGCATTCGTTGCCAAATTGGTTGCATCCGATCCCGCTCCGGGTTCAGATAAAGCAAAGGCGCCAATTTTCGTGCCTGCTGCCATTTCAGGCAAGTATTTATTTTTCAAATGCTCGGATGCCAGCTTAACCAGACCTGTACTGCCAATCCCGGTGTGAGCGCTTATTAATGAAACGAAACCATTATGGGTCCTTCCTAACTGCTCTAAAACGGTAGCCTTTCCCACCGCATTTAAGCCAATTCCACCGTATTGTTCGGGAATGCTTATCCCGAATAAGCCAAGGTCTTTCGCTTTTTCCACCAAATGCTCTGGGATGGCATCTTCTTCTTCAATTTGTATGGCGAAGGGCTCCACTTCCCTTTCAACAAAATTACGGATCATTTCCTTCATTTGCTGCATTTCCTTGGTTAAAGTGATTGTCATGAGTTTATTCCTCCTTAGTTCTGTTCATGTATAGTAGCCATCGACAAGTAGGGCATTTAGGTCTGAATGCTGTGCTAAATTGATTGTTTTTTTGTAAACACACATATAAAATCAGCCTTCACGTTCAATTATCGTAGCAATTCCCTGTCCGCCTCCAATGCAAGCTGTAATAAGGGCGAACCTTCCGGCAGAACGCTTCAATTCATGAACCGCTTTCGTAATGAGGATGGCACCCGTCGCACCAAGTGGGTGTCCATGTGCAATGGCTCCCCCGTTCACATTCACTTTTGCTAGATTCATATCAAGCTCCCGATTACAAGCAATGACTTGAGCGGCGAATGCTTCATTAAACTCAATGATGTCCATTTCATTTAAGGAAAGTCCTGATTTCTCCATTACCTTTCTTATAGCGGGAACAGGTCCTATTCCCATATAATTTGGATCTACCCCTGCAACTGCCTGTGCCCTGATCGTCGCTAAAGGCTTAATCCCCAATTCCACCGCTTTTTCCCTCGACATGATGACCAATGCTGATGCGGCATCATTCAATCCCGAACTATTGCCTGCAGTCACGGACCCGCCTTCCAGAAATGCAGGCGATAATTTGGCTAGCCCTTCTTTCGTTATTTGCGGTCGAGGATGTTCATCCAATTTAAATTCGATATCGTCACCTTTTCTGACGGGAATGTGGATAGGCACAATTTGTTCATTGAACCGGCCCTCTTCCACGGCTCTGGCCATATTTTTTTGACTTTGTAGAGCAAAGGCATCTTGTTCTTCCCTGCTGACCTCATATTTTCCCGCTAAGTTTTCAGCCGTGATTCCCATCGGGGGATCGCCAATCTCTTTAGGAGACAACCTGGACTTTCTGAACTGCGGCGGCTTTGCACTGTATGGTTTTTCCGGTCGGTCCATCAAGTATGGCGCCCTGCTCATGCTCTCGACCCCACCGGCGATATAGACATCGCCTTCGCCAGCCCGGATCGCTTGTGCAGCCAAGTTGACAGCATTTATTCCCGAGCCGCATTGTCGGTCGACAGTCAGACCCGGAAGATGAATCGAGAGGCCTGTTTCCAGTGCAGTTAACCTGGCAATGTTTCCACCCCCGCTTAACACATTCCCCATGATTACATCATCTACCATACGAGGTTCTAGATTCGCTCGTTTCAAGGCTTCTTTCATCACTTCTGCTCCAAATACGTGGGCAGGAACAGATGCAAGTGCACCTCCCTGTTTTCCAATTGCTGTTCGAACTGCAGAAACTATGACGGCTTCTCTATTCATGTCCAATCCGCTCCTTTTCCTTTTATTCACGCCATTATTTGAAGGCATTCCTTCTCTTCACTAGTTTCATTGAATGTAAGCAGGTTCGACCCTGCTTATGAGGACTTAAGGTCAAAGTTATCCGAACTTTTATTTTTAAGTTTCCCGGCCGGTTTAACGAATATCGCAAACAGGATGCCAAAAGCCAGGACAAGGATCGCCATGAACAATATCGATAGGTTATAACCCAATAGTTGATTTCCTCCAGCTAGACTTATGATATAGCCAGTTAATAGAGGTGCAATAATGCCCGCTAGATTTCCTGATGATGTTAAGATGCTTGTCATCAATCCTCCCCGCTCCTGCATTTCATTGATCATGATTGTTGGTCCAATTGGTAAAATGGCGTATGTAAGACCCTTTGCTAAACACATGGCGACTATCACCCAGATTGGATTTTGAAATATCATGATTGAGGAAAAGAACAATGCACCAAGAATCATGGCGCCCGCAACGACGAATACCCTTGATGATCGCCAATTCTGATTCTTCTTGAATAAATGATCTGACGCCATCGAAACACCCATATAAATACATACGGAAACGACTCCGATTATCGCAACGCTGGTTCCCATTTGACCTGGAGTCATTTTTACGGCTTCCACTAAATAAATCGGGAGCCAAACGGAAAACCAAACTACTAAAATATACGTTGAAAAATAAGCGAGCGTAGTAAACAAAGCAGTTGGTGAGGCTAGTAGCAGCAAAAAGTCTTTCACTTTTATTTTTTCCAGTTTTTGTTTCTTTTTCTTTTGGACGTTTTCGTATACTTCAACTGGATTTTCCTTTGTTAAAAATTGAAAGAGGAAGAACCAAACAAGGCTTGCTGCACCAAGGGCGGCAAAGGCAACCTTCCAGCCGAATATCGTAATTAAGGATACGAGGATCGGTGCCACGATCATCGCGCCAACGGTCCCTCCGCCAACAACAACCGAATTGGCAAAACCTTTCAGCTTCGGCGGAAACCACTTATCGGCATGACTGTAAGCAATTGGGCTATAAGGCCCTTCGAATGCGCCAAGTAAAATCCTGTATAGAATTAATAATGGAAGAGCGGTGATGGCTAAAACGCCGAATTGCAAAACGGTCCATGTCAGCATGATGAACCCCAGCACTTTTTTAGCCCCCAGCCGATCAGCCCATGCTGCCCCAAAAATCCCTGTTACTGGGTAAAGCCAATAATAACTGCTTCCAACAAGGCCCCACTCTGCATAGGTAAGATTGAATTCCTTCATGATGGGAACAGCTGCGAGGCCCACGATCGATTTATCTGCAAAATTGATGACGGCTCCAAAGAATAATAGAATGAGAACAACCCAACGCATATGAATCCCTCCTCTTTTGTTTACAATGGCTTACCAACCAACGTAAGGTTCAACTTAGATGGTTGAAATCACACTCCCCCACTTTCAACCCTTTTCTAATTCCTCCTTAACTAACAATCTTTTTAATAGTTTACCCACTGTATTACGCGGAAGTTCATTTCTTAATTCAAATACTTTTGGTACTTTATACGGCGTCAATTGGGAATAGCAATATCCTTCTATTTCTTCAAGATCCACGGAAGCGCTTTCTTTAGGTACGATGAATGCTTTCACTATTTCTCCTTTTTCTTTATGTGGGATGCCGACCACAGCTGCTTCTTTAATGGCCGGATGTTCGTACAGAACCCCTTCTACCTCCTGCGGGTAAATATTGAATCCGCCGACGATGATCATTTCTTTTTTCCTGCCGACGATATAGAAATATCCTTCGTCATCCATCACAGCAAGATCGCCAGTATATAGCCAATCATTCTGCAAGGCCTTTTTGGTTTCGGCTTCGTTATTCCAATAACCCTTCATGATTTGCGGGCCTTTTATGAGCAACTCCCCGACGCATGTGTTAGGCACTTCATTATTTTCATCGTCAATGATCATACAGTCCGTGCCTGGAAAAGGGATGCCAATGCTTCCTATTTTCCTTTTTCCGAAAGGCGGATTACGATGAGTGGAAGGTGAAGCCTCAGACAAACCGAAACCCTCTCCGATTTTGGCACCGGTCAGCCCCTCAAATCGCTTTATTACTTCAACCGGCAGGGGCGCCGATCCACAAGAACAACTTTTTAAACAATCCAGTCCATAGTTTTCAATTCCTGGATGATTGACGAAAGCGTTATACATCTTTGGAACTCCCGGAAAGAAAGTCGGACGGTACTTTTTTATTTTTGCAAGTACATCTTCAAGTTCAAATTTAGGAAATAAGAGGATGGCAGCTCCAATATAGATACCTAGATTCATTGCGCTCGTCATGGCATAAACATGGTAAAGAGGCGTAGCTGCCAAAACGATTTCTTCACCAGGTTTCAGGGAATCACCATACATTTCAAAGCTCTGCACGACATTGGAGGTTAAATTATGGTGAGTAAGCATGACACCCTTCATCTTCCCAGTGGTGCCGCCAGTATATTGGATGACTGCCTTATCTTCATGAGGGATTATCACTACGGGCTTCTTAATCGCATCCCCTGTTTCAATCATCGTTTTAAGGGAATAGGAGCCATTTTGATCATTTTCCGTATCAATGCATACATCAAATTCATATATCGCCTTCGTTTCTTTGATTGTATTTGCGGCCGTTTGGTCAAATACAATATTCTTGGTATCCGAGTCTATTAATATTTGCAATAGTTCCCGCGGTTTATACATGGGATTAATTTGTACAACCAACAGACCCAGTGCCTGTGCAGCATAATAACTGATTATGAAATAAGGGTGGTTGGCCATCATCAGTCCAATCCGTTCACCTTTAACAAAGCCCATTTCTCTCCATTTACCTGCAAGTTTGTCTACCTGCATTTTTAGATTCTTATAATCCATGGACTGGTCTTCATAAATGATGGCTGTATGGTGTGGAAACTTACTCGCTGTTATATCAAGCAGTGAATAGACGGATATTTCCGGTAGCTTCATAGATTTCATTCTTTCAACATACCATTGCTCCCATGGTTTATTTATCGTTTTTCGCACCATTTATCCCTCCGCACATAAACGAATTTCATATCGTGCATGTTTGATTTATAACTATTATTATGCAACTAGCATGCCAAGACCCAATTTAATGTAAAATCGCTTATTATTAACATCAGTCAATTCATTAATGAATTTTATTCACAAATAATGCCTTTCTGTAGGGGATTCATCGAAATGCCCATAATTCATTTTTGAATTTATATAAACTCAGCTCTTTACTAACGATATTGAAAAGTTGACTTTTACCATATTATAGATTATACCTACTCACAAATCGTGTTATAGGCTTGGGGATTATAAAATTGAAAAGCCCATCCAGCTAAGGATGGGCTTTTTGAATTTTATTGACCTACGGTTAAATAAAAAATCTATAGCTCCCTTTCCATTCCTGGATTTTTAGATTTTGCGCGTTCGTAGACTGATTTTGCCACCGCTGAATCCAAGAATCATCAAAGCCACACAACTGGTTCAATCGATCGGACCATCCTGTAAAGATCTAGATATACGTTCTTTAAGAACATTATCCAACATGGCCTGAAGTTGTCGTCCTTCATTTTGATCTTTGCTACTCACTCTTATGTATCCAAATTTACGGACATCCATTTTTTTACTCCTTCATCTATTTTTCTCTCTCTTATTCTATCAAAAGCGTTCGTAAATGTTTTTCTAACTTTTACGAACGGGTGTAACAATGCTATACAGACCATTTCGGAAATTTTTTAGCTTTAAACGGCGCTCAACCATTTTTGTGAAATACAATATTTTCTTTTTTGGATATTATTAAAATAATAAATCTGCTGATTTTGTTAATTTTAGCCCCTTCATCCTATCAGCCTGTCATCCTTTTATCATACCAAGAGGTTTTTGCTCGAATTTCCAAATGAAATTCTTGACAATGTAAGCGCTTTCTTATATGATAATAATAGGTTGGATGGCATGCGTGGCCGTCATAGTATCTGGCGTAGGTGGGGCCAATACCCGGAACAGTACATAGAAAGAATAGCTTCTTCCAAATAGGAAACAGTGATTCATCAATCATATTATTCAAATACAAAAAAAACTCTGTATTCGGTCAAATTCAGGGTTTCCCTAGCTTAAAAGCTCCCCTTTAAATCCCTTATGTTTTTATTACAAATATGTATGCTAGTTTTATTGTAAAATGAGGAGGTACTTTATGAAGATCAAAAAAAGTTCCCTTTACGATGAATTACCGTTAGAATTATTGGCAGGATTTTATTATGAAATAAATAAGAACATTGAAAATGGAATCTTGTCTGGTGCTATGCAGCATGAAATTAGATTAATTGAACAAACAGCATTAAAAAGGAGTATCTCACTTGAATACCTACATGACAGGGGTGCTTGTATAATTGAAGCCGAGAAACTACTAAGAGAAACTACCCTGCAACCCTAAATTGTAGAATAAGAAGTCCAATGATGTTTTCTAGTCTACCCTAGGTAAAGAATAAATTCCTTCTAATTAACCCTCTTGGCTACCAAAGGGTTGTTTTGGGTGGCATTCACCAAAAGAGATCTTCTCCTTAAAAATTCCTAGTCATTTTAATCTGTCCTTTAAAAGGCCTACAACTATAAAAGAAATGCTATTTTTAAATCATCAGCATTAAATTCCCCGTGCTATTGGAACTTATATAATGAAGGAAAACTTCTTGTATATCGTTAAGTATTCCCAATCCTACAAATTATCAAAAGTATTTTCAATGGCTGATTCCAATTCTTCTTTTCCTTCTCCTATATAACGTTTGGTCATGTTCAAATCTTTGTGCCCCATCAATTTTGAAACGGTTTGAAGGTCTATCCCCTTATCGATTAATGTTTGGCAAAACGTATTCCGCAGCCTATGGGGAGTCGTATTATATTTAGTCAACATATATTGCACGGACCTTGGCGTTATGCGTTGATTCACACTGGATATGAAGATGGCTTCCGTTTCCATATTTAAAAATTCCTTGTATGCCTTGATCTTTTCACTAGCAGTCATGGAGAGTGGAATCTTCCTGTCTATATCACCTTTTGAATCCCGAATGAGGATATATTGCCTTTCTCCCTCTTTTTGAATGTCACTATGGTTCAAATCACAAAGTTCGGACACCCGGATACCCGTATGAATCATTGTGTAGACAATAGCAATATTCCTGAAATGCCCAGAGGCCTCGATTTCTTTTAGGAGAGCAGCTTGCTCAAGCATGTTCAGGGCTTTTGGCGGATCTTCTTTCTTTTCCTTTGCTTTACGATCGATGTTGAGGACGATTTCGGGTTTATCAAGGAACCTTGAAAACATGGTAATGGCTGAATAATGTTTTTCAATCGTTCCTCCACTCTTGTTTGACTGTTCCATATCGTCTAAATAGGTTTGGACGTGGAATTTTTCTATCTCTTCCGCCTCATCTTTAAACCATTGAAGAAACTGGGAGATGACTCCAACATAGGTTTTAATCGTACCATCGGATTTATTTTGACCCATTAACCATTTCGCAAAAGAATGAAGAATTTGTTTATTGTCCAGGATTTCTTCTTTACTGGTCATTCGAGAAGCCCCCTACCAAAATCATGCTATTAATATAAGCCTTTCCAACGAATTGTGGAATTTATACAAAAAAACCTTAGGATAATCCTAAGGTTTAGATGCGTAGATAGGATTTGAACCTGTTTATACGGGTTTATGAATCCTAATTGATGTGATAAACATTGCTTGGCGGCGTCCTACTCTCACAGGGGGAAACCCCCAACTACCATCGGCGCTGAAGAGCTTAACTGCCGTGTTCGG
>NZ_JBYSYV010000024.1:0-85342 GCF_058783805.1 Peribacillus sp. FW305-BF15 | reverse complement strand
GCCCAGTAGATTACCGGGTTCATGCCCTCAAGGCTGCCTAAGTAAATAAAGTGTCTAACTTTTTGGGTTCACTTCATATTTCGGCCTTCTTGTTGAACTAAAGCACCTGTTAGTTCATTAAGGATTATTGTAGAGTTGACACAAACTGTGACGCAAATGAGACGGTATGAAAATTAATTATATGAGTTCGATCTGCTTTGTTTCTTATGTTGGGATAATCGATAAAGTCCACTAATGAGGTAGTACAGAAAGAAGTAACCAAAAAGAATAATGGTAGGTACTATATTGGTAAAGATATTTATAAAAATAAAACCTAAAATGAGGAAAGTTAAAGATACTATAAAGTTAAATTTAAAGCTTTTATTACTATTCAACAAAATCACCTCTAACTAATTTTACCATTAAAAAACCTTTTTGGAAATAATCCTCACAGTCCAAAAACACTATGCTTGTTGAACTATCCTCCCTCAATAAACTAAACACAATCTCACGATTGCTCTAGAATTCTTAGGATTTCATAGTCATATCATTAACCGTTATCTATGTAAGCTCGGCATTACGCCTCAAGAATAGGGATTTACCGAAAAAAGTGCATGCTAAACTAGCCAATCATAGGAAAAAATTGGTTTAAACAATGTTATGATCGCACTTTAGGATATCCACATGTCTCATGGAGGTCAACCCTCCCATGTCTCACAGAGTCGATGCTCCTACATTCCTCGTTCAACCTTTCCATGAGGTGGATGTCGGTCTTAATGCCCCACAGGATCTAAGTCCTCACGTTAGTTGCTTTGCCGACTAATCCGTGCTTCACTTTTAAATGAGTGTTAATTAAATGACCGTGTAACCATAAAAATCCGATGAACTATGCGACTGTTTGATGTGCTACAAATGTTGCCATATGAGGGATATCCTTTAACATCTTGTCTTCTTGAAACGTAAATTGTTTTTTACCGATTGAAAACAGAATTCGAATAAGCTTGTTACACAAGGCTATCAGAGATTGCATTTTCTTTAAGGGATTGTGGGAACGTGTTGTGTAATATATATGAAGAGCTTTAAAAGCCTTGTTCTTTGCCACCAGTATCATGGCTGCCCGGAATAAGAGAGCCCTCAATTTCTTTCGTCCCCGTTTGGTAATCTTGGTCTGACCTTTGTGCTTTCCGGATGTGTTTTCTTTTAAACTTAAACCTGCTAATTTTATGATTTGGCGAGGATGTTGATAGTCTCTGAGGTCGCCGACCTCTGCGAAAAACCCTGCTACAGTATCTCGACCAATCCCTGACACCTCTAACATCTGTGTGACACCTGGGATATGGTCTAATAACTGATCTAATTGATGATCTAATTCTTCGAATTTCATTTGAATAAAATCATACTTCTCTAATAAAGCTCTCAACTCTAATTTCGCCATAGCTGCCCCTTGACGAATACCAATCGAACGATTGGCTGCTTCTTTAAGTGCTCGTATCTTCTTTAAGCCTATACTGCGTTTTACCACTTGTCTTAAGGAAAGTAAGAGCTCTTCATCCGTATACTTAACAAGTTCATAGGGCAAGGCTTCTAGCTTTAGAAAATGAATAGCTGCCTTGCCTTCCCAACTTTTGAACACCGTCAAAAATTCAGGAAAGTAACGATCAAGCCAGTTATGAACTTGTCCCTGAACGACCTGTAAGTCAACGTTGAGAAGATCGCGAAGTTTTTTTGCCACTCGGAGTTCTGCATAAATTCCTTGTGGAATTGTTGGTTCGGCGTATCTTCCGTCCTTGACTAACTGTGCGATGACTTTTGCATCTTTCACGTCATTTTTTGTAGGTGAATTATCGTCTAATTCTTTACTTCGTTTAACATGTAGTGGATTGACAGATACGAACTTAATATTATTCTCTTTTAGAAGATGAGCTAGATTTAACCAGTAATGACCAGTTGGCTCCATGCCTACAATCACTTGATCTAGCTTACACTCTTTAACAAGTTGGTTAATCCAATCTAGAAACGAATGAAATCCTGCTTTCGTATTTTCAAAGAAACACGTTTTACCCAGTTCCAATCCTCTAAAATCTTGTGCTCTCGCGACATGATTGTGCTTGGCGATGTCAACTCCGACAATTAAGGTTTCAGAAGTAATTTGAGTGATTTTATGATTTTGGTTATAATTCATTGTGAGGCCTCCGATAGATGTTTTTGTCCTTTTTAGCTGGCCAGCTCAGGACACATTCATCTTATCAAGAGGTCTTTTTTCGTTCAAACCTCATTTTCAGTTATTATAGGAATGCTGCCCCTTAAGTGCCATAAGAAAAAGGCTGCCTCAGCATCCTCCCTTATAGAAGTAAAGCACCGTTAGTTCAACAAGAAACTCATCTTGTGTTCCTTTTATGTACCTAAAATTAAATACAACATTTTTCATACTTAAATAACAAAAGCTTTTCAGTTAGCTGAACTTCTCCTATTTTTTCATAGCCGAATTTCTCATAAAAATATTGATTTCTTTTGTTTAAATATGGAGTATATAAACGCCAAATTTTTATTAATGGAAATTCAGCCTCAATTAATTTCATTATCTTTGTTCCAAGACCTTTATTTTGATATTCGTTTGCTATGAATAGTTTATCTAATAACAGTATATTTTCTTTTTTACGGAGATCTATTCCACCGATAATGTTGTTATTTGACCATATTGTGTAATGGATATAGTGTTCAATATTTTCGATTAATTTCTCAGGTGTCTCATTTACAGGAGTTGTATCGTGGTCTTGGTATAACTTATAGTCTTCTGCAAAAGCCTTTTTCTGAATGGCCAACAACCTATCTACTTCAGTTAAACTTGTTCTTTTGATGGTGATTTCCATCTGTGATGCACACCCTTTATTTAAATTTCTCTGTTATCTACATATTCTATACAAATTGTGAATTATCCTTGTTCAACTAATCTGCCCCGTTAGTTCCATAAGATTTTGTTTAGCTAACGGGTGAATTAACTGAAAATCGGAGCTGTCCATAAGGCAGCTTTAGATATAGTTATTGCACTTTTTCCAAAAAATATTGGACATCTTTTGGTGATTTTAAGATAATAATTTCTTTATCTTTAGACAACTGATCAAGTGTCTCTAAAATTTTGGGTCTTTTCGTCTTGGGATACGCCCATATCCATTTAAAAAACTCAAAGGAAAACCTTTCTTCGCAACCTTCTCCCATATCTGGTCTTGTTTTATTTCGATATAGGAGAATTCTTTTAAATGCAAGAAAAACGCAAATTGTTCTCGGAATATCAAGAAAGATTATTGTATCGGCTGCATTAAGTCTTATCTCCATTGTCCCGCCATAGTTCCCATCAATAATCCATTCTTCATCTTTAACTAAATCCTTTTACACTTTTCTTTGTTCATCTCTTGGAACACCTACCCAATTAGGCTTCCAGAATAATGCATCAAGATGATAAACATTTCTTTTTAACTTTTCGCCTAACTGCTTTGCTAAAGTGGATTTTCCAGAACCACCCGAACCAATAATTACAATTTTTTTCACCAGATACCTCCCCTTATAGAAGCAAACTAATTGTACGAAGACACAAAGATAAGTACATTGGGGACGTGAATTTGAGTACATAGAGTTATTAATCCCTCAAAACCGCACCAATTCAATCTCTAAACTGTTTTGAGATACAAAATCGAGTACATTATAAACAATACAGTCATACAAATTTATCTGTAAACACAAAGTGGAAGGAATATCTATACCCTCCCCTTTTTCGAACAACATATATTTTTAATCTTCTTGATAAAAAGATTGATCATTTTTGTGTTCCCTAATCAACTAACGCACCCGTTAGTTCATTAAGAAAAGCGAACCTATTCAAGAATGCAGCTGATTGATGAACAAAAAAATCCTGTGCATCAACACAGAACCTTTGATAAAACATTTTAAAAACGATCAGGCTTTATGTAGTAAACAACGTTCCATTTAGTGCTTTAACGTACCTAGTTGCAGATTTTTGAACTTGGTTATGGGCTTCTTCTTTAATTACTCGGTGAAAAGCGTCATATAACCGACCAAACTTAAATTCATTAACCCGATTTGCGATTCTTTCTACTGTTACACTGGGCATTGGGATGAAGTTTGGATAACTATACATAAAACTTACCCATTGGCGATCAGCAACAATCCGAATGATATCCCCAGTCAGTAATATTCCGTTCTGGCTGAATCCGTTTTTCCATTCTAAAACGGTGCCGCCTTTAAAATGTCCACCAATTCTCTGAAGTATGACACCTTGCTGTAATTCAAGCGATTCTCCAGACCAGAAAATGATTTTTTCGCTTGGCCTCGTTACCCAGTCTTTTTCATCCTCATGAATATAAATCGGAGCGTCAAAAGCTTCGGCCCATTCCACTTGACTAGAGAAATAGTGAGGGTGAGATAACGCTATAGCATCAATTCCACCTAAATCTTCAATTTGCGTAATCGTATCTTGATCAATATATGTAATACAGTCCCATAATAAATTAAAATTCTTATCTTTTATTAGATAAGCAGTTTGTCCGATTCCAAAATTCGGAATAGTATTTATGCTATATAACCCCTCTTCGTCAAGATTAATAGAATTTTTAAATATCCCATCTTTTTTCATCATTTCTAATGTTGTCCATGTTTGCCCTTTAGGACTAACATATTGTCTTTCTTCCCCGCAAATCAAACATTGATTAGGTACTTCTTTAGAGCTTTCATATTGGACTCCACATGTCTCACAAATATAATTAACCATAACCTTTCCCCCCGTATCTACAAAATATTAACATTAATTATTATATATAAATATGATAAAAATTTTAATTTAATGCTCAATTCCACTTCCTTTATGTTTGAGTTATATATAAAAAAAATACAAATTCTTTTAATGGTCATTTATTCAACAATCTGGCCCAATTGTTGAACAAAGAGTAAACAGCTTCAATTTAATAATAAGGGTTAATTCTTGTAATTAGGCATGTTCTTCTATCTTGACATGTGTAATTACTTGAATCGTTGTTTTTTAGACTCTAGAGGATTTTTCGGAAAAACGGGTACAAACCTAAAGCCTTTCTTAAACGTGATACATAAAATACAGTACAACATCACAGGAGGGATAGATGTAAGGGGGGGACAAGAGTGGACTTGCTCAATAAACGGGTTAGGTCGTCTCATGAAAACATCATGAAAACTAGCTAGAAAGAAGGAGAAAAATATGCAACCGATGGTTTGGATAACCGTTTTATCTTTTTTGGTTACCCTCGGATTGATTCTTTGGAGGCCTAGAGGCATTAATGAAGCTATACCTGCCACGATAGGTGCGATTATTGTCATACTCAGTGGAAGTGTTTCTCTATCAGACCTGGGTTTAATTGCAGAAACGATAAGCGGTGCTGCGATAACTATTATGGCAACGATTGTAATGGCGATTGTCTTAGAGAGTTTTGGATTCTTTAACTGGGTGGCAGAGAAGCTTGCGGAAAAAGCAAATGGGTCTGGCATCAGATTATTCTGGTATGTCAATCTTTTATGTTTTCTCATGACACTCTTTTTCAATAACGATGGAAGTATCTTAATTACAACCCCAATTCTAGTCATGTTATTAAACAACATGGGCTTAAAAAACCATCAAAAAATTCCGTATTTGCTGTCTGGAGCCTTAATTGCGACTGCTTCGAGTGCTCCAATAGGTGTAAGTAACATTGTCAATCTGATCGCTCTAAAAATCGTGCATATGAGCTTGTATATGCATACGGCGATGATGTTTGTTCCTGCCACGCTTGGTTTACTACTGCTGGCTTGGCTCTTGTTCCTTCGCTTCAAAAAAGTCTTACCGAAAACCGTTCCTACTAAGATTACTGGGCGGTCACACCCTTCTTACCATCCACTTAAGCCAAGTCCTATGAAACATGGTTCAGAGAAGGAACGTACAAGGTTTATGCGAAACGTCCTGCTGTTTGTATTTGCAGTCCGTGTCAGTCTATTTGTAGCTTCGTTTCTTTCCATTCCAGTTTCTCTTATGGCTGTAATTGGCTCTCTGGTCCTTTTAGGATGGAGATGGGCTTATTTAAAAATACCTCCAACCGATATGCTGAAAAAAACGCCGTGGTATATTATCGTGTTCGCTTTTAGTATGTATGTGATTATTTACGGTCTAAATAATATCGGTCTAACAGACTGGTTGATTCAATTTATGCGTCCAATGGTTTCTGGAAGCCTGCTCAATGCAAGTGTGATGATGGGTGTACTTCTATCAGTACTCTCAAATATTTTTAATAATCACCCTGCACTCATGATTGGAACCCTAACGTTAACGGAAATGAATCTAGATTTACTCTCCTTGAAAATCGCCTATCTGGCAAACGTTATTGGCAGCGACATGGGTTCCTTACTACTTCCAATGGGAACGTTGGCTACGCTGATGTGGATGCACATTGTAAAGCGTGGAAAAGTGAGAATCACATGGTGGGAATATATAAAAGTAACAGCTGTCGTTATACCGCCTACTGTATTATTCACATTAGTGGTTTTATATTATTGGGTATCTTGGCTCTTTGGTGGAGCACTTTAAGGATAAAGCAATATGAGGAAAAAGGAGAATAAATATGCTTTCTGATTTTGTAGATTTAATGGGAAAATATATCGAGGTGGAAATTTCCGGAGGAGAATTTCGCAAGGGAATCCTAATAGATGCTGGGTTGGACATCATTGTTTTAAACGATGGCAGGACAAATTCATTCCTCTACATTCCATTTGTTCATGTTCAAAGATTGAAAAAAGCCAGTTTAGATGAAGAATATACCTCTTTTAACCCTCCTTCAGAAAAACCTATTGAAGCTGATACCATTTCGTTTCGTAAAGTATTAACTATTGCTAAAGGTTTGTTTGTCAAAGTTTACGTCACAGGGAATAAATCCATTCATGGTTATATAACCAGCATTATGAACGACTATTTTGTCTTTCACTCCCCAGTGTACAAAACAATGTTTATTTCGATGAATCATGTTAAGTGGCTAATTCCGTATTCTCCTAATACAATACCGTATTCTTTAAACAAGGAAAATCTACCCCTTGTGCCTATATCCACTCCTTTATCCAGATCCTTTTATGAACAGTTGAAAAGATTGGAAAATCAACTAGTGATTATTGATGGTGGAGACCATACTGAAAAAATAGGCTTACTCCAAAAGGTTCGAAATAACAAAATGATGCTGATAACAGCTGAAGGGGAAACGATTTATCGGAATTTAGAGCATATCAAAACAATACAATTACCGTAAATACCTTATGTAATTGATAAGGAACTCAATAAACTCATCTTTATACAAGAATAAGTAGGCAGGTGATGTTCACATGAGCAAACAATATAAACAAAAAGAATAATCCACCCTGTTTTTGCTGACGAGGATGGATTACTCAATTACTGCTATAATTGTTTGTTGGATCGTGACGTTTGAGTCACGATCTTCTTTATGGTGTACCACATATTGTTATTATATGTTGTTTGGTTGAATTTTGTTTAAGGTAGAAAAAATTTTGTAGTTCTATTCTCATGTATTATCTCCCCTAATTAATTAAGTCAATCTTAATTGGCACACCCAATAAAATAACTTTTAAAATCCCTTGTATTTAAATATTTATGCATTTATTCTTCAACTAAACTCGCCCCCGATAGTCCCCTAAGAGAAACCTGTTAGTTAAAGAACGTTTATTTCTTATCTCTAATTTCTTCTAAAATTTCTATTACACGATTGTTTTGTTTTTCTATTTTTTTTAACCTTTTTTCAATAATACTTGATGAAAAAAATACAATAAATATAAGAGCTATTCCAATAAACAATTCCATATTAATCCTCCGGTGAATTCAGTTTATGTTTAAGAACATAACTTTACTAACCTATATTTTCCAGATCCTATGCATGCAACTATCCTGCCCCGATAGTTCCATAACAAAAAAGCTGCCTTAAAGACAGCTCCGATCTTCAGTTAACGCAATCGTTAGGTCAATAAAAAAGCTTACCACTATGGTTGATGAGGTGTATTTTTATTTTGCCTACTTGCTAAATTCAGCAAGTAAAATATTTTTAAAAGGATTAGGACTGTTATCCCTACCCAAACTGTTCAAACTGACGACCAACGTATGCTTGCCTCCAAGTGTACCTCCAGCAATAGTAGAAAACCCTAGAATGCCACCTGTGTGTCCCCATATCGAGACACCGTTTGGAAGCTTGGTTTCAAATATTCCAAGACCATATCCATCAATTCCTGCTCTTCCTGTAGGAACTGTAGTAAGCATTTGTTTTAGTTGCTGTTCCTTCAGTAATTTGCCACCAAGCAAGGAAGAGAAGAATTTATTTAAGTCGTCAGCAGTGGAAATCATATCTCCAGCCGAGCTACCTGCACTTGGGTTATAATAGGTAACGTCTTTTATCTCACTTGCTTCGTCTGGTTGGGAATATCCCCGAGCGTGCTTGGTGCCTGGAATAACGCTTGAATTTCCAGGCAGGAATGTCTCCGACAATTCAAGCGGTTCAATAATCCGATTTTCAATCTCTTCCGCGTAGCTGTTTCCGGTTACTTTTTCAATAAGAATACCCAGTAATACGTATCCTGTGTTTGAATAGGACCAGCCCTTTCCTGGGTCAAAGTCTGGGGGCAGCGAAATCCCCATCTTCACTAGTTCTTCAGCCGTATACGATTTTTTTGTATCCATAAAATCAGCGTCTTTTGACCTTGAGTATTCAGCGATACCGCTTGTATGGTTCAATATCTGCCGGATGGTAATCTGTTTATCATCATATCCGTTTCCTTGAATGATACCAGGCAACCATTTTTCGATGGAGTCGTCTAGACTCAAGCGGTTCTCTCCAGCTAATTGAAGTACAACCGTTGCGGTGAACGTCTTCGTCACACTGCCAATGCGAAAACGAAAATCTGTTTTCATTGGTTTCTTGTTGCTCAGATTCGCTACCCCAGCGGCATAACCCCACGTTTTTCCATCATCGGAAGTTTTAGCAAGTATCCCTGGGAATCCAAGTTGCAATGTATCCCGCATTGCTTGCTTGACGGAATTATGACCTCGTTGAGTGCTTGTTTGTATCGAACTAGTTACATTTTGAGTAGGCTCTACTTTTGCAATTGAGGGTTGCGATGTGTATAGCAGGGAACTTCCCGTTATTAATAGGGCCAGACTTGCAAATGTAATTTGACTGCGTATTTTCATAAGGCATTCCTCTCTTTCTATTAATCTTGTATAGGTGGTTGCTTGTTGTTCCATATGAATCACACAGCTATACTTTGCATAAAATGACTAACCTCGTCTTCATCTTGATACTCATCAATCTCATATTGATTTTCAATGTGCTTTTTTATAAGGGATTGTTCCACTCATTTTACATAATTTTACCATAAAACCAAATAATTAGATTTAAATATCATTTTTCCATTCTCATGGTTTAGTATTTATTGCATAGTTCGAATACAATATGCTTGATGAATATCCTGCCCCTTTAGTTCCATAAAAAAAGGTTGCCTCAGCAACCTCCTTATTGAAGTAAAGCACCCTATAGTTTAAGTATTTTTATTCACAAGATGATTCAAAAACCACTCCAAATCATATCCAATCTATTTGTTAGTTTGTCCAATCCTCTATTTAACTTTTGAATAAGTTATCAAATGGAGGTGTTAAAAATGGATAACGAAGAAAGTATGGATGAATGTAAAATGAAAAATGACAAAATTGCTAAGGACAAAAATTCGTGTCTTCTCGGTCCCTTACCTCCTGCTGAAAGACGCGAGGAGGCATTTGATATTCGTAAGGATGCTGCGAGATTCTATAAAAATCAGCAATTAGTTCACCATCCCTGTAATGGGGATGAAGATAGGTATCCAAATAAAATTGCCAGTTATACAAAAGCATTTCCGCATAATCAGTTAGGCGAGGTAAACATCCAAGCTTATAATAAATATTTAAAAGCATTGGAAACAGGAGACCCTAACGACTTTGAGAAGATTCCACTGGGTGGCGTTGTTAAACTAGTAAATACACAGGGTGCTTATGCATTCGAATTAGTCGGACCTGATAGTCACCAATTGGTTATTCCTGCACCACCAGCCTTTAGCAGTGCTGAAATAGCTGGAGAGATGGTTGAGCTTTATTGGCAAGCATTGGCACGGGATATTCCTTTCAATATATATAATCAAGACCCATTAACAAATGATGCTGCAAAAGAACTTTCCAGCCTGCCTGTTTTTCGGGCACCGAAAAAGAATGGACTAGTCACGACAGGTACCTTATTTCGAGGGAACCTTCAAGGCGACTTAACAGGGCCATATATTTCACAATTTTTATGGAAAGATGTCCCTTTTGTTTCAACTAAAATTATCCAGCGATACCGTACCACTGTTCCTGGGGACGACCATCTAACTTCTTACGACGGCTGGCTGGCTGTACAAAACGGCTCCAGTCCTCCTACCCCAAATCGTTTTGACCCCCTACCTCGCTATATTCGAAATGGCCGGGATTTGGGAGAATGGGTACACAGGGATAGTTCCATTGATGGCGGGTTAATTGCTTGTTACATTTTGCTCAGTTTTGGCAGACAAGCTTTGGATCCGTCCAATCCTTACTTTAACTCTGCAACCCAGGTTGGTTTCACTACCTTTGGACCACCGCATATCTTGGACTTTGTGACAAGAGCTTCGCGTCCGGTTCTTGAGGCAGTTTGGTTCCAAAAATGGCTGGTCCATCGCAGTCTCCGTCCGGAGGAATTCGGCGGCCGAATTCAAAATCAGAAATCGGGTGTTGATTACCCGATCAATCCGGTAGTTCTGAATTCGGAAGCACTTGCCGAAACTTTTAATAAATTCGGCACCTATTTGCTACCTCAGGCATATGCAGAAGGAGCTCCTGCGCATCCATCCTATGTTTCCGGTCATGCAGCACTTATTGGAGCAATGGTAACAATACTGAAGGCCTACTTTAATGAATCGTTTGTAATCCCCGATCCGGTTGTTGCCAGTTCCGATGGTCTTTCCCTCATACCTTACGAAGGTCCGCCGCTTACGATAGGCGGGGAACTAAATAAACTTGCATCAAATATTTCCATCGGCCGGTCGTTCGGTGGTATTCACTACCGCAACGATTATTTCGATGGAATTATGCTCGGAGAATCTATGGCCATTGGGATAATGAGGGATTACAGAAAAACCTATAACGAGTTTTTCAAAGGATTCTCTCTCACAAAATTTGATGGGACAAAGATAACAATCTGAGAAAATAAAAGACACCCTGTATCTTTAAACTTGGTGTCTTTTAGCTTTGTGTCCTTTTTGATTTAACTTCAGATTTGCCAACCAATTTTCACCTCCGCTTCACCATGAGAAAAGCTGCGAAAAAGGCTACCTTATTGAAGTAAAGCACCCGTTAGTTTAAGTACAATCCTTCACAATCTATTCTCAGTAATGTAATTTCCTATTAGCCTGATAACTCAAGCTTAATATTCTTTGCTATAATAAAATTAGTAAAAGAAATGGACTAGGGGTGAACATAATGTATTGGACTCCATTATTTGAAAACGATGTACCAAAAGTACTCTCCCAATCTTAACGGAGAGAACTTTAGAATAGTTATTTCTCTCCGTTAGGGCAACAAGCCTTAAAAAAAATACGGAGGGTACAAACATGAAAAATACACTAATCGGTTCATTGTTTTTAATTTTAGCTTCAAGTATTTGGGGAGGTATGTATGTTGTCGTAAAAGTAGTAGTGGCAGTCATACCACCATTAGAACTTGTATGGATACGTTATCTTATAGCACTTGTTGCGTTAGTATTCATTGGAATTGTTACTAAACAAAAATGGAAAATTAAAAGGAAACATATAGGGATAATAATTGCAATTTCGATTGTAGGATACGTCATTTCTATTGTTACTCAAGAAACGGGTACAATGCTTTCTACTGCACAAATGGGAGCTATTATCACTTCTACAACACCTGCCTTTATGGTTGTGTTTGCTAGTTTAATTCTTAAAGAACGTTTAACTTTTAAGAAAGCTATTTCTGTAAGCTTAGCCACTATTGGTGTCATTATTATCGTTGGAATTGATGATATTAACATGTCTAGTATGCTAGGAGGCATCTCGCTTATTATCGCTGCATTAACATGGGCTTTAATGTCTGTACTTATAAAATGCCTGCCTAGTGATTATTCGCAAATTGTGGTAAATACCTATGCTACTTTAATTGCTTTTGTTGTTCTAACTCCTTTAGTCATCACAAGATTACCTAAAATAAATATTAACGAATTATCAGATCCTACCATATGGGGAGGATTGCTATATTTAGGGGTAATATCAACAGCTATTGCATTTCTATTGTGGAATCGTGGTCTACAAATGCTCAATGCCTCTGGTGGAGGAGTTTTCTTCTTTTTCCAACCTGTTGTTGGAACATTATTAGGTTGGTTGATATTAGGTGAAACCATTAGTATCACCTTTTGGGCTGGTTCTTTCTTAATTCTTTTAGGAGTATTAATTGTTATAAAAGATAGACAAGAAGAACAGAATCAGAATCAATCAAATCTCAATATGTAAAAGAATATACTCAAATAGATGGAGGAATTAAAATGGCAATTTTTGACGATTTTCAAAAAATAGATATGCGTGTGGGAGAAATTATTAAAGCAGAAGCGTTCCCTAAAGCAAGAAAACCAGCATATAAATTATGGGTAGATTTTGGTGAAGAAATAGGGATTAAACAAAGTAGTGCTCAAATAACAGATTGTTATAGTTTAGATGAACTAGTTGGTAAGCAAGTATTAGGAGTAGTTAATTTTCCGCCTATGAAAGTTGCTGATTTTAGTTCAGAAGTTTTGGTGATGGGGACTTATTCGGAACAAGGTGTTGTTCTAATAGAACCTCAACAAAGGGTTAAAAAAGGAGACCGATTAGGATAAGTCCAAAGAACACAAATGATACATTCATTTGTGTTCTTTTTTTACCCTTCTTCAACTATCCTGCCCCGTTAGTTCCATAAGAAACTTCTATGGCGGCCAACCTCGCCGCCACCATCTACTACGAAAATCCAAACTCAAAAATAGAGTCTAACCCATTAACCCCTTGACGATAATGGATGATAACAATACAACCAGGCTGAGCTTTTTTTGGTGGATCTTAAGGAAGATACCCTGTATAAGAAACTGGTTGTGACAGGATGGAAGAACCATTTAGTGTGCTACTAGTACGTATACAAAAATTTTTGTAACAAATCTCCTGTCATATGTATTGTTAATCTTTTTTTGAGGTGATTCTCCTATGGAAGCAATGATTGAACGGTGTGCTGGCTTTTTTTATGTGCTTATAATTTATTAACTCACCCCTTGTATCTACAACAACCTCATCTATTCCATAACTATTATGAGCATCATAATAAGGGTGGACTTTTAGAGTTATCTCATATCCTCCACCAACTCCGTACAGTTGCTTAATTTTGATTATTTCTGTGTCATACGAAGCCCAAGTAAGATTACTTGGTGCCTCTTTATCATTTTTATATATTTCAGCAATTGCTTTATTTACTGGTTGTCTAAGACTATTTATAAGTGCATATTTAAGTGTTTCACAAAGTTCCGTATCAGCTTCATTTATTGTTTTTGAATAAACTGGCTTATTAGAGCTTATTAAGAATATTGCTATCAAAAGCATTACTGCGAAATTTTTCATTTCATCACCCATTTTAGTTTCCTAAGAACTGTTAAGTTTTATTCAATTATTTTCCCCAGATAGTGAATAAAGAAAAAGCTGCCGTATAGACAGCTCCGTTCTCAGCCTAACCACCCGTTTGTAGATTAAGGATTAATTAAAACTTAATGTTTAATAATTCTTTCATTTCAAGAAGAACATCAGTATGTTTTTCTTTTGATAAATACATCATTTTCTGTCCTGCTCCATTTGTTTCTTGCTTCTTTCCGTTCGGTTCTTGAAACATAATCCTTCCATCACTAAAAAAATTCATCGTGTATACTTTGTTATCCATGGTTTCCTTATCGGATAAAACAAAAAAGTAATTCCCTTTTTTATTTAATTCTTTACTCTTCTCCAATAACTCCTTATTAGGAGGTTGCACAACTTCCATTTTGTTCACTTTTTCTATAAAAGCCTGTATTTCATTAATATCTGTAATGACCTTTGAAGTTGACTGGGAAGTTACCCCGTCCTCATCAACACCTTGCACTAATAAAGTTGTATATTCATCTTCATTAGGTATTTCCAAAATTCCACTTTTCGTTTTTGGAGTTTCTAAACTACAAGCATTTAAGAATATTATCATTAAAATGCACATAGAAAACATCTTGAAAATCGTCAAATTTCATCCCTCCATTTCTTCCTTCTACAATATATGTAAATTGAAAAATTATCCATATCCAGTGTACTATCCTTCCCCGATAGCTGCATAAGAAAAAGGCAGCCTAAGCAACCTGCCTTATTGTTAGTTAACACAAACTGTGCAATAGGAGGAGAAAGTCTCTCCCTCAGATTATTTGCCTTTCTTTCTGAATCCCTTCCTTGCGCCCCGGTGACTTCAATGTCTTCCTCTGCTCTCCCTTCTAGATCCACAGGTGGTATTAATTTCAATTAATCATTGCCTTAATTTATTTTGAAATCTATGTATATAACTCTTAACAATATCAAAACCTATGACCAGCAACACATTATATTCATAGGAGCTGACAACATGGCTAGAAATAACAACAATAATCAATTAGTAGTTAATGGTGCAGAGCAAGCTCTAGAACAAATGAAATACGAAATCGCTAGTGAATTCGGTGTTACACTTGGCGCTGATACAACATCTCGTGCAAACGGATCTGTTGGTGGAGAAATTACAAAACGTCTAGTGCAAATGGCTGAACAACAATTAGGCGGAAGAACTCGTTAATCGAAATCATAGTTATTGTTAGGGATAGTGATTGGACTATCCCTATTTATAATTCTCCAAGTAGTCCATTTACAAAAATATTAATGTCTATGTGTAGTTTTTAAATCAAGATTGACCAAAATCCCCTCTTGAAACCACATATGAATCCATTTTGTGAAAATATTGAATAAATGAATTCTTTCCTTATGATTCAGATACAATTGTTATAAAATAGTTTGATTATTTTTAGTAATCCTTAATGAACTACCAAAGTTCTCACGATAATCACCAATTCACATTTGTGTCGATGACTATATTATCATGAGATGCCTGGAACTAAATTGCCGTGCACATACCCCTTATTCAATATGTTTTAGAAAGTCTTCAATCGTTTGTAACAACTTTTCAGGGTACTCCCCATTGATAGCATGAGAGGCGTCTTCAAATAACACCATATTACTTTATGGATTTCTTAAATTTTCTAAACCGATTAAATTGAACGTTATTCAATCCTGCCCCGTTAGTGCCATAAGAAAAAGAGCTGCCAAAGCAACTCTCTTATCGATGTAAAGCAACTGTTAGTGGGACAAGGAAGGATTAAGTGTATAGTTCTTTTTTTAAAGCCTTAATTCCATCAATTACACTTTTTACATTTTCATCATTATTCAATTTGTTTCTTGCATGGAGCAAAACTGGTCTAACGGATTCTACCGAACGTCCAAAATCGTACATCCATTCATATCGAGGAACCATCCAAGTATGAAAATGGTGGGTAGTATCTTCATTATAAAAGTAATAAACATGTTCTATCCCTAATACTTCCCTTTGAGCTTTTCTAATCTTAGATAATAAGTTTATGTAATCAACCTTTTCTAAGTCATTTAATTCGTCAAAGCACTTAATATGGCGCTTAGAGGCTAAAATTACTAAACCTTTAATGGGATATGCAACGTCTTGGTGAGCATGAAAATATTCAGTTTCGACTATTACACCACCATCCGATTCTATTTCCCCACTTGTTAAAGCACAACTTAAACATTCGACTTCAACTGTTTTTCCATTAGACAAAGTAACTTCCCTCATAATTCCCTCCAATATATAAAATTATCTCTCTTAAAAAGATAAAAATAAACAAACCCTTGTTGAGCTATCCTGCCCCCGTTAGTTCATTAAAGGTAGTTTTTCACTTGAATATGAAAGTATGATAATACTAAGAAACGTTTTTAAAAAGGCCGCCAATTGGCGTTGGCGGCCTTTTAGAATTTAAACTAACTCTAAGATTTCTTTGAAGTTATTCACTACAAAATCTGCTTGTTTTAATTCATCTTCTTGAGCAAAGTCAAAGTTCACACCAACTGCAATAAGTTCATTATCCTTAGCAGCAGATATATCCGAAGACCGGTCTCCGACAACGTAACCTTTTCCAATTTGATTTTTATTTTTCACCATTTGCACTAAATCTGATTTATTCCCAGATTTAATTAGTTGGATACTATATGTATCTTGTATAAACCTATCCAAATTATAAGTTTCTACAATTGCTTGTAAATATTCTATCTGACCATTGCTGGCAATAAATAAGGGATACTTTTTACTTAACTCATTTAATGTGCTTTCCACACCAGCATATAATGCACCTTTTTGTGCTTGGATTAGTTCTAAAAGCTTTTTATGAAAAATCTCATTGCTCTTTACTCGTATTTCCAGTGAGTGGTTTGGGCAAAGTGTTTCCCATACAACTGGTAGTGGCACACCCATAATTCCCCTATATTGTTCAATCGGTGTTTTTTTATCCCATAAATTTTCTTTTCGTAGTACTTCAAATGTTGCTTCTAGGGCAGGTTCTAAAATTAAATTTGTTTGAAATAAGGTTCCATCCATATCAAAAATGATTGCTTTACTCATTGAAAATTCCCCCTCAAATTATCTCTCATTAAAACATTTTTAAAAATGCTGCCTTAAAGAGTTCTGACCTTCAGCTAACGTCACCTGTTAGTTCATTAAAGCTAGTTTTTATTTGTGATTTTTTAATTTTTGAACCTCTTCTTCTAGTTTTTCGATTTTTTGTTGAAGTTCTTTCTTAGGTTCTAAAATTCTTCGACCTAATATAACGAGGAATCCGGTAATAGCAATAACTCCCCCAGCTGAAGCTATAAACAAAATCAAGGCAATGTCAAACATAAAAACAACTCCTATTTTATTTTCTATACTGCAGGTAAGCCACTTAATCACTATAACCAGGTTAATTTTACCATTAAAAACCCATTCGTTCTTAAACGATCGTGCCCCGTTAGTGCCATAAGAAAAAAGGCTGCCGCAGCAACCCTTGTAATAAGGCACCCGTTATGAATACACTAATCTTCCCTTTTCAATATGAAAGGAGCTGCGGAAGCAACCCCCTGTCCGTTAGTTTATACCGCACGCCCCAAAAGGAAAACGTTGCGAGAATGGACATATTTTCGAAAGAAAAAATGGCCATTCTTTTGGTAATATAGAGGCAGCTACTTATCACGAGGCATTTATAACATACGGAGATGATGAAAAATGACAGGACCCGTTTTGATTTTGACCATTATTATGACGATATTTAAACTAGTTGTTACCTGCCTTCCAACCGATGTCGTTAATTGGCTTTTGAATAAATTTAAGATGCATCCAACACTTAGTGACGAGAATACCGTGATCACGATGGACGGAAAACGATTGGAAGGGGAAGAGAAGAACCAAGTGATTCAGGATGTTAACCACGCGATGATTTTGAAGAAAAATCATATATTTCCCGGAAACGATTCCTTGTTTTTACATCCAGAGAGCGGTGTTAAGCCATTGGTCATCGATACGAAAAAAGGCAAAAAGGATATTCGGTTATTGGTGTTCGTGTACGGTGACCATGTGGATGTCGTAAAACAGGACAAGAAGAAGCTCGTGGCATATAGCATGCGTTCCGAAAGCCTCCAAGACCGTTCGATGATGAAGGGAATGGATGTAAAAGAAGCATAAAAGGAAGAAAAATGAAAACCACACCATGATGTGTGGTTTTTTGATTGGGAATTATTTATCTCCTGACACGACTTCTTCTCCTCTTATAAGGATGCCTTCATTTTTTGGCTCGCTCACCTAGATCCCGGTCTTATCAGTGACCATTTTCTAGTACGACGCACACTTTAGCTGAACAAGGGAATTTTTTTTCTTGATTTTAATCTATGATAATGTAAAGAAACGTACATTTAAAAGGCCCTAAAATTGGGGGCCTTTTCATTTAATTTATTTTCTTTTTATAAATATATAAATCAATATTAGGAACGTTAATTACTTTTAAAACTACGCATTGCTCTCCGGCGGTCGTGCAGTACCATCAGGATGATTATTCCCATCATCACTCCCAAGACGCTACCTAACTCGGTGGTTAGTGCATATGCAAGCGGGTTCTCTAGAGCAGGTTGTGCATCGGGGCGAGTGCCGGCCAAGCGGTTAAAGAGGTTATAAGAGAACAGCATTCCCGACGAGATCCATGCTGCTGCCATAGGAGGGAGGAACCGCTTCGACCCGCGGCGAGTGGTCAATACCAACAAACCCCACGCCCCCGCGAAGGCCCACACACCGGTACTCAACGACAATAGGTGCCACCATAAATCGCGGTTATCCAACATGGCTGGGTTGATGCCAATAGTTCCGCCAACCGCCCAGAATAGCTTAATAAATCCAAGCAGGATACAGCCAGCCGCGACAAGCCTAGCCAAGGTGATATGCAGTTTCTGGCTGTTGCCCGGGAGTAATTCAATGTCGATTGGATCAGCAAATGCCTCTGGCCAACGCGCTTTAGCGTATCCAGCTAAGGCGAAAGGTAGGCAGATGCCGACTCCAACCAGTGAGACCATTACGAAGATCTGCTCATATACCCAAACGTTAGCAGCACCTGCCTTCTGATCGCGTATCATAGCAGCAGGACCAAGCACAGGTGCCAGCAACAGCATGGGAATAAGTAAACCAGTACCTACCCAGACGGGCAAGGCAACCAACCAGGCGGGCAGTCGCTCACCCCATGTCATGCTAAACGCCAATGCTAACAGGATACCAACTGCAGCTAGAACCATTGTTACTGCGTTTGCAGTGCGCCAACTTGGGTCGCCCATTTGTTCGGTCGGCATGAAGAAACCGAACGTCCAGGCTATTTTGATTAACAGATAAGGCATTACCGCTATAGCGGCACCATAACCCCAAAATCTACGCTTCTTCATCAAATGTGAAATTGGCTGCTTTTTCATTTCTGTCATGAGGTCACCTCGGTAGCCTGACCAGTGAGTTCGTAAATCTCTACCTCTACAATGAACAGAGCGCTCCCAATTAAACTCTCATGTTTATTTCTATTTATAACTATAAATAAACACCCCTTAAGAATTATCATTTAAACTGTTTTAGTTTTAATGAATCATAGGACTTTTCTCGAAGATAATCATTTCCCCCATCACCATCAATACCCTAAAAACTGCTCTGTCCGCTTTAACTTTAACATAATATTCCAATTAGAAATCCCTTATTCTAAAAAAATTGACACAGAAAGACTGTCTTCATTGACGACCTTCTTGTGTTAATTCTTCTTGAACTATCCCGCCTCGATAGTTCAAGAAAAAAAGCTGACTTAAAGACAGCTATTATCTTCTGCTAACGCACCCGGTAGTTCATTAAGAAAAGCGATTCTTATTAAAGAATCGCTCCCGTTGCAGAAAATATGTAACTTCCTTTTATATGTCGATCCAAAGATAGTAACAGGAAAATTATCGGTTTAAATCCATATATTATTTTCAGCAGTTAGTTTAAAATTAGTTTCACCCGTGTTGACTACACCTTTAGGCTCTACCAGCATTATATGGCATTCCTTTTCAGCATAAGGCTTATGCTCCACACCTTTTGGTATCACATACATTTCTCCTTTGGAAAGTTTAACCTCTCCATCGCGGAATGCGATGGACATCTCGCCGTCTATCACGATGAATGCCTCATCGGTGTCTTTATGATCGTGCCATACAAAATCCCCCTGAATCTTAACTAACTTAAACTGATAGTCATTCATTTCACCAATGACTTTGGGCGACCAGTGTTCACTGAATTTGGACAGTTTCTCGCTAAGATTAATAGCATTATAATTGATATAAATCCCCCCAGAACTATTCTTACCTTTATTTTACAACTCCCATAGATTAATTACTATTTTGATTAAGACCTCAAAAGTTTCTGCTGATTTTTCACAAAATGGTCCAATTGTTGAACAAAGACCAAACAACACTCTTGAATCAACCTGCCCCGTTAGTGCCTTAAGAAAAAGAGTTGCAGCAGCAACCTACCTTATTTGCACCTAGTTAAAGATTGATTTACTTAATGATGAATGACTCCTGCCAATGTCAAAGATAGGACATATACTTCCACTTTTCGCCTATCAGTAAAAAATTTTACAAAAAAAGTCTTCCATACACAGTATGAAGTCTTTTTGGAAGGCTCTTTTCGTAAAGATTGATGTTTTTAAAACGAAACTATTTAAGGTTGATTGGAGCGGAAGTGCGAGACTCCAGCGGGAGCAGCGGGACAGGTGAGACCCCACAGGCGTTTACGTCGAGGAGGCTCACCGCCCGCACCAAGGAAAGCGAGCATCTGGAGGGGAAATCAACCACAACTCACTACCTGGTAAATAGCAACAAAGTATGTGAAAACAGCCTTTTGGAAAGAGAAGAGTATTACGGTTTTAAAACGACTTTTATACATTCATCCTCACGATTATTAAAAATTCGATAACCATGACTTGATTCTTCAAGGGACGTATTGCAGAACAGAGCTTGAAGATACTTGAGTATGATGCCCACTATACAACTAATGAAGAATCTTTTCTTTGCAATCCAACTATCCTGCCCTATAGTTCAACAAGAGAAGTGAACAAAAAAAAGAACCCCTTTGCAATAAAGAAGTCCTTATTTATTCATTCAATTTCAGTTGCAAATTGAAACAATTCCGGGTGATCTGCCAAGTCTTGCATCGCTTTTTCTCTTTGTTTTTTGGCTGTTTCAATGTCATCTTCATCTAATGTGTCACTTCCGGGTAAAAGAATAACTTCTTCATCTACTGGTACTGGCGCATTTGCTAAATCAGATTGGAAAGAAAAAAGACCAATGAAAGTTACTCCAAATAACATAAGGATTTTCTTAAATTTAATCTACCTCCTTAGGATATGTTTAATTATACCATTTCCTGGCCCTCTTATGGTGCTAACATCACCTGTCAGTTCATTAAGGGTACCACCAGCAAAACGCTAAGTAGATGTGTAAAAAATAACCGGTTTTCACCACGGTAAGGGTGTAACCGGTACTTATTACTATTATGGGTTGTTCAACTGAGTAACCCTTTTTTTTGATCTAATCGATACTCTAAAAGTTATACTTTGTTAACTTTGTTTCTCTATTTTATCTCTAATTTCCGCAATGGTTAAACCAGATTTCTTTAAACTTTTAATAGTCTCGACTCTTTCCACTGCTGCTTCTCGAGGGTAACGACGTGTTAAGTTTTCATCTAATTGTTCAAATGGAATTAAATCAGCTTCGGTATAATATTTTAATGTACTGTATCTCAAATCAGTTATTCGAGCCAGTTCACCGATAGATATATACTCAGATTTCAAAATATCTTCTAATGAACGTCTCCTTGACACTTAAATTCCCCCTTATGAACCTGCCGAAGCAGAAGCAATGATCGTAGTAATTGTGTGTGATAACGCATCAATCATTGCAAAGATTTCTTTGTTAGCCGTATCATTGCGAAGCATAGATAATTTGTCATTAAGGTCTTCTTCCTCGAATTTACTGAAATAGTTCTTCAACATACGACTGCCTATTAACAAACTTGAAAGAACAACTGTATCGGTTGAAACAGGTCCCTCTTCTAATAATTCTGCACGAATTTGTTCTACAATTAGTTTTTTTGCACCTTCACTGGGTATAAAGTGGTTGGATCGTCCTAATAGGCCAGCATTTGTTTTGGAGACCAAATCCAACCCCACTAAAGAATCACCGACCGCGTTGAACAATTCCTTGAATACATTTCGTTTAGTGACCATTCCCCTTGCTAATTTTTTCAGGGATATTGGATTATCTTCGGAAATCATATTATAGATTGAACCCAAATACTCTTTATTACTTGGTAAATCTTGTTTTACCATCACTTGATTCTCCGAAAACGAAACAATATCTTCTGCTGTAAGTTCTAAAATGCCACTTGCAACCATAAAAGCACGAACCCTCATACTACCGATAGTAGCAACACTGCCTTTATCATTTAGTGCTAATAATAAATATTTTTGCGAAATTTCCATATCCTTCATAAAGAACACCTCTCATTAGTTTTAGTCCCAGTCAATAATGTGACATACTATTTATCACTTATTACTTACCACTTATTACTTATCACTTACTACTTATGATTTAAACTATGCATTTTATTTCTTTTTGTGTCAAGTAAATTTAATATTTGGGAGCAAAAACCAAAATCATTTTTTACGATTTTTGAGACAGCCCCTTCTTTATTGATCATTAGAAAATCAGAAAGAAATGCATTATAAATTTTAATGATCCCTGAGACCGAAAATAAAAAAATTATGAACTGATACAAAAATTATTCCATAATTTTCAGGCTTAGTGATTATTTGAATAATTAAATCCCCATTCTCATTTATATCTTCAACTGACCCGCCCCTTTACTTGCATAAGAAAAAGGCTGCCGCAGCAACCCTTGTTATTGAACTAACGCACCGGTTAGGTTTAAATCAATTTATTTTTACTCTATCTATCTTCATTATTACTTCTCTCATTATTTTGAAGATAAATCTTTTTTAGAGTTGAATTTATATTATTCAATGCAATTAGAATAACCCCCAACATAACAAAGGTTACTATTTCCCCAGTAAACGTAGATACTATTCCTAAAATTACAGCATAAAGAATGAATAACCAATTACTCATTTATTCAATTTCCTCCCTAATCTACATAGATAACTAATTTTACCTCAAAATTTTAATTTTCATTATGCTACTAACCTGCCACTTTGGCTGCATAATGAAAGAGCTGCCTTAAAGACAGCTCCGATCTTCAGCCTGTTAGTTCTATAAGAAAAGCAACTTAATCAAGAATCGGGCCCGATTACTGAAGAACGAATATAAAACCTTGATACCATATGCCTTGTCATTTTTTTATGATACGGTTCACCGAATCGAATCAAGCCGTGTTTTTTCCACTTTAATTCGATGCCGTTGAGGAAGCAGCGGCTTGATCAGCCTTCACACAATCAATTGCAACAACGAGTGCAATAATGATGGTTTCCATCTCTTCATCTATTATTTGTACTTTGTAGCTATCGCCCCAAGTGAACCACTCCTTGCCCACTTTACCTACGATTTTACCATACTGTAAAACTTTAAATTCCATATCCCACCAATTGCCATGTACTTCAATGCCTGCCGCATCAATTGTATATCGTGCTTTTAAGAAGGAAAATTCCTTCTTTATTGTTAATACCTCTCGACCATTCACCTCGACCAAAAACTTTGGTAAAAAGCTGAACACCTTTTTCGTAATGAGTGCTATCTCATCTCTTGCTGTATTCATAATGGAGAAAGTCTTTGGAACTTGCATAAAACTTCCCTCCACGTAATATATATCCTTCTCCTGCTGATCCTTTACTGTAAATTTCCCGCTAAGACTGAATACCTTCTGCTTTATATAAAGCTCCCTCATATTATGCCTCCCAACCTTAAGTCTTTTACATTACTTACGTTTGAAATGGACATTGGTTCCAATAATATGCATTAAATCCCAAATAATAACTTCACTCAAAAGCGCCTTCTTTTCAGTTCACTTTTGTAGCTAATGTTAATAATCAAATAGATTTTAATGAAATACACTACAATGTACTTGCATTTATCCCATTTGGAATTTATATCAGTATGCTGAAACCAAATTGGTCTTTCTTGAAAAAGATTGCAGTAATAGCAGGAGTTAGTTTGTTATTTGAAGGATTGCAATTCATCTAGCTATAGGAGCTAGTGATATAACTGACTTTATGGGAAATACATTAGGTGGAATTATGGGAGTTGGAGTTTATATTGTGTTTTGTAAGCTGTTTAGTACTAAAGCTACTAAAATCCTTAATGTTTTAGCTTCAATCGGAACGATATGCATTGTTGCATTATTGCTGTTATTAATATATCTCAGGATTAGTGGTGTTATTATTTATAAAGTTTCCTAAGTAAACGGAGAATTGCTGTTCATGAAAATTAACAGGGGGTAAACCATCAATGACTTTGATACAGCAGGTTCTTTATTTATAAAACAAGAATGACAAATATCACAAGCCACCTATTTTAAGGGTGGTTTGTGATATCCAGTAAACAAAGTAATGTATATTCCCTAAATTTCTTTTTCAAGGGTTTAAGCCCAACAACCATTAATTGCCCATAATTTATTTGATTTGCTCCGCCAACTCTAAAATAATTCCCTCTGGTCCACGACAGTAGCATAACTTATAACTATCTTCATATTGTTGTATCTCACTAAAGATTTCCGTACCTTTCTTTTTCAATTTGGCAACAAGGGCTTCAATATCTTCAACAGCAAATGCAATATGCCGGATGCCCAGGGTATTTGCAAAAGGCTGCTGACTATCTTTTTCATCTGACGGCGTATAAAATTTAATTAGCTCTATCCATGCCTGACCGTCTGGCTTCCCCAATCCTACACATGCTACTTTAACGTCATTAAGCCCACTCATCCGATCCATTAAATCTCCTTCCATTTCCCATTCCCCTTGCACTTCAAGTCCAAAATCGAGAAAAAACTCTTTAGCAGCAGAGAGATCATTTACGATTACACCTATATGATCTATTCTGTGGATCTTCATAATTCATACCTCCTTTGTTCCTGTTATTTTGCAATATCCTGTATTCTTACATTCTAATTCTCGAAAAACAGAAAATATCCTTCTTGTTGAAGAAAGGTAAAGAGCACTCTTCAATATCCTGCCCCGTTAGTGCCATAAGAAAAAGAGCTTCTGATCAGCTCTTGATTATTTTTAGTCAAATTTTTATGGTAAAAGAAAAAGCTGCGTTAGAACGTTTTCCCTCCCGCAACTTTTACTTTATCTACCATTTTGTTTTTGAATTCTGGGGTTAACGATGGATGTGTTAGCTTTGGTTAGTCTGCCTGCTCCCCAAACTTCTTCCCGAATTCTTCCATTAAATCAATAATAGGAATGAGTTCTTCCCCTTTTGAGGATAATGAATACTCAACACGAGGAGGAACCTCTGGATAAATTTTGCGATTAATTAAACCAGCTGTTTCTAGTTCTCGAAGTTGCTTTGTAAGAGAACCTTGTGAAATATCCCCTAAAAAAGCTTTGATTTCACTATAACGGCGCTCTTTGGACTTTATAAACCAAAGAATGAGATATTTCCAACGTCCAGATAGGATGTTTTGGGTATAGGCAATGCCATATACTTCTCTCTGTTCCTTTATACACTTTTTGTCAAATCCATCCTTACATATTCTAGACACCCATTCACCTGCTTTCTACTGTTAGGTACTAAAAAATGTACTATGGCAATTTTTATTGCCTTCTTCAAAGAAATGAGAATTGGTTATATTCTAGTATATGTAATAAAAACACTCAATATTTTTAATATCTAATGAGATATGTTTACGGATTGATAAAGTGGTGATATTGATTCAGATAAAAATATCATTGTTAACTTTAAGCAGAACAACTCTTTGATATACAAATTCTTTAGGAGGAGAAATGATGAAATTTGGAATTATAGGTGCTGGAACAATCGGGTCGATCATTTCTAAAAAATTAGTTAAGAATGGACATGATGTAAAAATTGCAGATTCACGAGGAATTGAACATTTAGAAGGAAAAGAGCTTGCTGGAACACCTGTCCTTATAGAAGATGTAATGACCAATATTGAAGTTCTTATAATATCTCTCCCTTTAACAGCACTGCCAAGCATTCGGAACATTATCGAGCAAGTTGGGGAGGAAGTAATCGTCGTAGATACTTCAAATTATTACCCTAGCAGAGACCAAAAAATTACAGAAATTGAGAATGGGATGGTTGAAAGTGATTGGGTTTCCAATCAATTAGGTAAACCTATCATCAAAGCTTTCAACAACTTGTTAGCCCATACTTTAGAAAATGAGGGAACCCCCGAAGGTACTAGTGGACGCAGTGCCATGGCGATTGCTGGTAATGACGTATCACAAAAACAAATAATCATGGACGTAGTAAACCAGCTAGGATTCGACACAGTGGATAGCGGTTCTTTAAGTGATTCGTGGAGACAACAGCCAGGAACTCCTGCATACTGCACAGAACTAACAAAAGAAGAACTAACAAAAGCATTGGAAAAAGCAAATAAAGAAAAAGCCCCATTCCTGCGGGATAAGGTAATAGAGAAGTTATCAGCTTCTAACTTCCCCCTCGCAAATAAAGATATCGTGAATATGAACAGAGAAATATATAATTCATAAAACAAAAAGGTGCACTCAGGTTAAAGTGTACCTTTTTGTAATATTGCCACCAAACAATCCACAAAAGCCTATCCAGTCCGATCTCGATTTTTTTTCATGATAAAAAGCTACCCATTAAGAGTGGGTAGCTAGTATTACATGTTATTTGAAAACAATTTGCAGTTTTCCAGATACTCTTCCGGAAGAGTATCCATCTTTAACATCCACATAAAATTTACCAATTCTCATATCTGTGAATAAGGTCTTTCCACCAGCTAAGCTATGATAGCCTGTGCACTTTCCAGTACTGGCATTGCAGAGACGGGACCATATGTTACTATAATTAGTCAACAACTTACTTCCAGAAGAAGTCTTTAAATAGATTGGGGAAACCAGTTCTACCTGTAAGTCACTACCTCTGTTAGGATTTCCAACTTCACCATCCCATTTTCCATCCTCTGTTTGAAAAGAATACTGAGGAACACTTGCTTGTGCAGAAGAATTGCCTAATACCATTCCACCTACCAGAACTAACACAAACATACTTAAAATTGAAAATAAGTTTTTTATGTTATTTCCTCCTCCCATTTTATCCCTTTTATAATATCAGAATAAACTGATTATTAAAATGATTAAAAATGACTATACCTTCTTAGCTTCAAACATGTTTTCGTTTCGTCATCTTCATCGCTTTACAGTTCCAGTCACTACGTTTTGAACGATCCTGCATCTATTTTCTTTTGGAGCGCATGCCTTTAAGTTTTGTAATGTCATCTTGCTTAAGCAACTGGTTATACATTTCACTGTTAACATCATATATGGCAATTTTCCCTTGGTTATTATAATGAATTCCCCAACCATAATTTTTCACTAAAGGAGAAGCCCTGAAACAAGCCTTGGATTTTGAAAAGAACTGTTCTCGAAGTTCAGCTGTATTTTCGGCTTCCATTTGATTTTTGATTAAATATGTTTTGAATTGGACGTCTTCTTGTGTAAATTTATAGGGATTATTGTTAATTAGATCATGCTCAATATAAGCAATGGTCGGTTTTTCGTTTTTGATGACAGGGACCTTTGCTGAAGAAACTTTTGAATCTTCTGAAATGGTAATAAGTGTGTTCTTATAACTCATATAACAACCTCCTTAGTCTACATACCATATCATACCATTATTTCCCTCCACCATCCTGCCCCTTTGGCTCTATAAAAAAAGCGTCGCTTCGTTATGTCTTCATAGCAATACAGATGATGAAAGGCTTTCGGTTAATGGGCTTTGAAGAAGGGTCACCATAACGATCATTATAGGAATTAATCCACCAAAAAAGGCTACTTAACGTAACCTTTTTTAGCACAATCATTTTTTATTTACCTTTGACTTTAAGGGCCTTAATTACTTCTTCTGTCGCCTCAGCAATAAGCTCGTCGTTATAATCAGCCTCTTTTTCATCACGACTTGAAAGTACAGCAAGAACAATAGGATCTCCTTTTGATGGCCAAATGATCGCAATATCATTTCGCGTACCATATGATCCTGCTCCAGTCTTATCAGCCACTGCCCAACCTTTCGGCACTCCAGCACGAATTAACGCATCTCCAGTAGTATTTCTCTTCATCCAATCTATTAAAAGTTCACGTTTCTCAGTTGGAAGTGCATCTCCCAATGTAAAAGCCTGAAGACTAGTAGCAAGTGCTATCGGTGTACTCGTATCATGCGTTTCACCAGGATTAACTACATTTAAATCTGGCTCAATTCGCTCAGGGTTGGTAACATTGTCTCCAATTCCCTCCAGTACTTTTTTAAATCCAGCCGGTCCCCCCAGTTGTTCAAGGATAAGGTTTCCAGCAGTATTGTCACTGTATCGAAGCGAAGCATCAGCAAGCTCCTTAAGGGTCATCCCCGTATCAACATGCTTTTCGGTAATCGGATTATAATTAACAAGATCCTCACTTGTATAGGTAATTCTTTGATTAAGGTCTTCTATTGATTTCTGGTGTAAAAGTGCCCCTACAGCCAGAGCCTTATGAGTAGATGTAAACGCAAATCGTTCGTTCTCATGAAATTCCACGGTTTTTTTCGTTCCTGTATCAATGGCATAGACCCCAAGCTTTGCATCATATTCCTTCTCAAGTTGTTCAAATTTCTTGATTGTGGCTTCTTTTGCCGTATTATTTTCCGATGTTTGGTTAGTTCCCCCGGTTTGTTCTGTTTCCGACTGTTGTACAACCTGTTTTTCCTCATCTGAGCAGCCTGCAACCATAAGCACCAAGCCTATTGGTGCCAGTATTTGATAAAACCATCTTTTGTTCATCATGTAAACCTCCTAATTATTTGATTAGACTCTTATGTACGAATTGAAAAAACAACCTCATGCAAGGAGCTTTAACAGATTACGTTTGTAGTCTGATTACATCTGTAGTATAGTATTACATATGTAATCAAAGAAAGTCAATTCTTTATTTTTTTACCATCAAGCCACTATAAATTTGCTATAAACCTGTTTTATAAATTTAAAAGTCAAGAGAGGTGGTATTGAAGGACATGTTTTTAACCTACTTTATAATAGGTCTATTGGTGTCTTCATTTTCCGTTACTGTTATCCTCCTTATACGAAAATGGTTTGGAAGACAATTAACAGCAAAATGGCACTATCATTTGTGGATGTTTCTTTTTGTGGCTTTAGCACTTCCTTTCATACCTACTGATTTATATAATTTTAGTTCTCTCTTTAGCAGCGGGGACATAAATCAAATTAATGCACCCAGCTCTAATATGGAAAAAACCGGGACTGATATGATGCAGGGCCTGCACCTCATACAAGACTTTTCTGTATCGGTCAATCGGCCGGACCTGTCCTTACTTAATAGGGGAGTGATGGTTTTATGGTTGTCAGGGATGCTTTTATTTACCTTTACTATGGTTCGTGGATGGCTCACAATCAGAAGGATTAAGAATTATTCTTCTCCGTTTTCCAATCAAGAAGTCCTCGTGCTTTTCGAAGAATGCAAGAAAAGACTGCAAATAAGAAAACCAATAGAGATTGTTATTTCGAATAGAGTCCAATCTCCAATGATATTCGGGCTTTTTCAAACATATATCGTCTTACCTTCTCAGCATGAAAACTGGCTTAGCTTGAAAAATTACGAGTACATCTTTCTTCATGAACTGAATCACTATAAAAACAAGGATTTGCTGACAAATTACGTGATATTGTTCTATCAAATCATTTATTGGTTTAATCCCCTTGTTTGGCTTGCTTTTAGAGAAATGAGATTGGATCGGGAAATTGCATGTGATACATCTGTTTTACAGGTACTGGATGATCATTCCATTAGTGAATATGGAAATACTATCATTAATTTTTTGGATCTTTCAAAACGGTCAAGTAATCTACAGTTGGTGACACAACTAAACGGTTCGAAGCTTCAAATCAAAAAACGAATTGAACAAATTTCTGCCTATAAGCATTCCGCAAAAAAATCATTAAGGAAAAGCGTCTTCATTTATGTGTTGGCCAGTATCATTTTGATAATCCAATTACCTTTCGTTTCCGCATTTGCGATGGAAAACGACCGATACTATTTTAAAAATGACGGAGTAGTTCATGAGGATTTACAGCAATTCTTTAAAGGGTATGATGGAAGCTTTGTTTTATATGATCATAACGCACAGCAATATCGCATTTTTAATGAAGAGAAAAGCACTTTGCGGGTATCACCTGATTCCACATACAAAATCTATAGTGCCTTATTTGCTCTAGAATCAAATGTGATATCACCCGAAGAATCCAAACTTTCATGGGATGGGACGGAGCAACCCTATGAAGCTTGGAATATGGATCAGGATGTCTCATCTGCTTTACAAAAATCTGTAAACTGGTATTTCCAAGAATTAGATCGTCGAACAGGATTTGAAACAATTCAATCCAATCTACAAGAGATAAACTATGGGAATTCCGATGTATCCGGGGAACTTAGTGAATTCTGGAACGAATCCTCATTAAAAATTTCTCCAGTCGAACAAGTCCAACTGCTGCAAGCCTTTTATAACAATCAATTTGGATATAAGGAAAGGCATATCCAAGCCGTGAAGGAAGCACTGCTCTTAGAAAAGAATGAAGAAGCTCGCCTATCAGGAAAAACAGGCACAGGAGCAGTGAATGGAAAAAACATCAATGGTTGGTTTATCGGGTATGTAGAGACGAAGAACAACACTTATTTCTTTGCTACCAATATACAAAATGAAGATGATTCATCCGGAAGCAAAGCGGGAGAAATCACTTTTTCTATTTTAAAAGATTTAGGAATCTATAATGAAAATGAAGGGGAGAAATATGGAGAAAAACATTCCTAGTATATCAGAATCAGAATGGGAAATCATGAACGTACTTTGGGATAAAGCCCCTCAAACAGCGAATGACATCATACTTTCCTTACAGGAAAGTACCGATTGGAAACCGAAAACCATACGGACCCTTCTCGATCGATTGGTTCAAAAAGATGTAGTAGGTGTCAATAAAGATCAAAGGGTTTACACCTTTTACCCGCTCTATTCACAGGAAGAGTGCCAGCGTGCCGAGACCGAATCATTTATCAAACGTATCTATGGAGGGACCATGAAATCCATGCTTGTCCAATTCATTCACGAAGATACCCTATCTGATGATGATATCAATGAACTGCGCACTATTTTAAATAAAAAACCTAAAAAGTAATTCTATTAAAAAAGTCTACTTGGAAATTCCACCTATAAGAATAAAGAAAGCCTGCGATCCTTGTTATGTAAGGAAGGATCGTAGGCTTTCTTTTATTTCAGTTATTTTGACTTTTCTCTATTTTCCAAATGGAACTCGGGGATCTTCGTCTTTATATCGAGAATAGGTCGTGCCTGCGCTTTCCATTTCTGAGCATTGTTCATTACTGCAAGCAAACAGATAAGTTTGTATGTCAGTACGGACACTTACTCCAAAATAGTAGGGGAACTTTCCACCTTTATTTTTATCCATGTTTACATCAATAGCGATAATATTCTCTTTTTCTGCTAACTTTTTATACTCTTTACTCTCAACTGTTTTCAGCACCATTTCACTTAAAATAACCTGTTCACTTTCGGACGGTTCATAAGCATGTTCAAAAATAAACCATCTGCCAAATAAAAACAAATTAAACCCTATACTGATTATCAATATTGTTATTAATATCTTATTCTTCATATACCCATTCCTGTACCTCTGTCTATCTCGTTAGTCCCCGCCTCCTGTAATTCTTTTAAACGACTTAAACTCTCTTCTTTATTAAAAGAACTATGCCAACGATAATCATATTGATCCAATATACGGTAATGGTTACTAATCAAATTTTGTTGCAAACGAAAATCCCCTCTATACTCGATCTCTTTCCACCATATCTTACCGCCCATTGTTTTTTCTTTAGGCGTACCACCATTTTTGCTAGCAATTAACTGAACAAAATCTACTGGATTGTCACCTATCGATGATATCAACAATTCGCTATGATTAAACAAAGCACAAAATGCAACAACGGTGGTCCAATTGGCTTCTGTTCTTCTTTTTTCAATTTGAACTAGTGTTTTTTTTGAAATCCCTAGAATTTCAGACATCTTATCTTGAGAAAAACCTTGTTCAGTTCGGACAAGTTTCATTTTTTCTGATATTAAATTGATGAACTCTTCTTTTTCCATATATACTAAATACTCCTTTTTAGTGTAATTTTACACTAAAAGTATTATTTTTCAATAAAAAATACCCTTTTTGAATAAAAAGCAACTTTAAAACACAAAGAAAAAGGCAAGAAATAACCTTGCTCTAACTAAGTTTGAAATGGAAATGTTTCTTAATTTAGGCTTGTTGAACTAACCTGCACCTATAGTGCCATAAGAAAAAGCTGCCTTAAAGACAGCTCTGATCTTCAGCTAACGCACCCGTTACTTGAATTAGAAATTTAATTAGCTTTTCTTGGTCCTCTTTAAAAATAAATAACCTAAAACACCTAAAATTAATGCTATACCTCCGAAAACAATAACTTGAAATATAATATCCCCTATAAACATAACCGGTTCCTCCTGTTTCTAAAAAACATTTTCCTAAATCTGTATACGAGATTTTTCCTAAAAAGGTTTCAACTGATAGTTTGATTCTAAAAGTCTTAAACTAAACTGCCCCTTTAGTTCCATAAGAAGAAGAGCTCCAAAAGCAACACCTGATACTTTAAGAATTTATTAGGCACTAATAATACTGTTTTTATTTTTCAAATAAATAAACAAATTAAATATGCTTAACCCTAAAATTATAAGAAACATATATGAGGAAATAACGTCTCCTGCTAAATTTAATTCATCAGCTATGTACCCCATAATAATAAGATTAATACCAGAAACAATTATTGAAATTATCGAAATAATACTAACTGTGAATCCATTAACTAGGTTACTTCGTTTCTTTTGAACCAATAAAATAATAGAAATTACAATTAAACTAATTATAAAAGTAATAAAAACTAATCTTAAAAAATCGTATATTTCCAGCCCCTCCATAGTCACCCTCCCAATTATCCTTTTACTACTTATTTTACCACAAAAAACCATTACCCTTATTAAACTAACCTGCCCCGATAGTTCCATAAGAAAAGTGTGTCTTGTCTGTCCCTCGTAGCCCAAGGAGCAAAAAAACAAGCCAAATTAGCTCGAAAATGTGCCAACCAATCAATCACTTTGTCCACTCCTGATTGTTTTCCCTATCATATGTTATTAAAGTAAGACAAGCTATTGAAAGGGGGATGTAATGATGTCAAGTCGAAATTCATCGAGTCGTCAATCCAGTTCATCTCGTAGAAACAGGTGCAATGGATGTGTATGTAATACTTTACGCCGTTTGCGTCCTGGTACAGAAGTAGACGTTTTTTTATCTGGGGGCACAGTTCTTGAAGATGTTATCTTCCGTGCCTTTGACAACAATACTTGTTGTGCCCGATTCAGAGACGAAGAGACAGAACCTGGTACTGTCATTTTTGTTGACTGCCGAGACATTCAAGCCCTTCGCATCGAGTAATAACATTTAGGGGGATTCTTCACTTTTGAAGAATCTTCTTTTATTAAAGACACCGTATTGAACTAACCTGCCCCTCTAGTTCCATAAGAAAAGGAGCTGCTGATCAGCTCCTAAAAATGAAGTAAAGCACCCGTTAGCTTAACAAGATATGTATAAGTTTTTATCTGTTCACTCACTCGAATACAGGGCGCATAAAGCTTCTCTCATAACTTAAAATACATTTAGTTTCTTCTGCAAATTTATAAGCTTCCTGACACTCTGCATCTAATGCCATTTTTACTCGGTACTCTTCATATGCTGCTAAACTTGAGAAAGTAAATAAGGCATAAGCAATGTTATTAGCGCCCTCATGTGGAAGAAAATAACCTTGATGTGTACCGCCTAATTTATTAACTAATCGAATCCATATCTTACCGTATTCCTCGAATTCCTTTACTTTATAAGGGTCAATAACATATTTCAGATAGCATGTAACCATTTTAATCCTCCTAAAAATCTATTTTTTTCCATCATAACATGCAATTGAACTAACCTGCCCCGATAGTGCCATAAGAAAAGAAAAGAGCTGCCTTAAAGACAGCTCTGATCTTCAACTAAAGCACTGTTAGTTGAAGTACATTCCTTCACAATCTTTGTAAATTGAAGGAAATATCACTCCATTTAAATTAACCTTTTATTATCTAACAATTCCTCCTCATCACATTTTATATTGATGAATTTAATTAAAGACGCAGTTACATACTTACCTTTTCGGTAAATGAATACTGTTTTGACTTTTCCGTATGGATTCGGTATTGAATGTTGTCTAATGATTCCGTCTTGTATATGCTTTATAACCACATGAGCATCAGTTCCTCTTCGAATACCTCTAAAAATCGTGATGCACCTAGACCTCCTACCGCAATTTTTTCACAATCCGAAACAATACGATGTAGACTAAATCTTATATATATCTTCTTCGTTTGGTAGCGAAGAAATCGCTCCTACCTTCGTACACACGGCAGCACCCACTTTATTTGCAAAAAGAATGATCTCTTTAAGTTTACTAAAATCACTAAGGATTGTGTCATAGGACTCAAGGTTTGCAAATTGAAATAAAGCTGCACCGACAAATGCATCACCAGCACCAGTTGAGTCAATTGAATTTACTTCGACACTGTTTATTACACTCATTCCACTTCCATTTGAAAGAAGAGTGCCTTCCCATCCAAGGGTAACAGCCACTATTTTTGCCCCTAAATGATGGAGCATTGCTATTCCATCATATTTATCCATTTTTCCCGTGATTAGTTCAAGCTCTACTTCGCTTACTTTTACAAAGTCAGCCATTGATATACCCTTTCTGGCTAAACTAATAAATTCAGCCACTCTATTTTTCCATAAATCATGCCGGAAGTTAGGGTCAAACGATAGAAAGATCCCCCTATTTTGTGCAAATTCCATTGCCTTTAAATAAGTTGTTTTAAAAGGGTCTTCCAGAAATGCAGTTGCAGATCCAAAGTGAATGATCTTTGCACCACTTAATCTATCTATGTATAAGTTATCCTCTGTTAAATTTCGATCCGCTCCTCTATTGAATACAAAATCCCTTTCACCATTTGCTTGTAAAGAAACAAATGCTAAAGTAGTTGGTGCCAAATCATCAGTAACAATCATCGATGTATCAACCCCCACCTCTTTTATCGTTTCTATTAAAAATAATCCAAATGGGTCATTTCCTACTTTTCCAATAAGACTCGCTTCCCCACCTAGCTTTGAAATAGCAGCTGCGACATTCGCTGGTGCACCCCCGGCTTTCTTTAGAAAATGATTACCTTCCATTAAATTAACATCAATATCTGTACAATAAAAATCGATCAAAAGCTCCCCAACGCATATGACTGCGCGGTTTGTTTTATTCATTTACATTACATCTCCATTCTTGTGATTTAGGTAAAATGAAAGGCTATCGATCATTTTCGACAGCCTTCATAAACTCTCACTATCAACCCATCTTTAATAGGATTGAAATGTAGTCTTTATCTTTTCCATATACTCTTTAAAGGATATATTTTCAAAGACTTTAATGTAACTTCTCCACCCTTGCTATAAATTTGTAATCCTTTACTTGATGGATCCGGGAAAATTTGATCAGAAATAACCGTTTCACCTTTGTTTCCAAACACTTCTACAGCAGATCGGTCAATGAAAATATGCATTTTCACAGTCCCATTTAATGCATGTAACGGTCCGTCATGCTTACCGACCACATTGTTCCCATAATCAAAGCTTCCTGAATTTGAACGGTCTACGAATAATTGTTTGGTGGCAACATCATAGCCAATAGTCGTATATTCAGTTGCTCCTTTACGAACTTGAAAGCCGAATTCAGTTGCTTTTATATCATCTACATTAAACTCAGCTATCATTTCAAATGTATCTTCTGATAGTTTGGATAGGAGATTACTTTCACCAGATATGACTTTATTTTTATATGAAATTTTTTCACTCTTATCTCGAATGGTTTTTAAAGAAACTGGTGTTTGTTTTAAACGTAAACCTTCTTCTGTCTGAGTTAGCTCCATCTTTCTTGGCAATGTCGTTGAACTTCTCCAAGTCGAAGTTGGTGTATGATTTGCATATAGCCAATTACTCATCCAGCCAATCCAATATTTTTCGCCATTCTTCCCTTCAATTCCGCTCCAATCAACTGCGGCATAATAATCTGCGCCGTAGTCAGTCCATAACACTTGATTGGAAGGGTTTTCATTTTTAAACGTTTTCCCGTCAAAGGTACCTACAAAATATTGCATACCTGACCCGCCTGCAGGAGCGCCATCATTAATGCTTACCTGTAGTACCCATTTTGTTTTTGAAGGGTCACCATCAATTGGTAATTCGATGAGAGTAGGACATTCCCAAATCCCTCCGTTACTACCATGAGTAGAAGGTATCCACTCTCCAGAAACAGCAGACCAGTCTGTAAGGATGCCGCTTTCTTTCGAATCGCCTTTCTCAGGCTCTTTGGCAACTTGGTCTACTTCATTTGGCATGGCCCCTTCATTATAAACATTAACATCATCCATGTTTATATGACCCCAACCACCTGTAGCTTTGTCTACAGCTTTAATATATAACACTTCTCCAATGTATTTAGAAGCATCCCAGACGTATTTTTGATATTTTTCTTCTTTAAATTTGGTATTGGCTTGTCGAATTAATTCTTGATCATCAGAGGCTCTCACTAACGAAACATAGCGGTTGTTGATATCATTACCACCGCCCAACAGAAAGTTGATTTCTCCAGAGCCACCTAGTTTAAAATATGAGGAGTGCAGTTCACCTGTTGCGTCATCTCCCTTTTGAAGATCAGTAAACCCCCATAGGTGGTAGTTTCCTTGGTGGCCGAAATCCCCTCCCCAGTAAGATGGTACATTTGTCACATGATCTTTTGTGAAAGCATTACCTTCGATTGTACTCCACCCAGTTAGATCACCTGTCTCAAAGTCATGATTAGTAACTTCCTTCTCATTTGTCATGATGTTCTTACCAACTTGAACATCTTGGAATAACGTGGATGAATTCCAAACATTTAAGCCAAAATGTCCTGACGAAAAAGTTGAATCATTTACATCATGAATGAGATTACCATCTAAAAAAATTTTAATATTTTTTCCATGAGTGCTTGCTTTTAAATGGTACCTTTTATCTGTATCTAGATTTATTGTTTTTTCACCTAGAATGGATATGTCTCCATTTTCGATTTTCATGATTTTTATTGTATCGTTTAAAGCATCGATATTCGCCATATAACCGTTTGTTGCATGAGGATCTGCACGAAAAACGAGCGAGCCTGCTCCATTGCCGCCTTTTTCCCCAGATATCTCAATGTTTGCTTCATAAAAAAAGTTATCCCCTGTTTGACCGCTCATTACAAAAGCATCCTCCGTAGAGGTTCCACTTTTTCCATCCATCGTGTTCTCCCAGCTTCCATTTACATTTGTCCATTTTGATAAATTGGTCTCAAAGTTAGATGTATTCTTGAACTCCACATTTCGAAAGGCAGCCGTTGAATTCCACGCTGACAATCCATAGTATCCATAATCGAATTCTATATCTGTTTTTTTTATAACGGATTGATCGTTTACAGAGACTTGAATTTGATCCCCATCTGTTTCCACCTTCACATGGTAGGTAGTTGAAGTTTCGAGGGTAAAAGGTTTTCTCGCAATTTCCTCGTTTGTTCCATCTACATTCTTACTTAATGTTATGACATCGTTTTTGGCATCTAAGCTCGAAACATAGCCGTTCTTTGCACGCCTATCTGACCGAAAAACTAAACCGCCTGCCCCTTCTCTCCCATTCTTTTCATTAAGGGTAATATCTCCCTCATAGCTAAATGATTCACCTGTCTGGGATGACATGCTATAAGAAGTTCTGTCTAAGCTATTTGCTTGTATTCCACCATCTTCGCCGAATTCACTTGCATACTCCCACTCTTTTAAATTAGGTGAGGTATAAAACATGATCTTATCCTTAGCCGCTAACGACATAACCCATTGGTTTGATTCTTCATGCCAAAATACTTTAGGATCGCGCCAATCTTGTATAGGAGGGTCTGGCATTACGGGATTCCCTTTATACTTTTCCCAAGTTCTTCCTTTATCTAGGCTATACGCTATACTTTGGACTTGCTTATCCCCTGCATGCGTAAAGATGGCAACCATTGCTTCTTTTCCAAAGCCAGCTGTATTGTTCCAATCAATAACAGCACTCCCCGAGAAAATCTGACCGTTTTCATCCGGCGATAAAGCAATCGGCAAATGCTCCCAATTAACAAGATCTTTACTGACAGCATGCCCCCAATGCATCGGTCCCCATGTCGTTCCATACGGATGATATTGATAAAACAAATGATATTCACCTTTATAAAAAACCATACCATTCGGGTCATTCATCCAGTTAGCTTCAGGAGAAAAATGAAATTGATTACGGTATGGTTCATTATAATACCCAGGGTCTTCTGCATATGCACGATTAAATGGTAAACAAGTGACAGTTGAACATATTAGTAGAATACTAATGATCCTCTTCACTTTTATTTCACATCCCTTTTTTAAAATCTAAAATGACATATGATCGTTATGCTGGACTATTTCCGCGCAATCGATCTAATAAAACGGCTGCTACTATGACTCCACCTTTTACAACTAATTGCCAATAATAGTTGACATCCATTAGAGTTAACCCATTACTGATTACCCCCATAATTAAAACCCCAATAATTGTTCCTATTATTTTCCCTTTTCCACCTGTTAAACTTGTTCCTCCTAGAATAACAGCAGCAATTGCGTCTAACTCATACATTTGACCAGCAGTTGGCTGTCCAGAAAACAACCTTCCCGCTAAAACGACTCCTCCTAAACCAGCTAGTAAACCACTAATCGAATACACATTGATTAAAGACTTTTCAACCTTAATTCCAGTTAACCGAGCTGCCTCTTCATTGCCACCAATCGCATAAATATGACGACCGAACATCGTATATTTAAGAACAAAAAACATCACGACATATACTAAAGACATGATATAAATAGGAGTGGGGATTCCGAAAATACTTCCACCACCGATGAATTTAAATGTTTCGTTTTGTAAAACAATTGGATAACCGCCACTAATGACATAAGCGAGTCCACGAACATATGTGAAGCTGCCTAGTGTAACGATAAATGCTGGTAACTTTGCTTTGGCTGTAAGAAACCCATTAATCAGTCCTACTGCATACCCTACTAGTACGCCTGATAACATCGCAATTATAGGATTAACTCCTGCAGAAGAGACCATGACTGAGATAACGCCAGATAGAGCAACTGTTGCACCAACTGATAAATCAATACCACCAGTTAAAATAACGATTGTCATCCCAGCAGCTAAAATAGCAATAATGGAAACTTGTTTTAATACATTCAATAAATTGGCTGTATCTAAAAAATTTGGTGCTGTAAATGAAAGTACTACACACAATAATAATAAAATCATGATCATGCCAAGCCTATTCCATAAAGAATAAAGGACATTTCCTATATTTAGGCGTTGTGAATGTGTAATAGTTTGCGTATTCCCTCTCATTTCTCTCTTCCCCCTATGGTAGCTAAACGCATAATAGTTTCCTGTGTAGCTTCTTCCTTCGAAAGCTCGCCTGTTAACCTTCCTTCACTCATGACAAGTATTCGATCACTTACCCCCAATACTTCAGGAAGTTCAGATGATATCATTAAAACGGCCAATCCTTCATCAGCAAGCTTTGAAACAATCTTGTGGATTTCAGTCTTGGCACCTATATCAACCCCTCGTGTTGGCTCATCCAGCAGTAATACCTTTGGTGCAATTGATAGCCACCTAGCGATCACTACCTTTTGTTGATTCCCGCCACTTAAGTTTGATACTTGCTGTTCTGGGGAAGCTATTTTTATATTTAAGTCTTCAATATATTGGTTAGCGCTTTCATTTGCTTGCTTCCAACTAACAATTCCTGCTTTAGCGTGTTTTTTCAATTCAGCCATTATGATGTTTTCTTTTACGGACATTGATAAAAATAACCCTTGTTCTTTCCTGCTTTCAGGTACATGTGCAATCCTATTAGCAATAGCATCTATTGAGGATTTGATTTTAACAGATTGACCATCAACCAATATTTCGCCACTTTTCAACTCGGACAAACCGAAAATGGCCCTAACCAATTCTGTTCTGCCAGCACCAACAAGCCCCGCTAAACCAACAATTTCACCTGGGTAAATTTTTAAAGATACATTCTTTACTATCGTGTTATCAGAAACATTCTTCAATTCAAGTACAGGTGAAACTTCCTTTGGATTTTTTGTGCCAAAGGCTTTTGACCGATTAAACAAGTCCTTTAAATCCCGTCCTACCATCAGCTTTACGAGATGATCAGGATTTGTCTCCTCAATCGGCCCACTTGCAATCCATTCACCATCACGTAATACAGTGAACCTATTAGAAATTTTAAAGATTTCTTCCATTCTGTGAGAGATATATACAATGGCAACTCCCTGCTTTTTCAAATCATCAATAATTTCAAACAGCTTTTTTATTTCTTTATCTGTTAAAGAGGCGGTTGGTTCATCCATTATGAGTACCTCTGCATTAAAGGATAACGCTCGGGCGATCTCGACCATTTGTTGTTGAGCAACACTTAAGGTCGAAACCAATTGGCGTGGATTTAGATTCGACCCCATTGAATCTAACACCTCTTGGGCACGTTCATGGACCTTATCCCATTTCACCATTCCTAAACCATTTCTAGGAAAGGTGGAGCCCATTAAGATATTTTCACTTATTGTTAAATTAGGAGAAAGGTTTAACTCCTGATGAATAACACTAATTCCTTTGTTCCTTGCATCAGTAGGGTCCTTCCATAAAATTGGTTGACCTTTCATGTAGATTTTCCCACCATTGTCATCAGGTGTATGAATGCCTGCGAGGATTTTCATGAAAGTTGACTTTCCAGCGCCATTCTCTCCCATTAATGCATGTACTTCACCTGGATACAGTTCAATTCTCACATTGTTCAATACGGTTACACCCGAGAACGTCTTACCAATCCCTTCCATATTCAACACTGGCTTTTTTAGACTTTGTTGGCCTTTAAGGGACATTTCATTCACAGCCATACCTTTATCTCACCCCTTATATTGATTTGAATAGGCTGATTAAAGGAGGAATCCTTATCAGCCTATTTATTGAAAGATTCTTACCAACCTTGGTAAGAATCTAATGTATCTTGAGTTACAATCTCAACTGGAACTTTAATAAGCTCCTCAACTTTTTCATCATTTTTCACTTTCATTCCGATTTCAACAGCTTTTTTGATCATGTTACTAGGTGACTGAGCTGAAGTTGCGGCAATTGTACTTCCTTCCTTTGCCATTGCTTCTGTAGCTTCAGGAGCACCGTCCACTCCGACAATGAAAAATTCATCTTTACGATTCGCTTGCTCTTGAGCAATTTCAACACCAATTGCTTCTGGATCATTAATCGCAAATACAGCGTCGATAGAGCCTGATGAATTAGCTTGTAAAATACTTTCCATCACCGTTAATGCCTTTTCGCGATTCCCTTCTCCATTTTGCTTCGCGATAACTTTAATTTTGGAATCCTTTATTGCATCTTCAAATCCTTGAATACGATCAGATACAGCCGAAACAGGAGGTCCATCAATAATGACTATTTTTCCTTTTCCATCTAATTTTTCAATCACATATTCTCCGGCCAGTTTACCAGCTTGATAGTTGTCTGAAGTAACAGTGGAATCGACACCACCTTCAGCATTGGTATCTACGGCAACTACTGGAATATCAGCAGCTTTGGCCTGTTGAACAGCTGCCGCAATTCCTTTTGTATCAACAGCATTTAAAAGAATGATATCTACCTTTTTCGTAATAAAGTTTTCAATTTGAGCTGCTTGTTTGGCTAAATCATATTCAGCGCTTTCAACTAGAACTTCAGCACCTAATTCTTTTCCTGCTTCTTCAGCACCTTTAGCCATGGAGACGAAGAAAGGGTTTGCTAAACTACCCACCGCTACACCAATCGTTAATTGTTTGTTGCCTTTTTGTCCTTCGTTACCGTCTGTTGATCCATTTGATGATTCACTAGCCCCACTACATGCCGTCATCGCGGCAATTACAAACGCCAAAGCTAGCATTCCTATTACTTTTAAATATTTCACCATATTAGTCCCCCCTAGTTTTTGAAGATGAAAATAATTAGCTGCAGAACGAGAAATTGTTAACGCTCTCAATCTCTTAAACTAGATCACCTCCTTAAATGAATATTTTTGGTTGAAATAATGGAAGTATGGTTGATTTTGATAGTTTTTTCACATTGACCATTTATTGATAACGCTTTCATCCTTTGTAAAACAATATGATTACCCTTTACACATTAGAATTATAATTGATTGATTTTGATTGTTTTTGATTGATTTTGATTATATTAGAGCTGTTTGTAATTGTCAACGGTTCCAATTATTACAAAAAGTATATTGATAACATAAAATATTAAACGTTTCAAATGGAATGTTTAATACATGGAGCAGACTTTCCCTCATTGTTAATTGGCCACATTACAATAAATCAAGCATTCTTTATTATATTGATAAAACAAAGGGGAAAATTTTCAATAAAATAATTTCAGAATCTTCAAAAAAAGCTGGTATTCAAAATGTCTGAATCAGACATTTTGAATACCAGCTTTCCTTCAACGATAGCAAATTTAGTTTTTAGTCCCTCACAATAATTATCTCCGTTTTCTCCTTATATTTTCCTAACGTTATTGTACCTTCTTCATTCGTAATAACTTTCGTCTGGTTTAAATCTGCAAACTTAGAAAATGATACTTCTCCAAATTTTGTATGATCTGCTAATACAAAGGCCTCACGTGACAAAAGGATGGCTCTTTCTTTTATTTGCGCCTCTTCTGGATCAGGGGTAGTCAAACCAAAATTATAATGAATAGCGTTCGCACCCATGAAACACTTATCAAACCTGTATTTTTTTATACTTTCGTATGCATAACGTCCAACTGTTGCTTTGGTAATCTTTTTAACAAACCCACCAATAAAATATGTACATATTTCATTTTCAAGCAATGCATCTAAATGATCAATTCCGTTTGTAATGACAACGATATCTTTTTGTCTTAAATGTTTGATCATCTGATACGTTGTTGTTCCAGCATCAAGATAAACACAGTCGCCGTCCAAAATTAGTTCTGCCGCATATTTTGCTATCTTAGCTTTTTCCTCAAGGTTCTGCGTTATCTTCTCAAACACACTTGGTTCGTCTCGTTTACTATGTAAAAGTGAAGCTCCACCATGTACACGTTTTAAATAGTTCTGCTTTTCTAATTGATCTAGATCACGACGCAAAGTAGATTCTGAAGTATTTGTTAATTCTACTAGATCATGAATCTTAACATTCCCCTTTTCTTTTAATAGCTTTAAAATTAATTGATGCCGTTCCGTAATAAGCATGACATCTCCTCCTCGTATTAAACTTCTATTTAAAGGTTCTTCGTTAATTTTAGTATATAGAATTTTGCAGTGACATGTGAGAACTATAGGGTATCCCCATAAGAAAAAGGAGCTGTTGTCCAGCTCCTGGTAATGACGTACGCACCTGTTTGTTGAATGAACAATTTAAAATCCATTACCCTGGAATATCATTCTCATTAATTCAACAGCCATATAGTAAACTAAACCAACAAATATATTAAGACCTAAAGCTAATTTTCTTCAAAGTCCTTTCTCACTGAGAAAAAGATATAATGATTCCACATAACAGCAATACACGAAAAGTTGTTATTCCAGGGTCAATCACTTGTGCCATAATTCCAGAAAAGAAACAAATAACCAAGATGATTAAAGCACCCTTCTCCTCTGATTAATTTTACCAATTCTAGTTATATGTGTATTTTTTTATTATCGGATTATCTTCCCACCTTAAATGCATAAAGAAAAAGCTGCCTTAAAAACAGCTCCGATCTACAGCTAAAGCACCCGTTAGTTCAACAAGGGTAGGAACGGGAAAACACTATTCCCATTCATAATCAGTCACCAGCTCAACCTTTTCCGGCATTATTTTTTGAAGAGAGTCTATTGTTGAAAAGTTTTCATCATTTGAGAATGCGGCTATATAATCGCCATCATGCCCTACCCAAAACATAGTGGAACTCTCATTTAACGTTGCTATCAGGGTATTGGCTATCCATTTTAGTTTAATAAGTCTTGTTCGGTTATTTTTAGTCCTTTTTACGGGATAAGGTGACTCATGTTCCCTTTCCTCTAGTCTGAAGACATCCTGTTTTAAGGACCATAATGATAAGTTCAACATGCTCCCATTCCCGTGTAAATAAGGATAATATTGTTTGAATTGCTGTGGGCTGCGGATATTTGCCTTTACAAAGAACGAGTCTTTACTACTCCCCTTCATATAATTGAACTCTATATTTTGCTTCTTAAACAGCTCTTCGTACTCTTCTAGTTGAAAATCATAGATTTCCGCAAGTGAATAAATAGGGTAATAATTTGGGCTCTCCAGCCAATTGCAAAAGAATTCTTCGTGGGCTTCTGCATAATCCCCATCTACATAACAAGAAAACTCTACAATATATTTGAACTCACCGGTTATCTCAAAAGGATAAGTGGCTTCTGGGCCAGGCTTAGTTTTTATTTCTTCTGGAGGGAAGTAGCTTATTTCTACCTTCATGTTATTCGCCTCTCTTAAAAGGTTCGGATAGTTACATTTTTATTATATACCACGTGAAAATGTTGCTCTGCCTTATTAAAGTATCAGTTGTTAAACTAACTTGCCCCTTTTGTTACATAAAGAAAAAGCTGCCTTAATGACAGCTCCGACCTTCAGCTAATGCACCCGTTGGTTCTATAAGGTATTACTACTTATTCCAATCCTTAGCTAACATACCGAAAACAATATGGTCAACATAATGGTCATACAACCATTCTGCTTGTCTTATACAACCTTCATTAACAAAACCCAATCTTTCGGGAATTCTTCTACTTTTCTTATTCTCCTCAGCAACCCTAATTTCAACTTTATCTAGTTTCAATTCATTAAATGCATAATCAGTCAATGCCTTAGCTACTCTTGTCATAATTCCATTTCCTTGATATTCTTCTCCGAGCCAATAACCAATATATGCAGTATTATTTGACCAATTTATTTGGTTATAACCTGCTACACCAACAATTTGTCCTTTATACATAATAACTGTATTGAAACTCTTGTTTTCAGCGAAACCTTTTAAACAAATATTAATGAACCCTTTTGTATCTTCAAGTTTTGTTGTATTATCCAGCCAAGGAAGCCATTCTCGTAGATATTCTCTGGATTGATCTGTTATTTCGAAAACTCTTTCTCCATCCTTTAATTCTAACAGTTTCAATGATAACTCCTCATCAATCTTATGTAAGAACATACTCATCCCCCTGATTTTTCTATTGGTTTATTTTGTATATTACCATATATGATTAATAGATAAATCACTTGTTTATTATGGAGCTAACCTGCCCCTTTAGTTCCATAAGAAACTCCTATGGCGGCGCTCTAAAGACAGCTCCGATCTTCAGCTAACGAACTAGGTAACTGACTTAAAAGGTTACCTTTAGGGCAACCCTTTTTTATTAAATCTTCCTTACTTATGGGGGCCACAACTATTTATGAATGGTAAAAACCCCTTTGGCTGCCAAAGGGGTTATCGTCTCTACTTACTTACTTTTAAAAGAAACTGATCGATACGTTCTTTTTGCCGGAAGTGGTGACGGAAGTGCATTTCGATTAGCTGAAAATATTCCTTTGCATTTAAATATCCCATTCTCCGGTGCTGCACTTTCTGGCTGGCCGGAATGTCAGAGAGCCTTCTCTCGATCTCTTGCATTTTCTCAACGATTTGAAGCAGTCCTTCCTTTACTTCTTCCTTTCCTGTAGGATTTGGCGGTGTGAAATCCGGTGTATCCGGACCTTTTAACCTGATTGGAGGAAACGTCCCTTCTTTGAAAATCGATTCGCCTATTTCTGTTTTTTCACCGCCATCGGAAGTAGTGCCATTAACACATTGCTCAATGGCTTTCAAATGGAGACTAAGGGTACTCTTTATTAAATGATTGTACATTTGTCCTAATGACCATTCATCCTCAGAAGGCTTCCTCGTAAACTCATCCAGTGAATATTTACTTAACTCTTCAATATAGTATGCAGCCACCTGTTCGAATCGCTTCAATACCTCTTTTGTATCCAATAGATCTCCCACTTTCTTTATAATTATTCTTTCTCCTTAATGTTATTAACTTCGACTCACTTACAAATAATCCCTTCTCTCCTATTCAATAAAGTAGTGATTTCGGTTTATCAGGTTTATAAACGGTTTAACTTTTCTGATTGGATTTTGTCAGGGAAGAATGTTCTGATTCTTAAAATGTTTTCAAGTTTTTCAGTTGTACTCCATAGTAACAAAGGGATAATTTTTTAAAAAAAGAAAACCTTCATATAAGTACTATCGTCTATATATCTAGGGAAGGAAGTGTGAACTGTTTTGGAGGAGTTTGTGTTGAAATGGTCTCAAATGAAAGATGACGAATCCTTACTTGATGAAATGATGTCCCTTTATGGCCAGGATATTCTGCAATTGGTCTATTCCTATGTAAAAGATGCAGTTGTTGCAGAGGACCTGACACAGGAGATTTTCATCAAATGCTATAAGGCTCTGCCCACGTATAACCAACAATCAAATATAAGGACGTGGCTTTGGAGAATTGCTATTAACCATTGTAAGGATTATAGGAAAAGCTGGTACTTCCGAAAAGTTTCAACTGCGGAAGAAGAGCAGGAATGGACTTCTTCCGATAATGTGGAAGAAGAGGTCATTCAGCAGGATGAAGACAGGCAGCTTGCTGTTGCAGTTATGGAGCTGCCCATCCAGTATCGTGAGCTTATTTATCTCCATTATTCTCAGGAAATGAAGCTCAAGGAGATTTCTGAAATTACCGGGGTCAAACCTGGAACGGTGAAGACCAGGATGCGCCAGGCAAAAAGACGGTTAAAAACCTATTGGGAGGAATCCACCGATGGAAGATAAATTAGCGGGCTTGAAAACGGCTTTGAAAAAGCATACATTTCGTGATTTAAAATTCTCGGAAAACCATAGACACTCCATCCATAATGCTATAGAAAAGCAGGATGTGAGTAGGGAAGACATTTTGATTGGTATTTTTAGATCATTGGATGAGGAGAAAAGTGGCTATCAGATTAACGAATCTCTTTACCAGAAAGGCATCCGGAAATTTGAAAATAACGAAGGCTCCTTATATGCTGTCTTGCATGAGCTTGAGAAGGAAGGCTGGATCCAGTCTTTTTGGGAAACGGAAGAAAGAAAGCTCTATTCCTTGGATGAACGGGCAAAAAAGTGGTTAAAGAAAAAGGAATCTAAAAGTGGTTCCGCCTCTGCTCGTTGGCGGACAGCGTTTGAAGGAGGAGGAACCGATTGAGAAGCAATCATTTTTTAGATGAGGTTTCGTCATATATCCGATCAAAAGAAGCAAAAAAATATATAGAAGCTGAATTAAAAGCCCATTTGCATCAAGCTAAAACTGAACTGGTCAAAAAAGGATATACAGAAGATGAAGCAGAGGAACTGGCTGTCCGGAATATGGGTAGCCCCTCTGATATCGGGCTGAGGATGGACAAGCTGCACAGGCCGAAGATTGATTGGAAGCTAATGAGCATGTTTCTATTCATGTCAGCTGCGGGTCTGTTTTTGTTTTGGTTCTTATTTAAGAATGGTAATTCCTTTTCAGTGCTGAAGCAGGTATATTCTGTCGCAGGAAGTGTCATTTTGGCCTGTGTCCTTCTTTTTTTCGATTATCGGAAACTTCAGAGATGGGGCTGGGTTTTCTTTACGGTGGGATGTCTGATTCTTGTTCAATTCCAATTCTCCAATGTATTCGTGAACGGCAGTCCTCGAATTAATATTATGGGTCTGTTATCGGTCGATTCTATTGTGGTTCTGCCGCTTTTTCTGCTTGCCTGGGCCGGAATGCTGCAATCAAAAAAGATGAATGTTTATTTGGCTGCCATTTTATACATATGTTCTGCCTTTTTGTTTATGGTTACAGTCAACTTGCAGGCTGTGGCGCTTTATTCATTGATGGTCGCTGTCATGGTCTGGAAGAGCGGCCTAAATAAAAGGAAAATCCTTATCACTGCAGCGGTCCTGCTTACTGCATGTGTTTCACTTCTGCTTATATCCTTGAAAAATATAAGGGCCTATCAATTTGAAAGACTTTATGCGTTCGTTACGCCTGAAAGATTCAGTGAGACATCGGGGTATATGTATTTGAAACTAGAAAGGCTAATTGAGGATGCCGGATGGTTTGGCCATTTAGGTTCCCACAGGGAGATTGATTTTTCTAATGAAATGATGACTGACTTTATCTTTGTAACCATTACCTATACGCTTGGCTGGGCCGGGGCATTGCTCATTGGTTTACTGTTTTTATGGATAATCTGGCGAATTTCCCGTATTCCAAACGTTGAAAGACCCTTTTGGAAAAATGCTTGTTTCCGGCAGTTTTGCCATATTCACTGCACAGGTAACTGTCAGTATCGGAATGTCACTCGGCTTATTACCAATAATAAGCGTATCCCTTCCATTTATGAGTTATGGTGCTTTATCAGCGATGATCAACGCCTTCTTATTTGGTCTGGTTTTAAGTGTGTATCACAAAAAAAATATTATACGGATGAAGAAAATATGAGAATATGGTTCTATAGCTCATACTCTCTTTTCTGAAGAAACCAGGAAAGGGCAAAGGCATGAAATTTTTTAAAGATGCCATGAATCATGAGGATAATTATCAGGTAAAAAATCCCCTAAGAGTTGAATATATAGGTGCTGATAAATGATCAGTAGTCCATTTATAAAAATATAGAACTAATTAAGACCCATATGTAATTTTAGAATCAAGACTGATCAAAATTCTCACCTGAACACATATTAACGTTAATAAAAAGAATCCATTTTGAAAAAAAGTGATATGCTCCCCAATAGGTAGACAGATAAAAAATAAAAATCTGTTTATCTAAGGGGAGTATTTTTTATGGCTCGAATGAAATATTCTAAAGCTGAAAAACTGGCGATTTTAGCTCTTTATAAAGATGGTCATCAATCAATAGCCGACATTACTGCTAAATTTTTGGTTGATCCTGGGACCATTAGAGATTGGAAGAGAAGGTATGAAGCGAATGGTGAAGACGGCCTAGAAGAAGCTCTTTCTTGGAAGCGTTATTCAAAAGAGTTAAAGTTAGCAGCCGTTAATGATTATCTATTAGGACACTATTCGTTAAGCACGGTTATCCAAAAATACAATGTATCCAGTACTGCGGTTTTGAGAAAATGGATTAAAAAGTATAATAGTCATAGAGAATTAAATGATACCGGTAAAGGAATGACAAACTCTATGACAAGTAGAAGAAAAACAACGTTAGAAGAACGAATTCAAATTGTAAATTACTGTATACAACATCAGAAAAACTATCAGCTCGCAGCCGAAAGCTATGAAGTTTCTTATCAACAGGTATATCAATGGGTCAAGAAGTTTGAAGCAGATGGTGAAGAAGCACTACAAGATAAACGCGGTCGAAAGAAAGAGGAATATGAATTAACAGATGAAGAAAAGTTTAAGATGGAAATGAAACGTTTAGAGCGAGAAAATGAACGATTACGTGCAGAAAATGCTTTTTTAAAAAAGTTAGAGGAACTCGAAAGGAGGCGTCGTTAACAAGCGTTCGTCTACAAAATAAATATAGAGCGATTCAAGATTTACATGCGATTGAAAACCTGCCAGTAATCCTTTTATGTGAAATTGCCGGTGTATCTCGTGCTGCTTATTATAAATGGCTACAGCGTATGCCAACAGCTAGAGAATTAGAGAATGAAGCAATTCTTCAGGATATTCAAGCTATTTATGCACGAGTAGGAGGCATTTATGGGTATCGAAGAATGAAATTAAATATTAATAGGATATATCATAAAAAGTTTAATCACAAACGTATTTATCGCTTAATGCACATCGCTGGATTACAGTCCGTGATTCGTCGGAAAAGAAAGCGCTATGTTCCTTCATCTGCGCAATATGTCGCTGAAAATCGACTAAATCGCAAATTTACTGCAATCAAGCCCAATGAAAAATGGGTAACAGATGTCACGGAGTTCAAATTAGGAAACGGAAGGAAAACGTATTTAAGCGCCATTTTAGATCTTTACGACGGCTCCATTATTAGTTATGTATTGGGACATTCAAACAATAATAAATTGGTATTTCGAACGTTTGATCAAGCTATAACTATATTAAAAGAGAATGAACATCCATTAATTCATAGTGATCGAGGGTATCAATATACGTCACATGGGTTTAAGAGAAAGATAGAAAAAGCAGAAATGATTCATAGCATGTCACGTGTAGGAAAATGTATAGATAATGGACCAATGGAATCGTTTTGGGGAACGTTGAAGTGTGAAAAATATTACCTAAATAAGTATGAAACATTTGAAGCGTTACAACAAGCAATAGATGATTATATCCAGTTTTACAATAACGAACGTTACCAAGAAAAATTAAACGGCTTGAGCCCATTGGAATACAGGGTTCAAGCCGCTTAAAGTATTTTTATTATTTCCACTGTCTACTTGACAGGGAGCTGTTCAAAGTTTGATCGAAATGGATTCTTTTCTTGTAATTAAAATGAAATAAAGCACCCGTTAATTCAACAATAACCCACCCTTACATCCAATCCTTTCCATGTTCCCGAATGAAGTTAATATCACTTTGATAATGTTCAAGATGCCCTTCCTCTATCATCTTTTGAAAAGCAATCTCCCCTTCACTGGCTTTTCTTGTAATTGTTTTACATAACCCTTCCAACCGCAGCAATACCATTTCCAAATAGTCTGCTTCTATTCCCTCACCGTAAGATTCAAGAAACAATCTGATTCTTTGTTTTATACGGGTACCATGCTGTAATGAATGGTAATAAACTTTCTCACCTGCTTCAGAAAGATGAAATCTGCTTAAGGGAACGCAAGTATAAAGTGTGTAAGCTATGTCCCAAAGTCTTGGACCGGGTCTAGCAACATCAAAATCAATGATACCCATTGGTTTTTTACGGTTAAAAATAATGTTGTACATCGCAAAATCATTATGGCATAGCACCTCAGGTTGTTGGGGGGTGTTATCTATCGGTTGCCAGCTGTCATCAAATGAAAAATCACTGACAGAATCATGATAAAGACGGAGCATTTTCGCTATTTCCATTAAGACATCATCTGACCACATGTATTCCTTTAAAGGATAATTACCAGCTTCTCCTTCAATAAATGATAATATTTCTCTTCTTTTTTCATCTATACCTAAAAACTTTGGTGCATAACTGAAACCTTTATTCTCCAAATGCTTTAATAGCTTATGAATCTTGGGACTATCAGGCTTTAATTCCCGTCGCACAGTATCTCCTGAACGATAAACTTCAGAAACATTCCCTCCTGTTAGCATTTCTTCATTATCAAGGTTTGACATCCATGTATCCCTCCCTAATATGACTTTCTATAACACGTAAAACAATTCCTGTTTTTAACTGCATTATAGACAGTTACGATTCACGAAACATTACGTAGAAATATTCATGGGCGAATACGATAAAGGCAGGGATTCTAGTAAATTTGTACAAGCATGTTTTGTTTTATCTCATATATATAGTAGAAAAGGAGTGATATTTATGAATTCAAGTAATGATTTTTTATGCCGTCATAATCCATTCTGCGGTCATAGTTCATCCTGCCATGATAAGTCATCCTGCTGTGATAAGTCATCCTGCCATGATAAGTCATCCTGCTGTGATAAGTCATCCTGCCATGATAAGTCAACCTGCTGTGATAAGTCATCCTGCTGTGATAAAGCAAAGGACAAAGGGCATAAACAAAAAAGATCTTCGCCAATCGGACAAGCATGTCAGACCCGACAACAAATAAGTGAGTTTTTAAGGACTTCCATCATTGGTTCAATCATTGGATTCACTACAACCGCAGAACCATTTACACCTATATTTGTAGAGTTACGCAGTTTTGATGCTGTTACCGGGCAAGTGATAGTTACTGACAGAGCAATGGGTAATTTCACTATTAGCCTTTCATCTATTTGTTCCGTTAAAACGATTTGTCCCGCTACAACGCAACCGATGTTTAATGCTTAAGACTTTATAGAGGATTGGGAAAAACTTAAAAACTCCCCTAAGGGAGATGGGGGTCAGGAAGTTCTGAATGACTCCTTCATATTCTTCTCTATTCCAAGCAGGGTATAAATTGTCTCAGAAGACAAACTCGATGAAAATCGAGTTTGTCTATTTTTATGGCTTGTACAATTTGGACGTTGATGGGAACGTAGGGCACTCGCTTTCCGCGGGCGGTCGGCCCTCGGCTTTCGCTTGCGGGGTCTCCCCTAGACGCGCTTTTCTAAGCAGCATCTCGTACACCCGCTCCAATCAACTTTGTCTTACCTTTTAGATAGAACACTTTTGCCTGGAGTCATTTTTGTTTTAAAATAGAAGTATTAAAACTTGAGGTGATGAGGATGCTTTCTAAACATGATTCTATTCAGCGAGATCAACTTGAAATATTACTTTAGATCAACTGGTGCCACCGAACCATTTGGTTCGTAAAATGGAGGCTGCCATTGACTTCACTTTTAATACTTTAATTGCGTCTTACTTTTTCAGCAAAATGTAGTGGTGGTTCAAGGGATTTTTAGAATAATTAGATACATAGACTGCAGATGGAAATTCATAAAATAATTTTCAGCACAAAAAAAAAGCATCCTGTAAATGATGCTGATATTTTAAAAATCAACTCCCTATTAAGAAGAACTCCTGTCGCTTTATTTTCCCTAATAAACCGCAACTCCGTTTACTCCTATTCCACAACGCCCGATTCTAAAATTTCAACTTTAGCATTCACATTTATCGGGATAGAAGTATACATTTCATCCCATTTTTTCTTATCCCAGCTTCTAGTCCTCGTGCGTACTTGTTCGCCAATCCCCAGGGGATCAACATGTAGTTTTTGAAAATTCCTCACTAATTTTTCCGAGCGTTCCTTCACATCTTTGGACATTTTATCTTCTATAATTTTAATCATTTTAGGAGTTACTTCATCACCTGTATATTCTCGCAATATTGCCTTTATCTCAAGATCGATCGTTATAGGAGTATCTGTCATCGGCTTTGAAATCTTATAAGACCTTTTAGTTTTTATATTGTTGACGGAAGCAAATTCTCTCCCTTCAATTTTTGTAGAGAACCCTTCCTTGCTTGTTGTATTTTCATATAGCATTTTGAAAATAACATTTTCACGGCTCGTAGTCTGATACACGTATTCCCCTTTACTATTAAACATGGCATTTCCTTTAATATAAACTTTCCCATCCAATGCTTTTACGATAGGTAAGAATGGGTCCATTCCTTCAGAGTAATGAGCATACAAAAAAAGATGGAGGTTAGTTCTAGGCAGCATACCCGTTTTTATATTTTGCTCAATTGTATTAGATAAATAAATTCCTTTATCTATGTTGCCAAACTGGGGGCTTAACACATCCTTTGAACTTCCTTCGACAATGCCGAGTTTTAAAGTAGTTCCAATTGAAGGGTCTCTGATTAATGTATCGATTAGATAGAATATCCCTTGTTTCGCAAGCCTTTTTTCGTATAAGACCACCTCTAATTTCCCACTAAAGATGGGTCTTTCAGATTGCTGATTCATCTCATCTCGCACGTCTTTACTAAGTGATGATTTCGAACTATAGGTAATATTTTTAATGGTTTTATCAGGATAATAAAGAGGTGTTACAGCGATAGCTTCGAAATGAGTCTTATCGACATAATCATATCCGATGGCTGTTGCCAAATTTATTTCATCGAGAACTTTGCTATCCACCCCCATGCAGCCTGAGAGAACACTAATTAAAAGAAGTATCAGGGCCATTTTCGCGAATAAAACTCTCATTTCTTATCTTCCTTTTTATTTGACATGACAGTGGATAAACACACCAGAAATAAGACATAAGGAATTTCCAAAACCAAACCTAAATTTGAAATGTAATCCACATATTGATTAATCATTCCCCTGCCTTTAATCAGATTTGTCATCACAACCAATAAAATCAATAGTAGAGCATAAATTGTTTTCTGCTTCATTTTAAAGTATTGTGAAATCCCCCTTGCCGAAACCCACATATAGAGACATACACTAGGTACTAAAACTAAGACCCATGTAGCGATACCTATGTACTCAAACCGTTCAACGAAAGGCATTTGTACAATTCCCCAAAAGGACAAAGTTGCCCAAATATATCTACTGATTTGGTCTTCACTGTAATACCCTATTGTCAGGATCGTTAGGCATAAATAAAGGAAAACAGAAGTAAGATTTCCTAGTTGCGCCCACTTTTGTGTACTTTTACGATGCTTAACTAATGGATAATACATCATTAAAGTGGAAACGCCTAAATAGCTATATGACATTTGCTTAGATGCAAGGGCCATGTCTTTAAGAGAATGATCCCAAATGGGCAATAGGTTGCGAAAATGTGTGAATTCCAGCGGGAAATAAAAAGTTAGAATTAAATAAGAAGGGATACTGATCCCTAAAAAGCAAATACCGGCGACCACTCTAAACCCACCTAAAACCACATAATAAATTAATAAAGCAAATATGGAGGTCACCATCCATGTGTTAATTTGGGGGAATACCCATGATTGAACGATTTCAAGATAAGATCTTAAAACAGAAATACCCACCATCAGCCAATACAGTATCCAGATGATATTTAGTAAACCGCCAAGCCACTTTCCAAAAAGTCGTTTCTGTATGCCTATTAAGTCCATATCGTGGCGATTTAATAGCTTGTACATGCCCCAAATACCCAAAGAAAAGACTACACCGCTTATAATGACCGCCATCCAAGCATCATGGCCAGCAGATTGAATAATTATCCTTTGAAATCCCAGGACCCCTACACCTATCTGAATTTTAACGATTAAAAAATAGACTAGAAATGGTGAGATTTGATCACTTTTATCGTTCATGTAAGAAACCTCCACTCTCACTTAGTCTTTAGAATCTTCCTTGGGTTCTAACCGAACAGTGTCTTCCGTCTGAACCTCAATTGGACGTTTAGCCTGAAGAAAAAATGGTAAACGAATCAAGGCATCCCGCATATCATAAATCCTTGGCGGATATAATGGTTCAAGAAATGGCCTCCCTAAGGAACTTATCCTCAGTAAATGCACAAGCAAAAAACAAAAACTGATAGCTATACCCAATAATCCTAAAAAATAAGCCATGAGTAGGAGAGGAAATCGAATTAAGCGAATGGTATTACCCATTTGATAAACAGGTGTAGTAAAAGAACCAAGAGCCGACAATGCAACAAGAATTAATAATACATTACTCGTTAGCCCTGCCTCAACAGATGCCGTCCCAATTACAATACCACCTACGATACCTATTGTTTGACCTACTTTAGTCGGCAGTCTAGCTCCTGCCTCCCTGAGAAGTTCGATGGCTAATTCCAAGATTAATGCTTCTAAAATCGGTGGAAATGGAATTCCGCTACGAGAAATCACAAGCGTACTTACTAAATCCTTTGGGATCAACTCATAATGATAAGTGAGAACTGCGACATATATGGGGGTCATTAGGATGGAAAACAATACAGCAAAAAAACGAATAAGCCTAAAGAATGAGGCAATCGTCCAGTTGAGAAAATAATCTTCGAATGCCGCAAAGTATTCAAAGAATGTGGAGGGCCCAAGTAAGCCATGTGGAGCTCCATCCACCAAGATCACTACTTTGCCTTCTCCTAGTACCGCAGCCAATCGATCAGGTCGTTCCGTATCGATAAATTGAGGAAAAGGAGAATTTTTATTATCTTCAATCATTTGTGAAATATAGGAGCTATCAATTATTTGGTTAACCCTTAAATCAGATATGCGCTGTATGACGGTTTCTACATTCTCCTTATTTGCAATTCCTTCTATATGAAGCACAGCTACTCTTGTTTTGGATAACTTCCCAACAATAATTTCTTCAACAGCAAGTTCTGCAATTGGAAGCCGTTTTCGGATTAAATATAAATTCGTATCAAGTGATTCGACCAGTGCCTCTTTCGGACCGACAACACTGAACTCTACCTCTGGCAGTGTAACTTGCCTCGAAGTGTTATTTGCTGCTTTAACTAAAACTGCTTGATCAGATTGATTATTTAATGTTATGGCTATATAACCCATTAACAGCTGACTTTGTAATTCAGCAGGATCTTTTGTAAAAACAAGCCCCTCTATTGGCAAGTTGTGTACAAGCTCCTCCAGAGTTGAAGAATTTGTATGTAAAAAAGGAAGGAGGTCTCTATGCATTATATCTTTATCAATTAATGTATCGAAAAAGGATACACAGTATATTTCATTTTCAAAATTGAGTGTAAAGCTTGTGAAGTCCTTGGACTTTTGCAGATGTTCGAGTACATCAGTGAAGTCTGTAGATTTATGATTTTCTTGCTTTTTAAAGAATGAATATCTTTTCAATAGACTCCACTCCTTTGATTGTAAGATATGGATATTATTAACGAATGGTAGGATTTTATACGCACGAATACTTAGTTGAAATTACTGATTAAAATTAGCGGCCAACTGTAATTTTCAATAAATTTATCAGTGAGTTTTAATCTGATAAATGAAAAAGAATCATTAAAGGGAGTTGTATTGTCTACTACTCCCTCGTCCATTGAATATTTATTCAGCCTATAACGAATAAAAAGATGAATCCACCCCAATACTCTAGCCATCTTCATAGATTTCTAGCATTCTTAAAAAACTTCATAATTAGGCTTGCAACAGAATGGATTCCCTGTTATATTACAATCAATTAAATATTTTCTTACTTCAAATTTTTTTGAAGTGAGGATAGAGGAGCAAAGACCATTAGTACACATTTTGAGGAGAATGAGATCCTATGACTATTGTGGAAAGGGGAATTTGCCGAAGCGGAAAGAATCTCATGTTCTTGAAGCTGGTTCTGCTATTGAATAAATACAGGACTGTCATATAGGAAACTATATGGAGGGCTATCTTATGCGCGGAAACATTTTTTGGTAAATATTGTTTCTACTGCAGCAGCGAATCCTCGTTGTTGCTTTTTTGCGTTTACTCCTGAATGGCCCTAACCACCTCTGAATATTTTTAAAAATTATACAAAAGGGTGTGAAGTTATGAATTTTGGCCAAGTTTTAACCGCAATGGTTACCCCGTTCAATCATAATGAAGAGGTTGATTTTAATGCTACGAGAACTTTAGTAAACCATTTGATTGCTAATGGTTCTGATGGATTAGTAATAGCTGGTACAACTGGAGAGTCCCCTACCTTAACTCAAGAAGAGAAAATAGATTTATTCAAATTTGTTGTAGATGTTGTTGATGGAAGAGTTCCAGTCATAGCTGGAACCGGCTCAAATAACACGAGAGCTTCCATCAGCTTAACAAAGCAAGCAGAGGCAGCAGGAGTCGACGGAATCATGCTCGTCACCCCCTACTATAACAAGCCGTCCCAAGAAGGACTATTTCAGCACTTTAGCGCTATAGCCCATTCAACATCATTACCGGTAATGCTTTATAATATTCCAGGTCGAAGTGTTGTAAACATGTCAGTGGAGACGATTGTCAGCCTCTCAAAAATCAACAATATCGTGGCAGTAAAAGAAGCAAGCGGTGACTTGGATGCCATGGCACAAATCATAAGCAAAACAACTAGTGATTTTACTTTGTACAGCGGCGATGATGGGTTGACATTACCGGTTTTAGCCATCGGTGGAACAGGCGTTGTTTCGGTTTCTTCACACATAATCGGTAATGAAATGCAAGAAATGATCAATAGCTTTAAAAATGGTGATGTCCTTGGCGCTGCCGCTGCACATCGTACACTTCTTCCAATCATGAAAGCATTATTTGCTGCACCAAGCCCGGGACCAGTAAAATCAGCATTAAATATGCGGGGGTTACATGTTGGAGGTGTCCGCTTACCATTGATCCCTTTAAACGATGAAGAAGAAAGAGCACTGCAAATAGTTCTGCAGCCTAGTAACGCAGAAGCCATTTTATTAAATAAATAAAACTAATGATTCTGGAGAAATTTTAAAAAGCAGTGCATACTCGAAAGAAATGCACTGTTTTTTTATCCATGTACGACTCAGGAGAAAGAATTTATACTATATATAAAGAATCAATAAGGAGAGAGCCAATGGGGGGTACACACAAACCAAACATTCTTGTATTTAGTCCTATTCAGTCAGAGGTCGATGCTTATGCTGATCATATCCGAAATAGTGGGTTTATATCGGTAAAGACAGCGAAAACTTTGGAGGAAGCAGAAAAATATTTACCCGGCACTGAAGTTATTTTGGGATGGAATTTCCCGACGCAATTACTAAGTAAACCAGTTGCCTCATCTGTTCGCTGGTTTCAATCAATGGGAGCCGGGGTCAATGATTTGATTGCAGACAAATCGATACCTCAAAACATTACAATAACTCGAATTATTGACCAATTTGGTGCTTACATCTCTGAATATGTATTTTCGTTTCTCTTGGACATAGTGAAAGACGGTCCTCGGATGAGACAATCGCAATTGGAGCGGAGATGGGATCCTTTCATTTCTGAAACTCTAAAGGGGAAAACAATCGGGGTGGCTGGACTTGGATCGATTGGCGCTGAACTTGTACGTAAAGCCCGGGCATTTGATATGAATGTGCATGGGTTAAGCTTTAGTGGAAAACAAGCAACACTCGTGGATCTCCACTTTACTCCAGATCAATGGGGTGAATTTGTAAAAGATCTGGATTATTTGGTCCTGACCCTTCCTTTAACGGATTCCACTTATCATATCATTAACCAGGACCTTCTTTTAGCGATGAAGTCCAACGCTTACCTTATCAACGTTGGCCGCGGAGCACTGATAGATGAGGGGGATTTACTATCTGTCATGCGGGAAGGACATCTTCAGGGAGCGGTCCTCGATGTTTTTGAGACAGAACCGTTGCCAAAAGAACATGCCTTCTGGTCCATGCCCAATGTGTTTGTCACTTCCCACCTGTCAGGGCCAAGTACGATTAACGAAGTGAGCAGCTTTTTCATAGAAAATTTAAGTCGATTTTCAAGTGAACAACCATTAAGTGGAATGGTAGATCGGAACCGGGGGTATTAAACCCGATTAGAATTGTTGTTATTTGCTTGCAATTATTTATTGAAAAGGCCGCATTCTTCAACGGAGGAATGCGACCTACAAACTAAAAGTGAATAATTTGATTTTTTTCAAGGATTATTGAAAGTGGATTTTCATTTGTTTAGCTTTATCTCCCTCTTACAAATCAAAAACCCTCACAAGAGATAGGCTTTTTTCGATGGAGTTACCGTGTGGCTATGTACCACCATCCATTTGTTATCTCCTCATGTATCGTTCCATAAGAAACTGGCGCACCCTTTATCAACAAGAGTTGGTGCAGTTCTCATTATATGTAATCGATGTCGAAATGAGTCGATAGTAAATCCATGCTTTGTAAATCCCATTCAAAGGTAAGTATGGCTGATTGTTTTGATTTATGAGTCAGGAGGGGTACACCATTTTTTATGATCATGCTTTCTGCATCCCAAAACCGGACCGTTTCGTCTTCGCCAGTACGATTACAGACTATTACGGGCAGCCCTGTTTCTAGTGACCTTTGTTCCCATTCACCCTCCGGACCATGTAATCCGGGACCCCAAGAAGACGGTGCAAGTAATATTTCTGCTCCTTTTTCAGATAAGGTGCAAGCAATATCTTTGTTATATGCGTCTGCACAAATCATAATACCAACCTCAACATTTTCTGTTTTTATTGGCTCCAATACTTCCCCTGATGCTGACCAATCATCAATAACACTGATTTTTCTCTGTTTACCTATTAAATGACCTTTTTTATCTATGACAAACACAGAATTATACAACTCTCCGTCACTGCCTTTTTCAGGGCAGCCCAAAAATACAGTACTTTTCAAATTCTTTAGTTTACTGCCCAAATTATTCATCCAAGCATCAGGTTGCTTGTTAATCCATCCAGTCCCAATCTTATGATTGAATTGAAGTCCGCTTACACATAGTTCGGGTGTTATAATCCATTCGGCATCATTATTTGCTGCACTATGAATGGCTTGTTCAATTAGTTTTTGGTTATGCTCCACATCACCAGCGATAGGCAATAGGTGCAGTAAAGCTATTTTTATTTTCCCCATAGTGATCTCCTAAACATCAACTTATATTATGGTCATGCTTGTAATGATTGTAGCATGGACATGAATTGGCTTGTTCAAGTAATCTGTCCCGAAAAAGAAAAAGCTGTTTCCTCCCCCATCTCTAAACAAGCCTTTGCTCCAATGAGCAAAGGCCGTTTTTACGAGTTTCTTCTATAATATAAACCAAATTTGCCTAAGGTGCCCCCATTCGTATACGTGTACTTTTACGAACGAATAATTTGTTCTTTGGATATCTGCTTTGAAGCATCGGGAATCTTTCGTATTTTATAATTGATCATATCTGAAGAGTAAACCTTGATACTCACCGTTCCTCCTTGGATTGTAGCCCGGATCAGGATCGGTTGATTGTACTTGTTTTTAAAACTAAAATCAGGCCCATACCAGCTTACTGTAGCATCGCGGCCAGATGGAACATACGGAACGCTCCTTGTATGGGAATAGCGTTGAACCGTTTGCAACCCTGCATTGTCGATAGCATTAAACAAGGTGGATGAAACCTGGCAAATCCCTCCGCCAATCCCTTCAGAAAACTCTCCTTTAACGATAACCCGAGCGAGCAAATATCCTTTTTCCACTGACCTCTTGCCAACAACTTGGTTAAAAGAAAAGACCTCTCCTGGAAACACGACATAATTATTAATGGCTTCTGTAGCAAGTGAGATATTATTTGAACGATTTTTATTGTTCACATTAAAATAGGTTCTATATTCACCTATCTTTTTTTCACGAATTTCCGCAAGCATTTCACTGTCAACCTTTGGATGAATAGCAAGCAAAGGTACTTCTAGTTTGTATGATCTACTACTGTACAAAAAGGAATGAAATTGTTCTTTAAAGGCTTGATGGTATAGCTTGTAACCTACCCGCCCAGGTAGAATATTACCTTGCTTGTCCATTGTGGCATTTACAGGTTTTTGGTAAACTTGCCGGTCTATTTTTTCGACAAATTGATTGTATTTATCCACGTCCAACATAGGAACATCCAGGTAGGGCATCGTAATATCAGCATGGTTGACACTGGCAATCGTTTGTCCTTGGTGGGTTACCAATAAGCTTTCTGAAATATTCACTGGTTGAACGAATAGCAAAAGTCCGGCAATCCATGTTAATCTCATTGAATGCACCTCCTGGGTTGGTTTCCTTGAACATTCACAATTTTCACCTCAAGTCTTCATAAATTGCATCTTGATCAATAAACCACCGATCAGGCAAACTCTCCTTGCGGATCATAAAATGCATAACCTTTTTTTCTTTGCCTTCTTTCTTCTTATAAATAGCTACTTGAACGGGTACATCCACGAGAAATAGACCATTTAGCTGTTCAGGCGGTTGTCTTAAAGGATCAACCACTCCAAAATATGTAATATCTTTAACAAGTTTATTGACACGGTTAGGGTGACTCGGATTTGATAAGGTCATTGCTAATAATTCCTGATTTCCTTGATTAATGGCAATGGTGAAAATACGTATAAGTTCATAAGGATTCACGGTTTGTATATAATCATCAAGCTTACCAGCGGCTTTCAATATCATTAATTTATGAGAAAGATCTTCGTTTTTCAAACGATGCGTAATACTTCCAGAGAAATGAACACAAAAATGACCTGAAAAACCATTTGGAAGAGCACCAGCACCATGTGGCATTCCGTGCATGGATGCAGCAATCATTTGATTATTGATTAATACAATAATGGCTCTTCTATTCCAACTCCATTTATTATTATAAATTTTCTTCATGATTTGAGTATCTTCTTTGGTTAATGGCTGTACATCGGCATGATGGCTGCCTGCCCTTCGTTGTACCTTAAATGATAAACCAGTTTCAATATCGATTATGGTGAAATTTGTTTTATCAGGAATAATGTTGTTTACAATCTCCCAAGGTAACATCTCAATTTTAAAACTTATAGGTCCTTCTTCATCTTCCCATTCCATGGCATAGACCGACTGATCGACCATTAAGACAAATATAAAAATAGCGATAATTACTTGATATAATTTATTGTTTTTCATTTGACCTCTCCTGCATTTTTTCTTATTATTTCAGGACATAATAAATTGAATACCTTTGAAAATTTGGAAATTCTTCAAATTAAGCTAAAAAGGCTCAGACATGCTAGTAATGATGTTCTAATATGTACTTTTGATATCCCTAATCCGGTAACTTAAAAACTGCACAAGATGCCATGCGGCCTGCTCCGAAGAAAAATAAAAGACATGATATACAAAAAAGAAAACATCAGTGGGATTGATAATCTCACTGATGTAAGGCTTGCCTCTTATAGTCTGACTACACTTTTAATACTCTAAATGCATCTCTAACTTTTTTAGCAAAATCTAGTGGTGGTTCAATCGATTCAAAGTGCATATACATTGCCCGAGGTTCTTCAAATAACCAGTGATTATGAAGAGAAGTAACTAAAATGTCCCTTTTTCTAAGTTCAGTTAATAACGGGTTAACTTCTTCTTGTAAAAGAACTGTTTCCCCTAAATTTAACGCATTCCCCCTACTATCAACATTTTCAAACGTAAAAAATTGCGGATTGACTAGTGGAGATTGCGTTCTGCGATCAAGTATTGTGAATCTAATATTACGAAACTTTTGCACCAAGCATACTCCTTCTGGAGTAATCATTCCGTCTCCGCCTAAAATTCTTGCAAATTCCTGACATAATCTTCTTCGTTTTTCCGAACTCATGAAAAATCCCCTTTCAAAAAAAATTTTCCACATGCTAAATTCACGATTATTATATTCAGCTTTTATGAGGATATTAGTTTAAAATCCTCAACTTCTAATAATCTAGGTTATATGAACATGAAAATCCCTTCAGGTTTTGTTCTGAAGGGATTTTTGTAGAGTATTATGATACATGTACTAAAGATGCTTAGATTGATAAATTGATATGGGAACAATGAAAGGCTCTCACCTTCAACAAGAAATAAAAGAAGGCAAGGGCTTTTTAACTTTTATTTATTAAACCACTGATCATTCTTAAGTGGGAATGGATATGACCAGAAGAGTTTTTTTAAAAGAAAATGGTACCCTCGATAGATTTTGCCATTCGCTGATGTAGAAAATATCATTGCAGGGGCTGTTTGTTGTATCATCAAGAAATTGAAGTGGCAGGAGCTGAGATGACGGATTTCAGGAGTTTACACGTATACTTATTTCTATTTCAGGTGTTTCTAGCATTGTTATATTAATTAGTAAGAGAAAAACATAAAAAGAGCACTCCCTCAAATAAGGAAGCGCTTCCATATTATATAAAGCTATTGGACTTTCATTATAGCATGATTACCATTCAAATAAAAGGAATTAATGTTTAATTATAGTAACTATATTTTGACATTAGAAAGAGACCTGGATAAGTCACTGGAAAACTACTAATTTAATTCAGTATCAACAAAAGACCGTCCAGCTTTTGAAAATCCGACGGCCTTGCGGAAAATAGATTGTACTTTTACTATCCTTCGTGAGGGAAAATCTTTATTTAGCTGCACCAGCTTTATTTATCACTTCCTTCGCTACCTGCAATGCGGATTCATAATCTGCGTGATCCGTGACTTCCGGTACATATTCCACATACTTAATGGTTCCTTCTTGATTTATTACAAATACTGCCCTGCATTCCAATCGTTGTTCTTTCATATACGTTCCATATGCAGTACCAAATGACAAATCAAAGTGATCAGAGTGAATGGTTATAGCTTCGACATTACTTTCTTTGCACCATCTTGCTTGAGCAAAGGGAAGGTCTGCGCTGATAGCCAACACCGCTACATCATCACCCATTTTGCTTGCTTCTTCATTTAAGAGCCTTGTTTGTAAGTCACATACACCAGTATCAAGCGAAGGAACAGTCGTGATGATGCATGTCTTATTTTTATAGTCTGTTAAATGTACTTTACGGCGGTCATTTGTTAATAGTGTGAAGTCAGGGGCCATATCCCCCACTCTTAGTTCAGGACCAATCAAGGTCACTGGATTCCCGCCTAAAGTCACTGCACCAGTACGCTCATGTGCCAAATTGAACCCTCCAACTCTCTTACTGATTTATTAGCTTCCTCGGTAGGTGCTATATCCTCCCGGAGCAACAAGCAGAGGAACATGATAATGTTCTTCATTACTTTCTATTCCAAAACGAAGTGGGACCTTATTTAAAAATGGCCTTATATTTGGATCATTCGCACCATCATTGAAATATTCCCCGACATAAAAGACAAGCTCATACTCACCTGGTTTGAGATCATCTCCTTGAAGAAGCGGTTCATCCACTCGCCCATCTTTGTTTGTACAGACCTCTTTTATGAAAGAATGGTCTCCCTGTTCTGCTATGGCCCAAAGTTCTATCTTCATCCCTTTTGCCGGCAGACCTTTAGAGAGGTCTAAAACATGTGTGGTCAGCTTACTGTCCATTATCGGGAAGCCCCTACAGTTGAATCAGCTGCCTTTTTTTGTTTAACGTCTTCTTGTGTAACGACAAAGCCTTGGAAGCCAAACGGAGGACGTGGTTCCTGATAAACACTTCCTTCTGAATTCGGAATGGTTTCCACAACGGTTTCCCAGGTACGATTATTGGTTTTAAATTGAACATTCGCCAGCTGAGGGAAACGTTCCAGAATCCTAATGCCAATATGATAAATGAGCTGCTGTATCGAACGGTTATTCAGTTCATGGAACACTGTGTTTGCAATATCACAAATTTGTTCCGCTGCTACATATTTTTCTGGATCCGCTCCAGTGCCATCCTCCCAGCGGCTATATTCCCAATCGAAATCCAAGTAGATAAATAGTGGACGATCCTGAGCTTCTGGCAATGTGGTGTATTCATCTTGAATAAATCCATAAAAAGAGCTTCCTTTAACCTTGATTAAATGGACATCAACTATTCCACTTGAATGCTTAACGATTTTGCTTCCGGTAGGTGTCCTTTTGACTTCGATTGTAGTGGTAGCCCTTTCATTTCTGGAACATCGATAGACAACATCACTATTTTCATGTCCTTCCCCTTTTGGAACGAGTACATGATCGAAGGGAACTTCAGTTGCTGTCAGTTCCACTGCATCTATGTGGCTATACTTATCAAGGAAAACTTCACATATGAACTTTAAAAATCCTTCCGCCGTATTTCCTTGATAATTGGCCGCCTGGCGATGAATGATGTTTTTCATGGAATCCGTTGCAACCACCAAGCTATTATCTCCTTCCGTAAAAGAAGATAAAAAAGCTTCCCCTTTTAGAGAAATCTGGCAATTGAATCCGAAAATAGTATTATCTCTTTCTGTGAAACTTGATTCCGGTATTTTCCTCAGACCTGTAAGAGGCTGCACAAAAGTCCTGTATACAAATACATCCCCTTTACCGTAATACATCGTTCTGTTTTCATTTTGAGCTGTCATATTATTCCTCCTCCTATTTTATAAAATCAGATAACCTGTGGCTGGCGATTAAGTGGATTTGCTTGATGGCTTCCTTAAGTTCATTTTCCTGATCCAAACCAATCCTTCTTTTCATCTCTGCCTTTATCACCGTTTTATCGCTGCCACGGACAGCAAATATGAACGGAAATCCAAACTTTTCTTTATACTGATTATTTAGCGCATGAAATTCTTCATATTCATCCGGAGAAAGCGAATTCAAACCGGCTGCGGATTGTTCTTTAACTGATGCTTCAGCCATATCAATCCGGGCTGCTAAGTCCGGGTGAGACTTGATTAATTGGAGCTGTTCCGATAATGAGGCATTTTGCACAACTACTTCCATTTTCTGTTTTAGGTCCTCTACGGAAATGAATGGCTTGTACTCCCATGAACGCTCTGCTATCCATGGAGAATGTTCATATACCCAACCTAACTTTTCGATGAATTCCGCCTTGTTCAACTCATTAATGCTATTAAGGTCAGATATCAAAACGGGCCCTCCCTTCTTCCGATTATTTTTTTATAATTCAAAACATTCTTAACTTAATTGAATTATATACGTGCGTTCATTTATAGGTCATTAGCTGAAAAAGCTAATATTTTTCCAACCCCTTTGTGCTTACCGCACTCACCTTTTAAAGAACAGGCCATCTTAATAGCTTAGATCCAGTTGCCAATATTCAAAAAATTAGTTAAATTAGAGAAAAAAGGCACAGCGAAGGGGACCTATCATGCATTTAACGATGATTGATGCATTAAAATTACCACAGATCAAACAATGCCAAGTGGCAGCTGGCATGCAGGGACTTAATAGAGAAATAGAATCCATCAATAGCTTTGATGCTCCTGATGTGCTTTCCTGGTTAAAGCCAAATGAATTGATTCTAACAACCGGATACTTATTTCAAGATAATCCGCAACAATTAGACCAATTCGTAATCGAATTGGCAAAAATGAATTGTTCAGGATTGTTCATCAAACTGGAGGAAATTCCGCAAACCACCATCAGCATTGCCAATATGGCCAATTTGCCTATTCTCAAAATCCCCCCTGAGTTTTCGCTATCAGATATCATGTCTCCCCTGCTTCGTGAAATAGTGACGAGACAGAATGAACAAAAAGGGCAAAGTTATAGCATGGAGGATATTTCCGGAGTTGGTGCCGAAAATTTAAGTTACGGGATTTTAGGAATGACTGAGGACAAATCCAGCTTCCAACAAATTACTGGGGGCTTCATATGTACGGTTTTACCTTTAACGCTGCAATGGAATCAAAGGAATGATTCCAATACTTATAAACAGCTTATCAAGACAATTGAAACATTAACCGAGCAATATAAAATCGATAAGCTCATAAGGAATATCAAGGGCAGTCTAGTTATCATTTATCTGGATACCATCCCCCTAGGGAACACCCGCTTTTATTCACAAGTCACCCAGATAAGCCAACAGATTATCTCTACTTTGTCTACACACCTGCCAATGGAACCTACACTGGGAGTCGGTAACTATCATACAGGTATTAATAACCTGGCCAATAGCTTACAGGAAGCTTTACAATCTATTGATTTGGGAAAACGATTGAACCCAGGAAAGGAAATTTCCGGCTATAAAGAATTAATAACATTTAAAATTCTGCAGTATGCTCCAAAAAATGTGCTCATGGATATTGTTACAGGTAATTTAGCACCGCTTAAGGACCATGACGATGAAACCCAGTCTGATCTGATCAAAACCTTGGAGGCATATTTGCAATGCAATCTTCGACCAGCTGAAACGGCCAGAAAAATGGGGGTACACCGAAACACTATCCATTTTCGAATTAAAAGCATAAAAAAACTATTAGGAATGGAATTAAGCAATGATGATCTGTTCACTTTAAAACTTGCCCTATATGCCAAACGTCTGCTGGATAATTGATAAGAAATGGCCGATACAAATGAAAAACTGCCAGGGATCCTTCATTCCCTGGCAGTTTTTCATGGGCAGTAACACTTGATTTCCTATTCCTTCAAATCATGCTTCCTTTACCTAGTCATGTAATAATAACTTCGCAGCCTTTATACTAAACTGCAATTTAAAAGCAATATCCCTCGATTTTAAATCAACTCCCAATAAGTCTTCAATTCTAGACAAACGGAACTTTACAGTATTTCGATGCACAAACAAAGCCCGTGCCGCATCTTCTATTCTCCCTCTTGAAAATAGATAGGTTTCCAGCGTTTTTAACAACTCCCCCTCATTTTCCCTATCATATACAATAATCGGCTGAATCATGGATAGCACGTATTGAGTTATGGCATCCTTAGGGATTTGGTTTATTAGATCTTCAACTTCAACGCTTGCGTAATCATTGATATTAGTCGGGTTGACCCTCGAGCCAAGTTGAATGGCCTTTTTAGCTTCAATAAACCCTTCTTTCATATTGTAGAATTCTTTTTTCACCTTGCTTAACCCCATGGATAGTGAAGTGCCAGGATTATCTTTGGATATAAGACCTTCTAAAAGGATGGCAATTCTTTGAGCCTGCATAAACAGGTGTTCATCAGTCACCATCCCTTTCCCTTGCAGGATAATCAATTGACCATCGAAGTCGATATTCCAATACTTGAAATCTTCCCTTTCCGTTTGGCTTAATTTCTCCAACATTCTGCCAATTGGAAAGAATGAATCCGCTTCTTCTTTCGTTCCGTTTATTAAGAGCAGAATATATGGCCTATCGGGATTAAAGCCAAATTCCTGTAATTGGGGGATAAAAGATGAACTCCTATTATCCCCATTCAAAAGAGAATGAAAAACTTCAACACTTCCTTTTCCATTGTTTTTCACTTTCTCCTTATTAACAAGTTCATATGTAAAGCTGAATAATAAGTCGGATAAAGGCATTTCATAAGGAATCTCCAGCAGTGGGAAATTGTACTTGTTCGCTTCTTCCACCATTCCAGGAGGAATCGTAGAAAGAAACCGCTTAATCTTGATAGCTAATCCAGCACTTCCTCTTTTCGACAATTCCCTAACAAGATTGATTTGAGCATTCAGGTCATCCTTAAACACATAACCGGTTGTCAGCAGGAGTTCCCCTCGTTTAATCCATGATATATCCGGATGATCCATTATACTTACTGAATTAATTACCCGAGTTAACCCTTGACTTCCTCCAATAACTTCCACTTGGTTTAGGGCAGGAAGTTTCAAAGCTTTTTCGATCGTTAAATACATATTTCTCCCCCTATTCTTCTTAATTATATACAGAATGAACTAGAATGAATATTCATATTTTTCCAAAAAATAGTCTTGATTTAGCATTATGGCGGTGATAATATAAAAATACACCGATTTTGTAAATAGCGTTTCTTAATAAGCAACAACAAAACCATCCATAAGGAAGTATTTACAAAATCACAAGGAGGCGATTTCGTTACATTCATATAATTGGAAAGTCGTGACTAATTAAAAGGGGGCAAACATGGAAAAATTGAGCAAACTAAACACGTTATTGTTAGGTTTACAGCATGTTTGTGTAATGTATGGAGGAGCGGTAGCTGTTCCACTAATCGTCGGTCCTGCAATCGGGTTGACACAAGGACAGATCATATACCTGATCTCGTTTGATTTACTCGCCTGCGGGATAGTCACCTTGCTTCAAGTTATTGGCGGTAAAGGATTTGGTATAAGATTACCTGCTTTAATGGCTGTTTCTTTTATCGTGGTCGAGCCAGTAATAGCCATAGGATCGGTCCATAGTATAACCGGGGTTTTAGGCGCAGTTATGGTATCCGGAATAATTGTTGCCCTTTTATCAGGAGTAATCGGTAAATTAATACCCTATTTCCCACCAATTGTTGCAGGGTCCGTCATATTAATCATAGGCGTGTCATTAATGCCAGTTGCCATGAAAAATGCAGCGGGCGGAGTCGGTTCCCCCACCTTTGGAGATCCTATGAATCTAATGCTAGCCTGTTTTACACTAGTGAGTTTCCTTTTATTGAATACACTTACCAAAGGTTTCTTGAAAGCGGTTTCAGTTCTTTTCGCCATGATTCTCGGCACTATATTGGCTGGTTTTTTAGGTATGGTCGATACCTCTGGCTTTACAGAGGCCAGCTGGTTTACAATGGTGACTCCTTTTTATTTTGGGGTACCTACCTTCGACCTTTCATCTATTATCACCATGACAATCATATCTTTAATCATAGCTGTGGAAAGTATAGGCGTCTTTTTGACACTCGGGGAAGTATGCGGGAAGGAAATAACCGAAAAAGATGTGGAAAAGGGCCTTCGTGCAGAAGGAATAGGGAGCTTCATAAGCGGTATCTTCAACTCTTTCAACCATTCTACCTTCTCACAGAATGTTGGCTTGGTCTTGCTGACAAAGGTAACTCAGCGCTCGGTAGTAGTCACGGCAGGTTGTATCCTAATCTTTCTAGCTTTTGTGCCTAAGGTTGCCGGTCTTACGACAATGATCCCTTTACCCGTTCTGGGCGGGGCCATGATACCAATGTTCGGCATGCTTCTATCTGCAGCTTTGGGGATGATAGCCAAAGCGGATTTAAGCAAACCTTCCAATCAATTGACGATTGCACTTGGGATAGGAGTCGGTCTGGCAGTCAAGGGGGTCCCGGAAGCATTCGATAAATTCCCGGAAACAGTCCAATTAATATGTGGAAACGGAGTCGTGATGGGTACAATAACACTGGTTGTTTTAAATGCCATCCTGAATGGAAAAACAAATCCATCCATTACACACCATCATTCCATACCCGAAATTCAACCAAGCATGAGCCAGAATATTAATATCCACCCTTAGAAAGTAGCGGACAAGGCAATTCTCTAAGGGTGTCTAGTTGGCTAGGTTCTCCAACACTTTTAATTATAACCTTATTCAGGGAATTTTCAAACAAATAATACAAGCACCTTGAACAGCCTATTTAATAGGTAAGCAAGGTGCTTTTTTTTACTTAATTATGGCTCTTCAACTTGTTTCATTTGAAAAGAGAGCGATATAACCCTCCAAAGTTTGAAGTCAATCCCGAAATTCCCGACCTTTTTCGAATCTACATTCAAGGGGTCCCTTAAATTTTATTTTTTTGCAAAGTCTGATTCCGTGGGGTGTCATTGACAAATTTTCCGCATAAAAAAATTGAAATTCGGGGTGGTTCTGGAGAGCTTTAAGCTTAACCTTCTTAGCTTATTAGGGGGTAATGGAGGTAGGCCCTCTGCAACTTCAACATTTTTGGACACGAATGGGAAAAGTATACGCAAACGTTAGACCAGTTGCCGTTTAAAGGCAATACCATTATTGGAAATGATGTTTGGATAGGAATGGATACTGTCATAAAAATCTGAGATGGTGCAATTGTAGCCGCCAAATCGGTTATTACCAAAGATGTGGAACCTTACACCATCGTTGGAGGGAATCCCGAAAGGAAACTTAAAACCCGCTTCTCAAAAGAAATCATTAACGAACTGCTGGAAATTAAATGGTGGGATTTAGATATTGATATCATCTTTGCTCATATTGATGTGAGAGTAAATGGGGATATGGAAAGTCTAAGAACCTTAAAAAATAAAAGATGACAATGCATCAACTTCAGAGAATCCGATTCTTGTACCACAAATAAATGGAGGGAAAATCACTTTTTATAATAGAATGATTCCATTGACTATATTAAGATCGCTTTTTAACCATGGCATTGTAAAAGATTTAATGTTGATTTTTGAACAAATAAAAGAGACCACCTATAAGTAGTCTTCTTGTGCATCCTAGTGAAGTAAAGCACCCGTTAGTTCATTAAACGATAAATATATATAATTGCCCATATTATAATGAAGACCCAAATCATTACTATTAGTGAGCCGACTATCCAATTCTTCGGCTTACCCTTTTTCATCATTTCTTCTGCCTTAACTTCACAGTCGGTTAATACACTCTTTGGTATCATCTTTAATGCGATCATTATCCCTATTGGAACGAGAATTACATCGTCTAAGTAGCCAAGAATGGGTATAAAATCAGGTATTATGTCTATCGGACTGAATGCATAAGCGACAACACAAGCCGTAAATACCTTTGCATGCCAAGGCACCCGTTCATCTTTACAAGCAAAGTAAAGGATAAAAATTTGCCGTTTTAGACTCCTCGCCCAAATCTTAATTTTATCAAACATTTTTATCTCCTATAATTAAGCTTTTATTTCCATTATAACAATATAAGATTTACAAAGAATTGTTATTTCACTAACCTCCCCGTTCCACAAGAAATAGCCGCCTTCGATCCTATGCTAAAGCTACCTTTAGTTTAAGCACTATTATTTCACAAACTTCAATTACTGCGTTAAATATTAGTTTTGGAACTCTTCAATTCTATCCAACCATTCATTTAATAGAGTGCTAAAAAGTTGTGGTTGTTCAATTTGTAAATTGTGACCTGCCATATCCAATACAGCAAATGTTCCTCGCGGATACTTGTTTGCTATGTCAAGAGCATCTTTATATCCAACCGAAGAGTCTTGTCTTCCTAACAGGAATACACTGGGTTTAATAAAATCAGACTGGTCAATCTTAAAAGAAAACCCATATTTATTCTTAACCTTATTTAGAAACTTTTCATCTCCAATTTTACAACCACTTAGAATTTCTTTGTTGTACCTTAACCATGTGTACTCATCAAGTATAATGTTGTTATTTCTAAAATCTTCTAATTCACCCGTTGATAGGCTTTCAATAAACTTCTCATCCGTTCTCATTATTTTATGTATCTCAACTGTTCTATTTTCTGGAAGAGGAATAATAAGAGGACATATAAATGCTGCACCAAGTATTTGTTCTTGATGCTTTTCAATAATGCCCCTAGCTATATAGCCACCGTAAGATTCCCCAGCAATTACGTACTCTTGGTTAGGAATTACAGCTTGAATAAACTCTAAAACAGCATCCAGCATTTCATCAGAACTACTTATTTCGTTATATTCTTTTGTTAATCCCATCCCAGGCAGGTCGATATAAATACGTCGCCACCCCTCCCTATTAGTAAATATTGGTTCCATACAACCACTCATTAATCGATGGTCCGGAGAATAACCGTGTATCATTAAAATTGGTTTTCCTTCCCCTAAATCTTCATAATAAATTTCTGCTTGGCGAACTTTGCAATATGCCATATTAATCCTTCTTTCTATAAAATCATTTTAACTAACAGTACCTATTCTCTTTTTGTTTCTTCAATTCCTTCTTCAACTATCCTCCCTCTATAAACATTGGAGTATCAACGGTTTGCACCACTCGGTATATTAGGAAATTTATTTTTTTAATCATATTCCATAGTTGGGCCTTTTTTTACATATTCTTCACACAAATGATAATGAAAATCATTTTCAGTTATGTTATTATATTTCTTAGTACTTTTTATTTTGAACTATTGGGGGAAAAACATGATGATTGATGCTCTAAGACAAAACAAAAACATTTCTATACTCTTAGCTGTATTACGTGTATATATCGGATATACGTGGATTATGGCTGGTTGGGGGAAAATAGCAAGTGGACCGTTTGATGCTTCTGGCTTTTTACAGGGTGCGTTGGCCAACGCAACAGGAGAACATCCGGCAGTTCAAGAATGGTGGGTGGTATTTCTAAAAAATATAGCGATTCCTAATATAGAGGTATTTAACCTCTTAGTTCCTTGGGGAGAACTATTTGTAGGTCTAGGTCTATTAATCGGTTGTTTTACAAAAACAGCAGTGTTTTTTGGAATGGCGATGAACTTTTCTTATATGTTTAGTGGTACTACAAGTACAAACCCACAACTTGTTTTATTGTCAATGTTTATCCTAGTTTCTGCTATGAATGCAGGAAGATATGGGGTAGATGGTATGATTATGCCAACCCTTAAAGAAAAACTATTTGCTAACAAAACAAGAGAGATAAAAGATGCTGCTTAGTTTTTTAATACGTAGATTCGAAAGATCGCCAGTATAGGCGGTCTTTTTTGCAATCTTCTTGTTGAACAATCCTGCCCCTTTAGTTCATTAAGAAAAAGCTGCCTTAAAGACAGCTCCTAAAGCACCTAAAATTAATCATTTGGATTTATTATGGCTAAAACCTGCTTTATGGTCCCGAAAGCTTTGATAAAACGCTGATTACTCTTATACCAAATTGCTTTGCCTTGGTTCCCAAAATCAATGCCACTAAAAATCCAATATCAAAATAAAAAAATCGATATCCTTAAATCTATATTCGGTATCGATCTGCCGATAAAAAAACCAGTATTGCAGCTATAACTAAACAACAGTCAATATCAAAGGTATTGCTTCTTGTTTGTTCAATTTTCTTGTATTTTCCAAAACTTCACCCCTCCCCTCACAATGTCAAAATTCACCTAAATGAAAAAGAAACAATTTTTATACTTGGAATAATAAAAATAAAAAGCCCTTCTCACACGAGAGGGGCTTTTTTGTTATTAATATTCACTTACAGAATAGCTTTTGTATGTTAACTTGTTGTTTTCAAAAACCGTATAAAAATCTGTGTCATTAGTGTCACTGTAACGGCTCCAGGTATAATCTTTTTGGGTAATGCCGCCATATGTATATGTTGATTCCAATTTCATATATTCACCTGTGATAGATACCGTTTGATTATAAGTCATTCCTTTTTTTACATTCGTATATTCATTGTAAGTTATACCATTTTTAATAGGAGTAAAGAAATATCCTTTGGCTGTTTTTGTATACTTGACCCACTTTGTTCCTACTTTATCATAATCTACAAATGTTACTGTAGCATATGAAAAGTTTTTATTTGTTGCATATGGAGTTAACGTTACAGCTTTAGTTGTTTTTGCATTAATTGTATTACCTTTATAATCTTGAACCTTATAGGTAGTACCTACTAAGGCGCTCTTATAGAAAGTTGAACCGATCGGCTTAGTTACTGTTGCAGCTTCTCCTTTATTTGCTCCAACTCCTGCCAGTAATCCTAGAGCTAATACTCCTACGGTTAATGCCTTTGCTAGTTTTTTCATCATAATTTCTCCCCCAACCCGTTAGTTCTTATGAATTTATATGTACATTTGTAGCATTCCTATTATTATTATAATCTACAGATTGCTCATCAATCAATGCTACAATAATTATGAGCTGGTAAACTTTGTTCATTTCTCCAATGCTATTGCACAAAACAGAGCACCCCTTCGAGGATGGAGGGGATTTTTTGTATGGCAAAAAAGGGGGAAACGTTTCAAGCGTTCCAAAATGACCTTCAAAAGCCATTTCCTGTACGATAGGAAATGACTTTTTTTACTTATTATATGGCTTCTTTTTATTTTTCACTTCCCCGAGACCAGATGACCACTGGAATCAATAATAAAGATAATAACCCTCCGATAAATGATAATGCTGTATAACTTGAGCCGGCCACAATCATTCCAGATAAGGCTCCACCAGAGGCTCCTGATAATGCAATTAAAACATCCACCGTACCTTGGGTTTTAGCCCGATTCGAAGTGTCAGTTGAATCAACAATAAGAGCCGTCCCACTTATTAAACCGAAATTCCATCCTAATCCAAGTAAAGAAAGGGCAATAACTAGGAGAATCATAGAATCGCCTGGTGCAATCGCCGATATTAAACCGGCCAGAAGCAGCGTAGCTCCAGAGGCAATAGCCATGGCAGTACGGCCAAACTTATCAACAAGGACACCTGTAACCAGTGAAGGAAGATACATGGCCGCTATATGAAATCCTATAACGAGACCTATTTCACCCAAGTCATGTCCATGATGTCTCATATGAACTGGCGTCATGGTCATTATGGCCACCATTACAATTTGAGTAAGAACCATAATTGCCGCACCAACAATAATTCCTCTTTTGTTTACCATTTGTTCAGTATCAGCCGAATATCCTAATCGATTACTTTCTTGTTTGGACGCTTCTATTGTTCTTGCTATAACTAATGGGTCTGGGCGAAGTAAAACGAAAAGGACAAGACCTGCCAAGATAAATGCTGCCGCTGATAAAATGAAAGGACCAGCGAGTGAAGGAACGCCAATAGAAAGAGCAAAATCCCCCATTACATTCACTAAATTCGGACCGGCAACTGCACCAAATGTTGTAAACACCATGGTAATACTGATGGCAGTGGCTCGCTGTTTATTGTTAGCCAAGTCCGTACCAGCGTAGCGAGCCTGTAAATTTGTCGCAGTTCCTGCACCATAGATGAGCAGGGAAGCAAATAAAAGGAAAACGCTATTTATGATGGCTGCCGTTATGACTCCTATCGCTCCAAGCCCACCTATCAAAAAACCAGCTGTTAGACCTGTACGGCGACCGTAACGTTGAGAAAGTCTCCCTACGATTAAAGCAGCCCCGGCAGATCCTAAAGTAAATAAACCCGATGGAACTCCAGCAAATGCATCTGTGCCAAGCATTTGTTGTGCAAGAAGTGCCCCCACCGTAACTCCAGCAGCTAACCCGGCACCGCCAAAAATTTGTGAAATACTTATAATAATTAATGTACGTTTGTATAACATTTTTTGTTTTTCTTGGGAATCAGCATAACTCTGGTTCATTTGATATGTTTTACTGGACATTTGCTAAGACCTCATTCATCATTCTGTAATTTCCCCCCACCGTGTACACCTTCCTCTAGTTGATTTTATATATTTTTATAACCTTTACTTTTTTAGTTTAAAAACTATAAAATCAGCACATCTGAAATCTTCTTCAAATGAAGGATATTTTTCTAATATCTCTTTTGATGGCTTAGGTTCTATTATGCTTTCTAAAATAAAACCTGTTTTGATTAAAGTGTTTATATAACTTGTTAATGTTCTATGAAAGAATAGCATTTTTTCTTTATCACCTAAACGTTGTTCATATACACCTTCATAAAAATATTTATCTACGTTCCAATGCAGTTTTTTACCGCCCTTTGTTTTTTCCCAACCACTTTCTGGAGTAACAAAACAAGGATGTAAAATCGAAAATATAAAACAGCCTCCATCTACTAATAGACGATACATTTCCTGAAATGCTTTTTCGTAATCTGCAAGATCTTGAATGACCATATTGGATACTATTAAATCGAAACCTTTGTCCTCTAAACAATTCAAGTCCTCACAATTAGCCTGCCTATAATCAATCAACAAATCATTCGGGGTTCTTTCTTTAGCAATTTCTATCATCCGTGATGAATAATCCACAGCCGTTACAGTCGCTTCGGACCTCGCTAACATTCGACTTAAATACCCCTCACCACACCCGGCATCTAAAACGTTTTTATTCCTTACTGTTTCCATAAGTGATAATAAAGTTGGATTTAAAAAAACTTCTTTATGAAGGTCTCCTTGCTCGGTATGATTTGCAGAATATGTATCCGCGAAACTATCCCACCTTTTAATCGCATCTTCTGTGCCAATATTCTGATTCATGTTGACTTCTCCCTGTTCTTTTGCTTTAAATTCATTCCCCTGCCCTGATAGTTGCATTTATAAAAAGCTGCCTTAAAGACAGCTCCGATCTTTTGTTAATGCATGACTACCACATCTGTTCGTCCTTGTTACTTAGCTTATATATAAATGGCATCAAAATAATCACTAAAGCATACGCAGCTATTTCAAAAGCTAAGACATAACCTTTAGGTACACCATATGATATTAACGGTGCAATCAATAAAGATATAAATATAAATTGGCTTAAATGCATTCTTGTTTTCTTGGAAACGTATTGGGATGAATCACAGGATGAACATCTTAACTTCTTTTTAAAGGTAAACATTTTAAAAAAGGCCTCTATCCAACCCCATTTATAGCCACATTGCTGACAGGTTGGCATATGCAGCAAACTCCTTTCAATTAAATCAATATTACAAATTATATCATTTATTCCTAAACTGTCCTGACTAGTTTGTTGTATAAAGAAAAAGCTGCCTTTAAAGACAGCTCCGATCTTTTGCTAACACACCCGTTAATTTAAGTACAACCCTTCACAAAATAACTTTGGAATAGGAAAAAGAGGTGCCGCAGTTACCTGGATTGTTCAACTCAGCTCCATATAGTTCAATAATTTTATTACGTTTTTCTTCCTAATATATCCGCAAATACCCCGATTACAGCCGATTATCCTTGATTAAATGACCTGACTGGCATGTAAGCCCCAAATGATAACGCTTCCCTTCACTATCTCGGCCTTTTCCTTGTGAATGTCCTCTCTTCCCTTGAATCTAAATCTCAGCATGTTACGATAACAAGGTTAAAAAATACGAACGGAATTACGAACAATGAACTTTTAGGAGGGCATAATGTTGAGAGATAAAACTGTTGCATTTTTAGGAGCCGGTTCGATGGCAGAGTCGATGATTTCAGGAATTGTGCAGATTGGGAGCATACCAGCAGAAAGAATTTATGTGACAAATCGCAGCAATCAATTACGACTCGAGGAAATGCATCACGTGTATGGAGTCCATGCGGTCCATCAGGATGCATTGCCATATGAAGAAGTTGATTTCTTCATTTTGGCAATGAAGCCCCAGGGAGCAGCAGATGCTCTTGATGCACTCAAAGATAAAATAAGAGTGGATCAAGTTGTAATTTCTGTTTTAGCGGGCATTTCCACTGAATTCATGGAAAATCATCTACAGCTTGGACAGCAGGTTGTGCGGTTGATGCCGAATACGTCGAGCATGATCCGGGAGTCGGCAACTGCGTTATGTCCGGGAAGATATACAGCGATGGACAACGTGATAGCAGTGAAAGAGCTGTTAGGCTGTATGGGAAAAGTGTTCTTAATTGAAGAAGAGCATATGGATATTTTTACAGGAATTGCAGGAAGCGGACCTGCTTACTTCTATTATTTAATGGAGCATATGGAACACGCTGGCGTTAAAAAGGGGATGGATGAAGCAATGGTCCGTGAGATTGTCGCCCAAACGATTTTAGGCGCAGCCAAGATGATTATGGTGAACGACGAGACACCGGCAAGCCTCAGGGAGAAAGTCACTTCACCAAATGGAACGACAGCATCCGGACTTGATGCGTTACGGAAAAATAATGGCGGCAGAGCCATTTCACAGGCGATTCATCATGCAGCGAAACGTTCGAAAGAGCTGAATGAAGAGATGGCAGTAGCGTACGGGAAATCGACTAATCCCCCGAGAGTACTGGGGAACTTCAGTACCATAAAAGGACGGTGTCTAAGTTAATCATCTCCATAAATACACCATGGATCCTCCTTAGGAAATTATATGTATCAAAAGATGTGGTTATCAAATAACACTCCTATCAAATAGTTAAGAAAAAAATATAAACGTAAGAAAAACGGAGGACAACATGAAGAGAATCCTTAAGATCGCTAGCGCTTTTATCGGAATTCTAGTCGGAGCAGGGTTCGCCTCAGGACAAGAAACCATGCTTTATTTTGTAAGCTTCGGGAACTTGGGCACAATTGGAGCTATCATTTCAGTCGCTATTTTTGCATACCTTGGAATGATTCTGATGAAGCTTGGCAGTCGTACACAAACAGATTCGCATCAGGAAGTAATTTATAAGATTTGTGGTCGCTTTCTCGGCTGTATCATTGATTATGTTCTGAACGCCATCCTATTTGGTATAGGAATTGTCATGATTGCGGGGTCAGGCTCGATCTTTGATCAGCAATTCGGATTACCTTCCTTTATAGGAACCATTGTTATGACTGTTCTTGTTATGATAACAGTTATGCTTAAAGTCGACCGTGTGATTAAGGTAATTGCATCCGTCACACCATTTCTGATTCTTGTCGTACTTTTTCTATTCATTTATAGTATGTTTACAATGAATTCATCGTTTACGTCACTTGAACCACATGCGCTGGAACAAAATTCAGCTGCGGGACATTGGCTTATATCTACAATAAACTATATTTCAATAACCATTGCAATGGGGGCTTCCATGACACTTGTTATGGGTGGAAATGAACCCGATGAAAGAATATCATCCATTGGAGGGCTTACAGGAGGGATCGCTTTAGGTCTACTTCTTATAATTAGTCACCTTACTATTTTCTCAAATATTAATACTGTATCGGACTTGGATATGCCCATGCTGGGAATCGCCAACAGTATTTCACCTCTCCTAGGTATTTTGTACTCTCTCGTTCTGTTCGCTATGATTTTCAATACGGCAGTCAGCATGTTCTACTCATTTGGAACACGCTTTTCAGATCCGCAGACCACAAAATTTAAAGTGATTGTTATTTCATCACTGTTGATAGGATTTATAGCAAGCTTCTTTGGCTTCACTAAACTTGTTTCCTCTCTCTATCCAATCTTTGGCTATATGGGAATTGTCCTTATTATCGTTCTCATCATTACTCCATTCCGAATGAGTCGATTAACGAAAGAAAATTAAATTACGGATTGTTTAACCGGCCTTTCTACTCATGTGTAGAAAGGTTTTTTTGAGGTAATTCTTGTATTACCTCTCTTGTTTTATCAATATATAATTCTTCCTTATTCGCGAGGTATGATAACCTCTGATAAAAACATTTTTTAAATTAAAATTGTTTGTCGCTGTTCTGATGGCATCTTGCTAACCAATCATCCCAAAAATCCGATTCTTTAAAAAAATCACTGTACCTTCTTGCAAAGGGATTTCTTTCATATTTTCCTCCTACCAATTTGATGATGCTTATTAAACTAACCTGCCCCGTTAGTTCCATAAAAAAAGCTGCCTTAAAGACAGCTCCGAACTTCAGCTAACGCACCCGTTTGTTCATTAAGAAAAGCGAAACTTCTTCAAGAATCGCGCCCTTACTAATGAATATTGATTTGACTATACTTCGACAACATCCACTTTCCAGCTCTTTTGCAGTTTTCGAATATAAATGATTTGACCAATGTGATATGCGTTATGAGTTGATGCATTTCCAAGTATTTCCCACCACTTCGCAGGTTCAGGAAAGCCATTTACTTCACTTTCAACTTTTTCTTCCGTTAATAAATTTTGCCATTGTAATAGCACCTCTAAAAGTCGTTCTTTTAAGTCATTAAAATTTTTATTTTCTGGAATGATAAAGCTTTTATTATTATCACCTATGGAAGGCACAGCATTGACATGAGATTTTTGGTACCTGGTTTGCCATGTTTCATTCCAATAAAGCAGGTGCTGCACAATTTCAACAATACTATTACAATTTTCATTAGGCTTCCAAAACGCTTCTTCCTCTGACAAGTTTTTAACAGAGTCAGAAAATGGAAGGTACCAGCTAGGATCATTAGCATTAGCTAATAATTGATCGGATAATACGTCTTTTGCATGAAACATGCTTTCCACACTCCTATTAAATTTTTTCTTTGAATCCAAAAGAATGTAAAAATAGTCATAAATTGAATACCTAGTTCTATTTATTCTCTTGATTAAAGTTAATTCCCTTTATTATTTTTCATAAGAAAAGCGTTTCTATTTTAGCCTATATAAAAATTACAATCTGGCTCAATTGTTGAATAAAGATCAAACAGTACTCTTCAACTATCCTGCCTCTATTAGCTCAACCAACAGGACTTCAATCCCTCTTGAAACAGTCCCCCTTTAGCTTAGAAGGATAAAATAATGTTGACGTTGAATATACATTAAATAATCAATTACTGTTTTAAATCAACAAAATTAGAGGAGTTATTCTAATGAATAATATTTTTGAGGTCTTGTTTACAGAAGAAATTTTAAAACGTATCGACAACTTAAGCGCAAATTCAAAACCATCATGGGGAAAAATGGATGTCGCACAAATGTTAGCTCATTGCTCATCCTTCCAAGACATTGCTATGGGCTATTCTATGCCTCCAAGAGGTTGGTTAGGGCTATTAATAGGTCGGTTTGCAAAAACCATGTTTTATAATGACAAGCCCCTACCGCATAATATGTCTACTATTCCAACCATTTTAATAACCGATAAAAAAGATTTTGAAATAGAAAGAGAAAGATTGAAAGAAAAAATTACAACCTTCCAAAAGAATGGACCAGAGGCTTGTACAAGTCACCCACATCCTTTTTTCGGAAGACTTTCTTCCGAGCAATGGGGACATGGAATTTATAAGCATCTTGACCATCATTTAAAACAGTTTGGGGTTTAGTAACGGTAATTTAATTATGGACGAAAATCAACAATCCGGTAAAATTGGATTGGATAATAAGGTTTGAGCTTTAACCATTACTGGTTTCCTTATTGAACTTACCTGCCCCTTTAGTTCATTGAGCAAAAAGGCCACCAAATGGCAGCCCCGGTTCTCAACTTACGCACCCGATAGTTCAACAACATACTCTTTCGTAAAAGAAAAATGAATCGGGCGGCTTTTTGGGGTTCGATTTCCCAAAAGAGTGCCCTAAAGCTTCTGCCCTACTAGCTTTATTCTGCCCTAACTACGCTTTCGAAATTACTTTTGTGGGATCCGTCACAAAAAGGTTTATTATCGGAAAGTCCACATCTGCATAGGGAAAAGGCTTCTTTTGTTTCAATTTTATTCCCTTCACCATCGACTAGCTCTACATTCCCTGATACACGTAATGAACCATTATCATTAACTTTAATAGTAGCTATAATAAATCACCTCTTTTTTAAAACATTTTTGCCATGGGGGAATAACTTTAAACGATAAATAAGTTCTACTTCCTCAATATTATTTGATTGACATCCTGCAGTTACCAAAAGAAGAAGTGTTATACCAATAAAAACACACCACATTTTATTGACAGTTTCGTTCATATCAGTTGCATAAAGAAAGAGCTGCCTTAAAGACAGCTCTGATCCTCAGCTAACGCACCCGTTAGTTTAAGTACAATCATTCACAATCTCTATTAACTTCTCTAAAATTTTTAAGTTATGTACTAAAACTATACTTTGGCATCGCCATAAAGTATAGAGGTTATTTCAAGTAAAATAAAACTGCCAAGTTGATTTTTAAAATCACTTATTTATTGAGTTCATTAGTTGGAAGAAGTATTCAGGTTTGTGAGTCTTATTTAGGTTATACCACGAGTGTAATGTATCTGGTGCAAATACATCTATTTTTTTCAGTACTTCCATCGCTAATTCCAAAGGAGCTACTCCTGATGCAGTAACCAAATTTTCACCCGTTACTACAGGTTCCATCTCATAAAAATTTTCTCCTTTATAATTAGGACAGACCATTTTAATATACTCTAAGCTATTGCTTGTATGCTTTCTAGAATCTAGATATCCCATATTCGCTAGTCCCTCAGTAGCACCACAAATAGCAGCAACAATAGTGCCAAGCTTTAAAGCCTCGCCAATTTTTTTCAAGATAGGTTGATGAATAGCTTCTCCCCAAGTATTCCCTCCAGGTAGAATTACAAGATCTTTACTATCAAAGTTACATTCATCAAGAGAAATATCTGGTTTTATACTCAGTCCCCCCATCGTAGTAATAATTTCTTTATTCGCTCCTACTGTAATTACTTTTAAAGGTGCTAAATCTTTTTTGAAATATCTTCCTGAATTTAGTTCAGCAATTAAATATCCATATTCCCAGTCTGACATTGTATTAAATACATATAGATAAACTTTTTTTATTTTCATCTACTAACACTCCAATCATAATTTTCATAGTTTATTTTTTCCACATCAAAAGCTACTCCACCAAAAAAGAACGTACGTTCCTTTTAATGCAATTATATTCCACAATTAACCAATAGTCAATTTCTTATGGAACTATCCTGCCCCATTAGTGCCATAAGAAAAAGGCTGCCGCAGCAACCTTCCTTATTGAAGTAAAGCACCTTGTTAGTTTAACAACTAAACTTAATTTTTTTTCTCTTTTACGAAATAGAAACCTGTCCCATTTTCTTGTGGAACAAACCCTTGTTGAGCTGAACTATTTTCTACCATATTTTGCTCTTCTGCTGTTATAACTGTGGTAACATCTTTTCCTTCAGCTACCATACCTTCTCTACGATCTTGTTCCTCTCTAGTAACAAGTTTATATGTATCTGTTTGTTTTGAGGAAACTTCCGCAGATGCTTCTGTCTTCTGCAAGTCTTTCGCAAAACCGATTGATACTGCTAAAACTCCTGCAAAACCAAGGGTTAAAACTAATTTCCCTTTCATATAAAAACCTCCCAGTAATTCCTAACTTTTCCAATAACATATTTTACCACAACTAAAACTATGTTACTTTTAAATTTATTTCTTCAACTAAACTGTCCCTTTAGTTCCATAAGAAAAGGAGCTGTTTCCAGCTCCATATAGAAGTAATGACCCCTATAATGGGATGAAAATTTAAACCTCAATTGTCAAGGTAATATATGTTAGCTTCGTTTTCTTTAGTTACATAAACGTTCATATTTCCTAAAGATTTATCATTTAAAAATAGTTGCAATTCCCAAATACCTGACTCGTTGAATTTAATTGAAGTGGATGATATAGATACAGGAAAATTAAAATTAATTTCTATATCGTTTTCTATATCTTCTTCATTATTTTTATTAATACTAACTGGCTTTGGGGTATAATCTTTAGGTAATTCCTTTAAAGGTGTCTCTTTTTTAACTATCTCTCCTTTAGCTATTATACTCTTACCACTTTCATCTTGGACGGCTTTTACCTTTAACTCACCTAACGGAAGCTGTTCATCCATTGTCCAAAAAAGCCATTCTAACTTAATTTCTTTATCCATTATCAAAGGTTTATCGAAATAACCAAATTTCCGATTTTCACCCCTTATTTCATATACCATTATTACATCGTTTACTTTTTCATTTACTGTGAATGTTGGTGTTTGTATTGAGTTTTGGTTAGGTGAAATAATGTTAGAACTTAAATTTGATTTAATACCTTGTTCCTTTAGGCCATCTTGTACTTCTGCTTTTACAACTTTGTCATTCTTTTGATTGGAAGAACAACCAAACAATAAAACTAAGGAAAAAACTATAACAACAAAATAGTGTATTTTCATTATTTCTCCTTTCAGATTTGGGTTTAATATTATTGACGTTATAAGTCCACTATAGTTTCAATTTTATGGTATAAATTTACACATTAGTCCTCATTTCCTTATAGAACTAACCTCCCTCAATAAACAAACACTTATCTCTTAAATACGCAGTTTTTCTCAATATTGCTATCTAACTTGTTTAACTTTGCAGATTTGGTTAGAGCGAAAAGAACACAATCAAGCTGTTTACGAAGAAAATAAGCGCAAGAAACCAGCCAACCTTCGGTTAATTTCAAAAAGTTGGATAATTAGGTATGTACGCACCAATGGATGTCCACATATCTTACGGGGGTCTACCCTCCCAAGTCTCACAGAGTCTACGCTCCTACATTCCTTCGTTCAACCTTTCCATAAGGTGGATGTCGGTCATGCTGCCCTACAGGATCTATGTCCTTACATTAGTTTCGTTGCCAACTAATCCCATGCTGATTTTGTCTGTTGATCTGTCTAA
>NZ_JBYSYV010000023.1:0-89057 GCF_058783805.1 Peribacillus sp. FW305-BF15 | reverse complement strand
TTACCTTTTAGATAGAACACTTTTGCCTGGAGTCATTTTTGTTTTAAAATAGAAGTATTAAAACTTGAGGTGATGAGAATGCCTTCTAAACATGATTCTATTCAGGGAGATCAACTGGTGCCTGCGGCCTAGTTGTTCGTAAAATTGAGGCTGCCATTGACTTTAAAGCATGCAATTGCATGAGGGAATAACGACCAAAAGTCATCTTCAATGATAAATCCAGGCATAAAATATCTTTCCATTTCGTTTTACTTATATCTTAGTAGAATCGATTTTCATCAAATATTCTTATGTTTTGGAGGGGCTCGCAAAGACGGAGAATACCCCTAGAACAATATATAAATAACCAGTTATCCGATTCTGCAACCTAGAATTCACTTCAGTACCCAGAATCCGCTTTCTAATACTTGCTGCAAGTACTGCATACAGACCATCACTAATAAAAGCTAGGATAATAAATATAATTCCTAAAAGTAAAAATTGTATTGTGACTGATACGGCCGAAGGTGATATGAATTGCGGAAAGAAGGCGAAAAAAAAGAGTGCTGTCTTAGGATTCATTACTTCCACGAGCGCAGATTCGTAAAATATCTTTACTAACTTTTTGCTAGGGGCTTTTGGAATTTCTGAAGTCGTTCGATCAGATGTAGAAAATAAAGTCCTACACCCCAGATAGATAAGATAAGCAGCACCCAAGTATTTAACGATATTAAAGGCTGTTGCTGATGTCATAAGGATCGCTGAAACTCCAATCGCTCCAGCTAAAACGTGAACAGAACCGCCAAGTGATACACCAAGAACTGATACTATGCCCGCTTTCTTCCCTTGGTCTATACTTCTTGCCATAATATACAATACAGCCGGTCCAGGTATTATTAACAATGTAGCAGCAGCAATTACAAATAGCCAAATATTAGAAAACTCCATAAAAAGCAACTCCTTATTGTATTTTGGCACAAAATTTATTGGGCTCCTCCTTTATGGTGAAAGTTACACTTTTTTAAGGTTCGTTTTCATCAAGGAGGCGATTTGTTGCTCATTTAGAAAAGGAATATGTTCCAACTGTTTTATAATGAGCTCTTGTCTATAAGGAATGGTTTTGACTTACCTAAATGATAAACACCATTTTTGCTTTTTTTAGGGGTGCCATAGCAAACCCTAGTAATATGCCAATCATTCAATTGACCCTTTCCTTTGCTCTCGCATCCATTGCGCAACCTGAATTTCCCCTTGTTCATTTGATTTTTCAAGCTCTGTAATAATCGCTCTGTAATCGGTGTCATTGCGATTTTGACTCATTTTGGCTGCAGCTTGAATAGATGTGATTTCAATTTCAAAGCCCACTATTCCTTTCATTTCACTCTTAAGCAACTCTGGATCAAACGTTTCCCAGGTCCGGCCATTTTCTCGGTGACCCTCATAATGATTAAGCATAGTATCCAAGGAGGAAATCAGCTCGTCTTCAGTGATTAAACGCGCTGATCCATACGCATGTACAGCTAGATAGTCCCATGTTGGAACCTCTTCGCACTGATACCAACTTGATGAAATGTAAGCGTGCTGCCCTTGAAAAATCAGTAACACATCACTATTATTGTCTAAAGTCTTTTTCTGCATGTTTCCGTATGCGATATGCCCAGTCGCATAGATTTTCCCTTCATCTTCGCGAATTTCCAAAGGAATATGAGTAGCCAAGGGACGATGTTCTTTAACAGTAATCAATAAGGCAAACGGGTTAGACTTCATAATTTGAACTGCTTCTTCATTTTTCATACGATATTGCTTAGGAATGTACACAATAATCTTCCTTTCAACTTGTATTTGAATTTTCAAAATAAATATCCGATAAAAAAATATTATTATACAAGTTGACATAAAAAAAGGTACAATATTAAACAAATATACATGTCAGAGGGAATGCAAATGAATAATACCATTTTTACGTTCAATGATAACGCCCCAAAATACAAACAAATCTATGAGAAATTCAAATCATATATTGAACAAGGAGACATTTTGGCAAATGAGCAATTACCCTCCATTCGTCAACTTGCAGATTCATTACATGTAAGCCGCAATACAACTTTACTGGCATATGAACAACTTGTTGCTGAAGGGTATATTCGTGGAGAGGGCAGAAAAGGATATTTTGCAAACGAGTTAGAACCCCGTATATTTCAGGAACCCTTAATCTCTTATGTTAAAAAGCAGACTGGGTCCAAGAGACCTCCGGAAGTTAATTTCAGGGCAGATGCCGTTGATCAAACACATTTCCCACTGAAAATTTGGAGGAGAATGGCTAATCAAGTATTAACATTACAGGATAGCTTTCGATACGGGGAACCATTTGGGGAAGAATGCCTGCGCGAACAAATCTCCACATATTTATTCCAATCACGCGGAGTGAAAACAAATGCAAATGCAATTATTATCGGAAGCAGTACCCAACAAATGCTTGTATACTTGGGACATATACTGAAGGATGAATTCCAGAGTATTATAGTTGAAGACCCTGGTTACGACGGTGCCAGGGAAGCTTTTCAATTCCATCGTTTTATGTTTGAAACTTTGCCGGTTTGTGAAACAGGTGCTGAACTTTCAAAATTAGAACAAATGAAATCACGATTAATCTATGTAACCCCTTCCCATCAAAGTCCAATTGGAGTAAGCATGTCCATCCAACAACGGCAAATGATTATTCATTGGGTTAACAAGATGCGTGGATATATTATCGAAGACGATTATGATAGTGAATTTCGCTATACACAAAAACCATTTCCTGCTCTTGCCTCCATTGATTCGGCAAGAGTCATTTATTTAGGGAATTTCTCGAAGTCCTTTCTTCCAGGAATTCGTTTAAGTTATATGGTCTTGCCACAGCCACTTTTAAATCGTTATAAAAACCAGTTTCTTCATTTTGAAGCTACTACCTCCCTGCTTAGCCAGCTTACAATGGCTAAATTTATGGAAGATGGAGAATGGAGTAGACATATTAAACGCATGCGCCTTGTTTATAAAAGAAAAATGCAGCACTTAGTATCCGCTTTAAAAGAGCAATTCGGTCAAAATATATCCATTATTGGTGAACAATCTGGTTTGTACGTATTAGTCAAAGTACATCTGAAGCATACAGAAGAATGGTTAATTCAACAAGCTTCCTCACATGGAGTTACTGTGTATCCTACGTCCCTCTACTTCATTAAAAATAACACCGACGGACCAATGGTTAAACTAGGTTTCAGTAATCTTTCTTCCAATGAAATCGATGTGGGTGTGAAACTCTTAAAGAAGGCATGGTTCAAAGAATAACTCCAACGTTCTTTGAACGAATGAATTGTAGCTATTGTATTTGAATGTTTGATGCTGCACCGATAAATAATCTTCATAGGTCCCTTAATTTTTAATTGCGATGAAATTAAGTGGCAGCTAGATCAAAAACTACCACATCAGTTGAACAAGACAATGTCGAATAACTTTTATTTTTGTAGATTCTTCTTCATAAGAGACGCTACTTGTATATTACCTTGTTGAGAAGTGTTTTCTAGATTCTTAATAATCAATTCTTGCCGTTCCACAGGGTGATTTTGACTTAATTTAGCTTTCGCTTCAATTTTTGTGATTTTTATTTTAAATGCTACAATCCCTTTACTCATTCCTTCGATAAATCTGGAATCCACATCAATTAAATTGTATGGGCTATCTGGACTTTCATATTTTTTTACCATATCATTCAGGGAATCGAAAATGACTTTTTGATCATCGACAATCTCCATCTTTCCATATAAATGGATAGAGACATAATTCCAAGTAGGAACTGCCATCGTTGTTTCATACCAAGAAGTAGATATATAAGAGTGAGGACCTTGGAAAACCGCAAGAACTTTTTGGTATTCTATATCCTTCCATTGTTCGTTTGGACGGGCAAAATGACCATATAATGCACTTTCACCTTTATTTAATGTGAGTGGAAGATGGGTAGCGTATGGTTCTCCATTGTGTTGAGAAAATAAAGTGGCAAAGCTGTACTTTTCGATAAAATCATAAATTATTTCTTCATCCTTGAGTTCAAAATGTTTAGGTATATACATGATTTAGCTCCTCCTTATAAAGTCTTTTCAATTTTCGACTATCTCAAATTTTAAGTATTATAGGAAATATTCTATTATGTAAACTGACATCTAAAAAGGTACAATTATTATTAATTGTACATGTCAATATTGATTACAATTTTCATATAATGATGACCTTTTATTTTGAGTATATAAACTTTCATTTAGTGAATTAATTACGACTTCAATTTTAATCAGTAATTAGACATGATTTCTGTTTAACCAGGCCCGTTATCCAAATCATAGTGAGGTATTTATGAACGAAAATAACAAATAGCCTAATGGTGTTTTTTAATTTTATCCAGCAATCGGGCCAAATTATGGAATAATCTCTTCAAATAAAGTAACTTAATAACTAGATTATTTTATTGGAAGCATACAGATTTAATTATTTTCATTAGAAAGGATTGAAATAGTATCGAAATAAGACATTTAGAATATTTCTTAATGGTCAGTAAAGAACTGCATTTTACAAAAGCAGCTGAAAAATTAGGAATTTCGCAACCAACTTTAAGCCATCAAATTAAAATGCTTGAACAAGATGTGGGCTATGCACTATTCAACCGTATTGGTAAGAAGATTGAACTTACTAAGGTGGGGGAAATCGTACAACAAGAAGCATTGAATATTCAAAATTCCTTACAAAGTATATCTTCTCAAATTAGAGCACTTACAAAAGTAGAAATCGGGGAATTGAAAATTGCCGTGTTACCAGGAGAAATAACTGATTTGGTATCCACTTTGTGCATTAAATTCAACCAATTATATCCAAACATAAAAGTGTTTGTTCAAAGTACTGATCAAGTGGAAAAGGCTGTTTTAGAGAATCAAGCAGATTTTGGTATTGGTTTTGAATTCGATCGTGATGACATGTTGATGGTGACGAAGTTGTATGATGAAGAATTTTACCTGATTAGTAATCAAAGTACTGGAGAGCAGAAGGCTTCATTTTCCGATGTTTTAGACAGTCCGCTTATTTTATTTCCAAATATCCATCAATGCAGAAAAATACTTGATAAAACGAGTCATGAGGTTGGCAGGCAGTTAGAACCCATCGTCGAAACGTCTAGCATTGAATCTATCTTGAAGCTCGTTCGAAATGGGGTTGGCCGCAGTTTTGTTTCGCGTACATTATATGAATTTTATGATACAGAGGATTTATTTTTCCAACGTATTGAAAAACCAACTTTGACTAGATCTGTCTATCTCGTGATGAAAAAGAATCGTTTTATCAATTATGCGGCACGTAAGTATATCGAGTTATTATTATGTGAAATCGAAAGGCTGCGTTTTCATACAGAAAAAGATGAGATAGCTTCTTTAAAAAGTTCTATATTATAGTTTTTATCTATTATTATCATAGAAATGAATGGATAGATAAATGATAAATTCCTCTTTACAATGAAAACAAGTTCATAATCAAATTGTAAAGGGGATTTTCAATTATGTTTCAAGAAGTAGCAGGTATTAAAATTCCAGATTCTCAATTGGCTAAAGAAGCAGCAGATCTTTTACGCGAGCATGGGGACGACTTGTTGTGGAATCATTCAAATCGTGTATTTTTATTTGGTGCAGTCAACGGAAAAAAGATTAAGCAGAATCATGATTTAGAGTTGCTATATGTTAGTGCATTATTCCATGATTTAGGTTTAACAAAAAAGTTCAGCAGTCCAGATTTACGATTTGAAGTAGACGGTGCAAATGCTGCGAGGAGCTTTTTACAGCAGTATCAAATTCCAGATGAGTCGATTCGTCTTGTATGGGATGCTATTGCATTACATACGACACCTGGCATTGCAGAACATAAGGAAGCTGAAGTGGCTCTTCTCTTTTCGGGTGTTGGTTTAGATGTGATGGGAGATGGCTTTGAACAATTCCCTGACGACTTGCGTGAAGAAATTATAAAGGCCTTCCCACGTAACAATTTCAAAAAGGACATTATTCCAGCGTTTTATGAGGGCTTTAAGCATAAGCCAGAAACTACTTTTGGCAATATGAAGGAAGATATTATTGAATATTTTAGACCGGAATATAAAAATAAAAATTTCTGTGAATGTATTTTGCATTCACCTTGGACAGAATAGGGTACAAAAATGATAGAAAGTTTGTACAAAAGGTTATATCGGCCAAGGAAGCTACTAAAAAATAAAGGCTGTTTTGGCATACTTTGTTGCTATTTACCAAGTAGTGGGTTGTGGTTGATTTCCCCTCCAGATGCTCGCTTTCCGCGGGGCGGGCGGTGAGCCTCCTCGGCGTAAACGCCTGTGGGGTCTCACCTGTCCCGCTGCACCCGCAGGAGACTCGCACTTCCGCTCCAATCAACCTTAAATAGTTTCGTTTAAAAACAACAATCTTTGCGAAAGGAGCCAAATAAAAAATAAACAACCAATAAGATTTCTCCCTTGGTTGTTTATTTTTCGTAACTAATAAAGACCCCTGTATTTGAAAAAGTAACATTCCATTTTTTAATTCAATTCTAACCTGAAATAAAAATCGATTAAGACTTTCCAGCCCACTTTCTGTCCTGCCAATCGGATGACTTCCTGCCAGTTACCTCTCTGAAGCTTGGGGGAAACATCCATAAACTTATATTCATAAAGTCGTAAAGCAACTTCACCCTACGGTTAAGATTAATCTTGATGCCTGATTCGGCTCTCTCCTTTTGCCCCATCCAAATCAACGGGTATAGTTCACGGGGTCATTCACACGCACATATATATTGAAGAAATGCCGCTCCTTCTTCATTCAATACAATATTGCACCAACTTTAAGCGCTTCTACAGGAAACAGCTCTGACTTGCTCCCCCCTATACATTGCACCAATGCCGGACGCACTTAAATAGCCTTTGCTGCATTGAGCAAAGGCTTACCTTTTTGACGAGTTTCTTCTATATAGTAAAAATAAAAATCCCGCCAAGCTATTTCTCCACTTTTTCCTTATTTCTTAACTTCTCCACTTTTTCGGGAGTGAGGGTGATGTCCCGGACAGGGGAAACTCTTCCCCACTCATCCTTGTGAACGATGTGTTTTCGTTCAAATTTGGTCGGAGTATCTATACCTGCGGCAGCTGCAAGGTTAAATAGCCCCTCGCGGAGGGAAATCACGTAATTGGCGACTCGGTATTGTTTTTCCTCAATAACCAGACCTTCCTGCAACTTTGAATCAGTTGTGGCTACTCCTGCAGGGCAATGATTTGTATGGCAGATTTCAGCCATGATGCAGCCAACGCTAATCATAAAACCACGGGCTATATTGACTAAATCTGCCCCCATCGCTAAAGCGACCGCCACTTTATCTGGAGAAGTCAGCTTACCTGATGCAATCAGCTTGACCCGGTTTCGTACACCATATTTTTTTAACATCTCATCTACAAGTGGCAAGGCTGACATAATTGGGAGTCCGACTGCATCTGCAAGCTCCTGATAGGTTGCCCCAGTTCCGCCTTCCCCGCCATCCACCGTGATAAAATCCGGCCCTTTACCTGTATCTCTCATGGTTTTCGTCATTTCCTCAAGTGCATCAAGATCCCCCACAACAATTTTGATACCGATAGGCTTTCCGCCTACATCCCTCATTCTTTCCACAAATTCGAACAATTCATTAAAATTCTTGAATTCATAGAACCGGTTAGGGCTATTGATCGTTTGGCCAGGTTCTACCAGGCGGATTTGGGCAATTTCTTCTGTCACCTTTTGTCCTTCAATATGCCCACCTCTGATTTTGGCACCTTGTGCCAGCTTAATTTCAAATGCCTTTACTTGCTCGATTTCACTTTTCTTCTTGAATTCTTCCCAGGAGAACTCCCCACCTGGTGTCCTTACTCCAAACAGTCCCGGACCGATTTGCATCATGATGTCGGGATTTCCGGAGAGATGGTATTTGGAAAGACCACCTTCACCAGTATTCATCCATGTTCCTCCTGCAAGCCCTAATCCTCTCGACAGTGCAGTGATGGCATTCTCACCGAGTGCCCCGTAGCTCATTGCAGACTGTCCTACGAGCCCCTTTAATTTAAAGGGATTCCGGCATGTATCCCCTCCGATTATGACAGCATCCTCGTCTCGTAAAAAGTACGGTTCTATTTGTCTATCTTCGCGCTTCTCCTTTCTGGTCAATAGACCTTCCTCATCTACTTCATATACCTTTGTATTGATTTTTTGGCTATTATCTATTCTCAATTCTTCCCGGAGATTGGGAAACATACTATTTCGAATATAGTATCCAGCCTCATTGAAGTCACGTTCCGATCCAAATCCGATTAAACGCTCCTTATATTTTCCTGCTTTTACAACATCCTCGAATTCCTTTCTTGAGAAAGGGGTGCCTTCATTATTATTTTCAAATAAATACTGCCTAAGTTCAGGTCCTATTTGCTCTGTCATGTATCTAATTCTGCCGATTAGGGGGAAATTCCTCAGGATTGAATGTTGTTTTTGTGTATCATCCTTTCGGTAAAAGTACGCTGCGGCCGCAACTGTCCCTAAAACGGCAGATCCTTTTAAAACTGTAGGAAGGTAATTTTTTAACTTGGACATTTTATCACCCTTTGCTTCTTATTTTTGTACAAGTTACTCGAGTTATCTATAATCTTTGGAGTGCTTCATCAATCAGAATTTCGCCAGAAGTTACATGGAACGTTTTATTAAATACTTCTTCAGTATCCAGCGCTTTGACCAATACAGAAGCAATATCCTCTTTTGGTATCTCGCCTTTGTCATTCACAATTGATGGTCCAGCTTCAACTTTACCTAGTCCCGGCTTATCCACAGGCATACTTGTCCGTATGACCGTATATGTAAGCTTTTCCTGTTTTAATAGCTCTTCTGAGTGGTACTTGACATCATTTGTACTAGAATTCTTGCTCTCCATTTCTTTTGCTCGCATGGTGTTCATCAGAACAAAGCGCTTCACCCCATGTTTCTTAGCAGCCTCAACTGAGTCTATTACTGACTGATGGTCAACCAGTATTGGTTTTCCCTCCCCAGTCCGGGGACTGGCGCTACTCAGGTAAATCACTGCTTCACAGCCCGAAAAGGCACTGGAAAAATCCCTTTTTTCCAAAGAAACTACATCTCTTGCTCCAAGTTTAATCATTTCCTCAACTTTATTTTCTGCTCCTACCAGTGCTACCGGGTTATGGTGCCTGTCTGCCAGCTGTTTTACAACGTGCTCTCCGGTCATGTCCTCTGTTCCTATTACCAGAACTCTCATTTTAATACCTCCCTGCTAGTTTGATACTACCTATTTACCACTTTAAAGTTTAATGAAACAATTAAGCGTCTTCGCCGTATCGTTAATTTTAACGATTCTTTGATAGTTAATTATTAGGGGAACTCCAATTTCTTCAGTGGAAGCGATTAGTCTTTTATTTACCGTACGTAATCTCAAAATTAATAATCTGACATCCATTATTACTGAAGCTGTACGAACTAGATTAGTGATTGGAATTAAATAATAACGAAACCCAACTACTCCGCTCTTGTGAAGTAAATGGGGTTTGATTCGGGGAATTATAGAAAACTTGACATTAAAGACGATTATTTCCTGGGGAAACAAACCCGAAAAATTATCTCATATAAATATTAATTTTTTATATAATCACTCCATACATTCCATAGTTAATCGCCCCAGCCTTTCTTACGAACACCATTTTGAGGAATTCCATACGAAGGATACTGGCCATAGTATAAAAACTTTATTTATCAATCCGGAAATGAGGAGCCCCATTTTTTTCAAAACTGAAAAATTACTAACTACAGGAATACTAAACTGACCAGCTTTCCATATATGAAAAAAAAACCTCTAGTAATAAACTAGAGATTCGGGATTAATAAATATAATTGTAATTTAAATATGTTAATTGAAAGCAATTAAATTAATAGATTTCCATAATACGAGATAAACGAATAGAGAAAATCTTTTGATTTTCATCCTTTAAGGAAAGGGTTTGTTCATTAAGGTTAAGTTTATGCAATTGACCCTTGCATGTTTTTAATACTCCTTCTTTATAATAAATGATGGTCGTTATGCCCTTTTTTTTCAACGATTTTAAGATCACCTGATTATCTCCTTTCTGTCTATTCAATTATTTATTTAAAATTGTATGATAATTGGTGCAAAACTATGAAATCAATTAGGATATATATATTATACAATGAAAATCGTAAGCGTTTTCATTGTTGTTGTGAACAATTTGTGAAGGTTTGAACATTAGAATATTTTAGGAAATGGTAAAATCAATAATAAAAGTGAATATTAAGTGAATCGACTTTTTAGACTAAAAATTACTTAACGTATAATATCCCCGTTTTGTCGGCGGACTCCCTTATCGACAATACGGACTGATTTCTTACATGATTTATCCGAAGTCATTCCAAGATCGTTCATAGATTTTCTAGTCCAGAAAGAATTGGATTCCCTATCTTTTTCAAATTGTCATTTGGACTAAACGGTATTGCTTTTCAAAAGTTAGGTTAAAATGAGGTTGATAGATTTGAATGTTTGATCATTTTTTTACAATACAATATATTGATGGCTTCAGTACATGATGCGATTCTTCATTAAGAAGGATCGCTTTTTCTTTGCGGCATAATCTTAAGGGAGAGCGGGTGTCAGAAACCGATTGATGTTCGGAATTTAAAGACTAATGACTCATTTACAAACTATTCAGTTAAATACATAATTAGGAAGATTATGAATAAGGAGGGATTATATGTATAGAAAATCACTAACAGTACTATTAGCTGCGGGTATGGTTCTATCAACCGGTACAGTATTTGCACAAACTAGCGGAGCAATAAATGCCCAGTCTGACACAGCTTTTGATAACAAAGTTATCAAAAAAATTAGTGCGGACAATATGTATAATACGATTGCCTATCTATCAGAGCAACCGAGAGCTGCTGGTACAGAAGGGGAGCTCCGTGCAGTCAAATACATAGAAAGTCAGTTTAAGAGTCTTGGTTTCGAAACAAAGGTTCAGCCTTTTCCCATCTATGATACGGTGCAAAATGTAAAAGTGAAAATTGGTGACAGTGATTTAGGAGGAACACCGCGTGCCCTTAGCGGCAGTATCAGCGGAAAGGTAACGGCCGAACTTGTTAATGTTGGAAAAGCAAAGCCAGAGGAAGTTGGAGAAAATGTATCTGGGAAAATTGCACTAGTTGAACGTGGGGACATCACCTTTGTTGAAAAGGTTCAGAATGTCCTAAATAAAGGAGCGGTTGGCGTTTTAATGTACAACAACTCACCATCAGGAAATAATTTCGGACAAGTATCAGCGGGGCAAAATATACCTGCTGTAGCCATTACCCAAGCCCAAGGGTTAGAGTTGGTCGAACAGCTTAAAACTAAACAAATCACGTCCACTCTTGAAGTGGGAAAAGCTGAAAGAATCGAAAAGACATCCTACAATGTCATCGCTTCCCTAAAACCAAAAGCCAATAAGGATAATGGTCAAATCGTGACTGTTGGAGCCCATCATGATTCTGTCCCGGGCGGCCCTGGTGCAAACGATGATGCTTCTGGTGTATCAGCTGTGCTGGAACTGGCAAGGATCCTGGCCAAAACCCCAATTGACACTGAAATTCGCTTCCTCACGTTCGGATCTGAGGAAAGAGGGCTCGTTGGATCATCCTTCTATGCTGATTCCCTTCCCAAAGAGGATGTAGACCGCATGGTGGCTCACTTCCAAATGGATATGATAGGTGGACGTGACGCTGGCGAGGATAATCCTGCAGGTGGTTTGATTATGTATACCATTGATGGAATGAAAAACCTTGTGACGGACCTGGGTTCCTCAGCAGGGGCCAGAACGATGGATGTTGCGATTCCTTATGGACAGCTGGGCAGGAGTGACCACCAACCATTCCATGAGCTTGGCATTCCATCCGCCTTGTTTATCCATTCCCCTGTAGAGCCTTGGTATCACCAGCCTACAGATACACTGGATAAGATATCGAAAGAAAAATTGCAGCAAGCAGCTGAAATTGTCGGTGCCAGTGTGTATCAAATTGCCCGTCCGGAAACTCCGGCATTAACAAATGCACGTGTAGCTCCTGGTACGGTAGACTATGATTTTGATGACCGTCCGGTAGATTAAATACTTCATTGTGAGATTAATAATGGATCTTGGAGAAAATCAGGAGGGCATCTGTGTAGTTTACAGATGCTCTCTTCTTTTTATCGGCCAGCGCCTTGTGCTTAATTTTTTCACCATTACTAAGCTCTAAGTCTAGTGAAAATCCTATATGAAATATGTAATAAAACATACATGCTTATCCAACTCCAATATCATTCCCACTGTAAATATTCCATATAATCAGTGTACCTCTCCAATACTACTTCACTGGAATAATTTCATCAATCATTAGATAGAAAACCAAAAACAGCACAAACTTTAAAGTGTGGGCTGTTTTTGGAAATTTTAGATTACAAATTAAATCATAACGCTTTCTAAGTCGCAAGTAACATAGCCATGTTCTATCTGTGAATGAACCAAAGATAAAAGCCACTTGTTTTGCATGTTCCGGCAGCATTTTCAAAATCATGTCCATTACGGCGGCTTGCCCGAACTGTTCAAATGCTTCAGCTATTTTCTGCTTGGCTTCTGCTTCTGCTACCCCTTTTAACCTGATGATTTCCGTTTCTGTGGTACCTTGTGCACTTTGCGCGTCCGCTTTAGCAAGACCGCCCATGCGAACGCGTTCCGCTTCCGCTTTTGTAAAATTTCTTTGCCCGTTCCATGTCATCCACATGAATTTCGAGGTGAACTACTCTTCCCATGATTACCTCCTAGTTTTGTTCAAAACTTTTCCTCTTACCGTAAGTTGATACTTATGTAGCTTCATGCCTATGGTGCTTTATTTATATTTTAAAGTCTCAGATGAAGCAGGCTTTTCAATTTGAGTTAAGTCACCTCTTTATTATAGGACAGTTGCGGGTATATCTGACAAAAAAGGCAGCTCCCTGGTGGGGGATAGCTACCTTCGTTTACGATTACTATGAAAAGGTAGGAGCGGGGAATTCATCAATTCTCATACGAAGTAAACTATATGGTTTTTCCCGGAGGTCTCTTCCATAATGAAATCTCGCCTGCCGATGTAATTGATTCACAATGACATATAAGTATTGATCGGGGCCAATCGAAAAAGTATCCGGCCATAAAATTCTCGGGTCATGTGCGATGGTTTCCATTGCGCCATTCGGCAATATCTTCCGGATACTATTGTTTTCATAGTCTCCCGCATAAACGATTCCTTTTGCGCTGGTGATCATTCCATCAGACGCACCTTTTTCCCCCAAATACTGCACATATTGGGATAAATTCAGGTCCTGTATCCTTCTGTCTCTTAGGGCTTCTGTTGAGATCGAGAACAGCTGACGGCTGGTTAGCGGTGCATAAAATAAAACCTTTCCATCAGGAGAAATCGCTAAACTATCGGAAGCCAATCTAAATGGGAAAGTCGAGCCGTCCGGGTTTCGATTCATCAAAATTTCACCTTCTACTTTCGGTAAAAAATAGGGATCAGGTGAAGTTGATATTGCCCCATTTAACCGTCTAAACGCGTTCCCATTTTCTAAATCTACGACGATAATAGCCCCTGGCCCTCTGGAAGAAGAATCCGTTATATATGCATAGCCTGCTCTTCCAACCCGAAAATCCAAACGGACATCATTCAGATAAGTTGTTGGCAAGACAACCTCTTCTGTAAAGGTATATACTCTCCTTATTGTATTCGTGCTTAAATCAACAGCAACTAGTTTTGCTCCCCCTTGAATAGGTTCAGAAAAATTTGGTGCCCCTGTATCTAGTACCCAAAGTGTTCCTCTTCCATCAGCAACGATACTTTGGACACTGACGAAAGACATCGTAATATTCCCAGTATTAACTAAATTGGTTTCTACACTGGGATAAGGCTGCAATTCACCCGCAACAATTTCTGCCACAGTAAATTGAACGTCGTCTCCCCATTTCGGAAAGCATACAAAAATACGACCGGTTTCGGAAACGCTGACACCTGTAGGCATAGCCCCATAAAAAGCATGCACCAGTTCAAACTGCCCAAAATATCTTTCCATAGGTAACATAGGTTGCATGATATCCTCCTCATCAAATCCGAACGGATATCACCTATATATGATGAAAATTTTTTGTAGTGCCTGGTTCTTGATAAATTTTTCTATCGTGATGGATGCTGTGGGTTTATTAGTCCAGGAGAAACATGGGAGTTTCGATAAAGTGATTCAAGCTTCCACTGGCTCTTCAAGACGGGGAATGAGAGCGTCTGAATTTACGTTTGCAGTCAATTTTAGAACTAACATAAAAACTATTTTGATTTGCTCCCGTCCAGCAGCCTGGTTAGAAAATAAATCTGTCTCCTGCCATAAGAAAAGGCAGCTTCAGCAACCGCCATATTGTAGAGTTGACACAAACTGTGAAGTTAAAAGGAAGTGCGAAAAAAACTTAAGTAAAGGGAGTAGTGAGCCGGCTACTCCCTAAGAACATTAGCCATTACAAATCATAAGTACATTACCATCTGGGTCTTGAAAGTTAAAATAAGCAAAATTTCCAATACGCTCTATTTCTTTAACAATAGCTATGTTATTACTCTTGATAAATTGGTAAGCTTCGTCTATATCTTTTGCGTAGAAATTAAATAAGACATTATTGGATGGCTTAAATATGAAATTAGGATCAAACGTATGGTCATCTAAAGTTAATCCAGTTTCACTTGTTACAGGAATATTGTAAACAGGTGATTCTACAGAGTCATTATTTCGCGAGATGCCAAGGAGATTGCAATACCATTCAACTGATTTCTTTAATTCTTTAACATGGATAAAAACATTGTTTATTTTACTATTGATAGGAGAACTGGCTATTTTCATTGTTTTCCACCTTTCATTGAACATTACCTAAAGAAATTCAACAAGTTTCAAAAAATTCCTTTAGAAGTTCATCATAGTTCGAAAACACTGTGCTTGTAGAACGTTAGTTCATTAAGCGGGCACCACCAGCAAAAAGCGAATTTAAAACGCTAAGGAGATTTGTGTAAAAAATAACCGGTTCTCACCACGGTAAGGGTGTAACCGGTACTTTTTTCTATTAATGGTTGTTCAACGGACGTAATGATTCTAAGGTAGTAATCCTTTTTTGATCAAATCGATACTCTAAAAGTTATATTTTGTTAATTTTGTTTCGGTATTTTCTTTCTATTCTCAGCAATGGATATACCAGATTTCTTTAAGCTTTTAATAGTCTCAACGCTTTCCACTGCTGCTTCTCGAGAGTAACGACGTGTTAAGTTTTCATCTAATTGTTCAAATGGAATTAAATTAGATTCGGTACAATATTTTAAAGTACCGTATCTCAAATCAGTTATTCGAGCCAGTTCACCGATAGATATATACTCAGATTTAATGAATAATTATAAAACTAGAAAAACAGGAGAAGAAAAACGAATCGTTTTTCTTCTCCTGTTTTATTTTAGGGACTTATTAGACAGCCCCTTTTCTCAATATTAGTATTCTCATTCATAGAAGCACAATTATAGAAAGCTCGGGTGGAATACTTGCAACCAAGGTTAAACTAATAAAACTATAAAATGAGTAGGTGTTAAAAAGTCTGGATGTCCTTTCTTGATTTCATGTGTTTATTGGGGAGTTTCCCAAGTACCTAATAATTAACAAGTACTAAAGTATTCACTATTTCTTAAAAGATTAAAAATATAAACTATCTGAAGTAGAGCATAAACTGTAGTATTTCCACTTCAAAAAGTGCACAATGATGCATGGGGCTCTTGATAATGATCATTTTAAAATTAAAGCCTATCCATTTTTTATATGATATCCAATATCTATTTGTCAATTATAGTCTTTATATTTCCCTCGTTTTGTATTGTAGTATGAATGGTAAGCTTCATTTCTAGATTGGGATAATATTTCTTTCGCCAGTCCTTCAATTCCTCATAAGGAATTTCATTTCTGTAGTATTGCCCCAAACCAAAGACATCTGTTTCGTGCTTTTGAAATCGTTTCAGCATTCCATCAAAACGATTTGCCATCACCTTTTCCAGCTCTTTTTTTATTATTGCATTGGAAACTTCTCCTCTTCTCTCTTGAATAACTACATCTAAACGAATCGTTGAGAACATATATGGAATATGATTTCTTAATTCTCCTTTATGAAAACCTGTATTTCCAACAATCATGATGGTTGCATGTTCCATTACTTCTACCCTTCCCTTCATACTGTTCCCATGAAAGGCATTAAAAAGGAGGGTTTCTTTAGGATCCATTTTAGAAACGATTTTTCCTTTGTTCATCACTGCAGAACCTGCATATGTAACTGGCGTGTTTTCCCCTGATCTGACCATAGGAATTGCTACATTTTGTGTGTAGGAATTAAGAGCTCGATAAACATGCCATAGACGTGTTAAAGATATTTGTGGAGTCCAACCTGCATATTTCTCAAAAAATTCATAAAGATTTATCCCTTTTTCTAGATTTTTTTGAGTGTTAAGAAAAAAGTATCTATATTATCATCACATATTGCGATTATTGTTTTTGAAGATATTTCACGAATTCTCATAAACGTGTTAATCGGTTCTTCCATCCCTCCTTCTTCTACTAATTTTCGATCAAATATGATTACCCTTATGTGCAATAAGTCTACACCGCTTTCCATATTAGTTCTAATGTCCTCTACAGCCTTTAAAATGGTTAATCCTGTTCCTTTGACAATTGTCTGTTTCTGAACACCCTCTGAAGAGATAGGAATTTGAAGTAAGACTTTGAATTTTTCTCCTTCTTTAGTAATTCCCATTGCAATCGGAAAGGCTCGATGATTAATGTCTTTAATATCCCAGCAACCACTTAATGGCATTAATATACATAGACTAAGTACTAGTTTAGAACAAATTATAATACTTCTCATGATAGTCTTATTCTCCTTACACCGATGAGGAATATAATTAAAGGGAGTACGATTAAAATATAAAAACGGAAAGCAGTATTCCACCATAGCAACTTTTCAGTCTCTTGCCAACTAGGAATACATAAGCAAATGATAAAAATGCTAACAGATAAGGCTACAATATGATATTTTTGCTTTAATCTCGGGAAATATTGATTCATTATTATTGAGGACTGCCATAAAAGTAAGGAAGTGAGCAACATGATGAAGGTAACTAGGCTTAACGCAAAAAACAAGGTAGCCCTGTCAAATATAAGCCATTGAAGCTGAACTTTATCCAATGTGGTTATAAAGGGAAAAAGCAGCGTACTAGCCGTTTCATTTCCAAAGGTTAAGAGAGGTAAATAAACGGATAAGAAAAAAAATGGGATAAGAAAAAAGACTGCTAACATGATTTTTTTAGAGTTATACGATATTTTTTTAGGAAGAAAACCTAAAAATGAAAAAACAATGGCGAAAGAAAAAAAACTTGTATAATAGGGAGGTTGTCGAAAAAAAGAAAAGTCGGTATCCATAATCGGAAAGGCATTATGCCAATCAATGTCTTGAAAGCAAATCAAAAGCATAAGTAAGATTAACGGGAAAAAGATACAGAATATTAATAAGGCTGTACGTAAGATGGTTTCTATTCCTTTTATGGCGATATAAGTTGAAATAACGCTCATTAATGTAATAATTGCCCATGTAGGAGTATTCGCCAAAAAGATAATGTTGGTCACTTCTGCATAGGCACTAACAAGTTCAATAGTAGTTATGACTAAGTAAAGAAGTACAGGAAAAAGTAATGTGAAAGAAAAAGCTTTACCTAATATCTTTAAAATACTAATAATATTCTGTTCGGGAAAATAAGAAAGCCCCTTTAGGTAAAGCGATAAAAACAGAATAAATATGACACATTGAATTAAAATTGGTTCCCAGTGACCTTTGTGTGTGCTGGCAATAATTCTTTCTGGATAAATGAAAAAAATAAGACCAAAATGAGACATTAACCCCATGCATATAACCTGAAGGCTTTTATCCAATTTCCCCTCTCCTCTTAGCTAAACTGGTGTATGGAATACCAAAAATCTCTCGACTTGCAAAGTAAGCGCTTATGAATACCAGACCGGATAATATGCCCAACACGCCATAGATTGAAGCAAAAATAACAACTACATATTTAAGTAAACGCAGGATTAAGGCATTTTGAAACCCTACAACGGTTGAATTCGCAATTGAGGTTGCTGCTACAATGATAATTAAAAGGTTGCTAACCAGCTTTGCGTCTACTACTGCTTGTCCAATGACAATTCCCCCTACCATTGTTACCGTTGGCCCGATACTGAGCGGAAGCCTTATACTCGCTTCAATAATTAACTCTATAATAAGGAGCATAATTGTAATTTCAACAAAAGGGGGATAGGGTATTCCCTCCCTGCTCTGAGCAATTGATAGAGCCAGTTCAATTTTTAATATCTCAGGATTTACAGCAACAAGGGCCACGTAGATATCTGGCAATATAAGGGTAATCAAAGCACCAAGAACACGTAAAAATCGGATGGCGCCCATAATTGGGTAAGCATAGTTACGATCATTCGCCTGGACAAACATATCCCATAATAAATGTGGCAAGATAAGCGCAAAGGGATAACCGTCAACGAATAGAATGACCTTACCTTTGTTTAAACCATCTACTGCTTCCAATGGCATTTCTGTGTTATTAAACTGAGGGATAACCTCCCATTTCCGCATACCCATAAAACGATAAAGATGCTGAAGATAGAGAATATTTGTATGTTGATTCATTTCAATATGTGAAATGATCTTTTTGATCATACTTTTATCTGCTCGGTCATTCAAATAAACTATTGATAAATTCTTTTTTTGATCACTTCCTACCGTATAGGTTTTAACTGAGAGCTGAGCAGTGGAAACTTTTTTTCTCACTATTCCTATATTTGTTGACATATCTTCAATAAAAGAATCTAAAGGACCTTGTAATACGTTTTCATTAGCAGGTGGTTCAATTGATCGGGTCAATTCTTTAGGAAGTGGTTCAAATTGCAACATTATATTTTTTTCTTTTGAATAAACAATGAGTTTACCCTGAATAATAGCCTCTATTGCTTCTTCACTATTTATTTCAACACATTTTCTCTTGAAAAGAGTTCTTTTTACTTTTACTGAATGAATCGCTTCACTGGTATCCATATCTTTTTTTAATATTTCTTTTGTTTTTATAAGGTTAACTATTGAATGTAAACCAAGTAAAAGGGCAGCTTCACCATCCAAAATAAACGGTTCTATGAAAAAGTCTTCTGCATCTTTAAAAGCCTCATTTATTTCTACTATTATTGAGTTCGTGATTTCTCATCTTCCCTTTCAAATTTCATTATTTCTTATTTCATTTTCCCCCTTTGCTTTTGATTTATACAAATATCAAACTAGGTAAAATATGATGTCTGCATATGTTTTTTAAAGCCACAACCACATATTCGGATATGCAAATTGCATTAGAAATAGCTCATTCCGAAAAGGTGTGGTAGTAATGATAATGAAACCACATGAACTCACGAGGATAATCAAAAAAGCAATTCTGTCAATTTCCCAGGCACCGTTAGCATTCCTGAAGATCGTTAAATATCAGGTTTGAAAAAAATAGAGCCCTCAGTAAGATATGAGTATAGAGACCAATCTCACTCAAAGTCTTAAGGAGGAAGCCCTACTATGAGCCTCAGGATATCGTAACCGGGTGAAAGTCATGTATGAAGTGACATTCCGCGCATAAAAAAGCTCTGTCCCAGCTTGCATTAGCTAAGCGTTCATACGAAACAAGCCCTTCATGCGTATAAACTTCACTTGGACAGTTATTAGAGGAATATGATCTCGCTTCATCCCAACTTGAAAGAGTGACGCAAGGAGTCACAAACGGCTTGGAATGGATTTCATTCGTTAAGAAATAACTTGCCATTAAAGGAATCAGCGAGATTTCACTGGCGGGCATTTTAGGAGAAGCTGGAGATCTGAGTGGATTTGTTCATGGGAATGCGCTCATTCGTCATGCAGGATTGCATCTCGCTGAGGCAAGGTCTGAAAAGTGGAAAGTCCAAATGGTTCTTTTCAAACATGGAAGATCGGCCTGCGGCAGTACCTCTTCCTTACGTCCATGAGTTTGGTGATAAATAACCCCGAGTTTAAAGCCCTACACACGCATAATGTTAAAGTGAAGAAGATTAAAAAAATGAAATTTATCACGAAACACTGTGGAAAACTCGCCTGTGTCCTAGTAGGGATTGCTCGTAATGCCTCTGCCTATAAACCGGAAATGGTCTTCCCTCTTGAGCTGCGTAAATTTACCTTTACATGGTTATTTATCGAAAGTTGCTTATTCGTGGAATTTCAAAGAAAGCACGAACGTTCGTAAAGTAATTTTTATCTTTAACGAACGTGATAATAAGTGCATCTTATAAAAAAAAACCTTTCGTAAACGAACAGGGTAATTATAGCAAACAGGAAAGGCTTATCAAGTTAGGGATATGGCATCCAGGGTCTAATATTTTCTCTTCTTCTGCATCATAGTAAAATCCTCTTTCTCCGTTAATACATTCGAATCTGACTTTAGTAAAATAATTACTTTACCATTTGAATCAAGTTCCGTTCTTTTCTAATTATTCTCACAAAGTCTTTTCTAACATTACCTTTATCTATAAACTCGAAACTTCATAACTGTAACATTCATCTTGCATGTTACCATTTCAAAAATTCAGGATATTTTTTATTTGTCTTAGGATGTAAAGCAACCCGGCCTTAGGTTCTGTAACTGAGGTTGTTAAGCAATGGGGAGCGTGTGTTGAAATAGACTTCTTATGAGGTAAATAAGGAAAGGCTTAAGGATTCGACTTCACCTTAAGCCCTTTCTTGCCCTATTTTAAAAACCCATCGATATATATTTTTCTTCTAAATATTCTTCAAGGCCTTGATGGCCGCCTTCCCTCCCCATGCCGCTTTCTTTCATGCCGCCAAATGGGGCTTGTGCAACGGTGGGAATGGCGTCGTTGTAGCCGATGATGCCAAACTCCAGAGCTTCGGATACCCTGACTCCCCTGCTTATATTCTGTGTGTAAAAATAAGCGGCCAGCCCGTACTCTGTATTGTTGGCAAGTTCGATCACCTCTTCTTCTGTATCAAACGGGATGATTGGTGCGACTGGTCCAAATGTTTCCTGGTATGTGATGAGCATATCCTTGTTCACACCACCCAGTACGGTCGGTTCATAGAATAATCCATCAGCCAATTCCCCTTCACCTCTTTGTCCGCCACAAAGAAGTCTGGCACCTTTTTCCAAGGCATCTTGTACATGTTCCTCTACCTTTTCCAGGCCATCACTGCTGACAAGCGGCCCGACTTCAACGGTTGGATCGATGCTATTTCCGACTTTTAGAGCTTTTACTTTTTCAACAAAAAGTAAAGAGAATTCATCGATGACAGAACGGTGGACATAAATTCGATTGGCGCATACGCACGTTTGTCCGGTGTTCCTGAATTTGCTTGCAACGGCACCAGCTGCTGCGGCTTCCAAATCAGCATCCTCAAAAACGATGAAGGGCGCGTGTCCTCCAAGCTCTAGGGAAAGTCTCTTGAGCTGCGGGGCTGACTTGGTAACCAGCAATTTTCCTACTTCAGTAGATCCGGTAAAAGATATTTTCCTTACTACCGGATTTTCAAAAATTTCATCCGAGATAGGTCCGGCACTCCCTGTCACGATACTGACCACTCCAGCAGGCACTCCCGCCATTTCTACCAATTTACCAAAAGCTAATGCACTAATAGGAGATTGTTTTGCAGGTTTGACAATGACTGTACATCCAGCGGCCATGGCAGGTCCTACTTTCCGCGTCATCATGGCCAACGGGAAATTCCAAGGGGTAATGGAAGCAACCACTCCAATCGGCTGGCGAATCACCGATAGCCTTTTATTTACGGCAGAAGCAGGGATCGTTTCCCCATAAATCCGGCGGCCCTCTTCAGCAAACCATTCCAGGTAGCTTGCAGCAAAATCCACTTCACCCCGGGCTTCCGTAAAGGGCTTGCCCATTTCCATACTCATGATTTCTGCTAATTCATCTTTATATTCATGCATAAGGTCATGCAATTTCTTTAGATATTTACTGCGTTCCTGTGCTGTCAATTTTGACCAGGTTTTAAACGCTTCCTCAGCAGCTGTTATTGCCGCATTCGTTTCTTGGCGTCCTCCATTTGGAATCCTTGCCACAACTTTCCCTGTTGATGGATTTGTTACTGGTAAAGTTTCTCCGTTATGTGCTGCAGTCCATTCACCGTTTACATACATTTTCAGTTCAGTTAAATTGACCAATCCACTAGTTTTCAGCATAAATATATGTCTCCTTTTTTTCGTTGGATTTGCAAAGCCTTCATTAAATACACAAAAAGATTAGAGTCCTGAAACTTTAGTTCCCCCGTCAATGTCCGTGTTAATCGAAATCCTTTCATTTTTAAGAACGAATGTATACCCCACAGCAGCAATTAGGCAAATGACTACAGGTATGATCAGGGCTATATTGAAATTATTGAACTTCGCTATTAAGATCCCTGTTGCTACTGGGGCAATCCAGCCAGCGAGGTTCCCCACGAAGTTTTGCAGCCCTGCAAGCTTTCCTTCCGCACCCTTTGGAGCAACATCAGAAACAGTGGCCCAGAGAATACCCGCAGCCAATCCTTCACCGCCGATTGCTATTGAGATATACGTAAGTGCCATTATGGCACTGTCTGTATAGATAGTCGGTATTATGGCTAATGGAAAAAGCATGCCGATGGTTAAAACAGTTTTTCTTGCTTTGATGGAATTCCAGCCTCTTTTAATTAAGAAATCCGACAACACTCCTCCTGAAATATTTCCCAGAAAGGACATGATCCAAGGTAGCATCGTAAAAAAACCGGCTTTTAAAAGAGTCATTTCCCTTTCGACTACAAGATAAGTGGGAAGCCAAGTCATCATTAAATACGTAAGATAGTTATGGGCGAACAAGCCGTATAACATAGGGTAAACACTTCTGAATTTAAAGAATTTAAATGGTGAGAAGTTTAGTGTCTTCGCTTTTTCGGTTTGAGTTTGCTCCTCTATGATATAGGCTACTTCGGCCTCGTTTGCAATCTTACTTTGCTCTGGATGGTTTTTGAAAAAGAATAACCAGAATGCCAGCCATACAAAACCGATGGATCCAATTACCACAAAAGATGCTTGCCATCCCCAAGTCTGGATGATCCATGCTAAAATGGGTGTTGTTATGCCAATCCCGATAGCAGTACCAGAATTAAATATCCCGTTTGCAATACCCCTTTCGTGTGACGGCAGCCAGTCTGAAATAACGCGCGTATTGGTTGGAAACGCTGGAGCCTCTCCGATTCCCATTAAAACGCGGATACCGATCAGTCCGCCAAGCGAACGCCCCATTCCAGTAAACACCGTACAGAGCGACCACCAAACGATGGCAATCGAATACGTTAAGCGTGCCCCCAATTTATCAACGATTACCCCGACCGGGATCTGCATTAGGGCATACGACCAAAAGAACGCTGACCCCAATATCCCGAATTCTATTGCCGAAAGCGAAAGATCCTTCATCATCGAGGGTCCTGCAATACCAAGAATTGCCCTATCCATATAATTGATTGTTGTTGCGACGAAAAGGAGTACCACTACAAGCCATCTTCCATTGGTCTTTTTCATACGTCACCTCATTAGATAATTATATTCAGGTAGAAAAAATGCTGCGGGAAATCCATATGTCCGAAAAAAATCGGGAAGGGGAAACTGATTCATATCCCCTAAAATTTCAGGTGATTTTCAAAGGTTTTAAACATTCACGGCTGTTTCTGAACTTTTGGCTCTGATTGTATTTCGATTACCATAATTAAAACCTTCAAAGTCCCCCTCATAAGCCTTCTCTATAATCAGTTGGATATCCGATGCCTTCGTCAGCCTTGGATTAACGACCACGTTACCGCTTCGCATGGAATCTTCCACTAATTTCGGCAAAACGTCCAATGAAACTCCGAGCTCTTTAATGTTAAGAGGAATATTCATGCTCCGATTCATTTCGATGATGGTTTCGATTGCTTTCTCGGCTGCTTGCGCATTGGATAAACCGCTTACATCCCTTCCTAAAGCTATTGCAATTTCTCTATACTGATCCTCGCATGCCGGCAGGTTGAATCTCATGACGAATGGCAATAGTGCTGCATTTGCGATACCATGCGGGATATTAAAGACTCCTCCAAATGTATGGGAAATGGCGTGTACATTCCCCAGGCGGGATTGTGAAAAGGCTGCACCAGCTAACAGGGAGGCTACAAGCATGTTTTCCCTGCTTTCCATGTCCGTTCCCACAAAGTACGATCGTGTTAAATTTTCACCGATCATCTTAATGGCCTGCATCGCGAAAGCCTTGCTGACAGGGTTGGCAGATTTGGAGGTGTAAGATTCAATTGCATGAGTCAGAGCATCCATACCAGTAGCTGCAGTAATCTCTTGAGGCAAATTTAATGTAAGGGCCGGGTCCAATATAGCTAGCTTTGGAAACAGAAGTGAACTAAGTACACCTAATTTAAAAGAAGTTTCCTTATTCGTTACCACTGTCGAATTAGTAGCTTCACTGCCAGTTCCAGCCGTAGTCGGGATTGCTATGATCGGGAGCGGAGGAATGGAAATCTTTCCAACTCCTTCATAATCCAGGATATGGCCGGGGTTAGTAGCCATTGCCGCAATGCCCTTGGCTGTGTCAATGCTGCTTCCTCCACCTACAGCCAGTACCGCCTCCATCTTTTGTTGCTTAAGATAAACTGTCCCCTGTTGGATTGTTTGAGCTGATGGATTAGGCTCTACCTCATCGTAAATCTCAAAAAAAAGGTTTGCAGAAGCAAGGGATTGTTCAATGCCTTGTAAGAGACCGGCTTCTCTAACCCCTTTATCTGTTACGATCAGCACACTCGATACACCTAAATCCTTAATTAGCTCCCCTGTTTTTCCAGATATTCCGTTACCGCACTCCACCCGTGTCGGCATACTATATGTAAAAGGCATAAGAGACATTTTCATCTTCCTCTCCATTTATATTCTATTAGATGGTGAAAATCTTTCGCCCCGGTCTGTAGATCCATCATGAATGGTTATGATGCTTAACCTTCCAGGGACACCATTCCTTTACAAGCAATCTATAAAGCTTTTCTAAGTAATTCTTCTAAACTGTGCTGGGTAGACATTCTTGGGTTATTCCGAATCAGGCGATCGATTTGGAGGGTCTTCTCAGCAATTTCGGGAATATCCTCTCCTTTGATCCCAATCTCCGTCAGCTTTGTAGGCAGTCCAATTTCCCCAAGCAGGGTAAGCACAGCTTTTGAAGCAGCCAAAGCAGCTTCCTTATCGGAGAGGCCATTTGAGTTAACATTGAATGCCTGGGAAATCCTCACCATTTTTTCTGTTTCTACAACTGCATTATATTCCATGACATATGGAAGCAAGAGCCCGGTCACCTCTCCATGCGGCGACTTCACAAGCCCTCCAATTGGGTAAGCCAATGCATGGGCTGCTGCAGTACCTGCATTTGAAAAGGACATTCCAGCAAGCAGGCTGCCCATTAGCATATTGGAACGTGCCTCGAGATTGCTCCCTTGCTGCACCGCAATCGGCAGGTTTTTTGCAATCAATTCAATAGCTCTGTAGGCGAGTGCATCGCTTATGGGGATTGAACCTTGGAATAAAATGTTTCCTTCTGCCTGGATATATGCAGAAGGTTTGGCTGTGTATGCCTCTATCGCATGTGACAAAGCATCAATTCCGGAACATGCTGTTACATAAGCGGGAAGCCCTAACGTTAATTCTGGATCAAGTAGAGCAACGGTTGGCCTTAAGTAGTTATCCGAGATACCAACTTTTAGGTTATTTTCCACATCGGTCAATACCGCCACTGATGTCACTTCTGAACCGGTTCCAGCCGTCGTCGGAATCGCTACAAGAGGGGCGATTGGTCCAGGAACCTGGTTTTCTCCGCCATAATAGTCCAAGGGATGTCCGCCATGGGCGACCAACAAAGCAACAATCTTCGCCATATCAATGCTGCTTCCTCCGCCAAGGCCAATTACTGCATCAATATCCATTTGAGATTTAGCAAACTCATAACAGTCTATCGCCGAATCTACCGGAGGCTCCGGTACGACCTGGTCATAGATAACTGTTTCGTAATTTGCATGTTCCAACAACGATGAAATTCTGTCTGCGATTCCTGCATTTTTGATCCCTGGGTCAGTAACGAGCAAGATGTTTTTCGCCTTTAACCTTTGCAGGATTGAATCCAATTGCCCTATCGCCCCGTTTCCAAATACGATTCTTTCGGTAGAATAAAAATCCCATGTATTTCTCATATCCCTTACCTCCAAAGTCTATAGATTGATGACGACAAGTTTTTCGTCTGTCATCTCTTGCATGGCATAATGCGGCCCTTCTTTGCCAATTCCGCTGTCCTTCACGCCGCCATACGGCATGATGTCGGCACGGTATGTAGAAACATCATTGATGATCACACCGCCAAAATGAAGTTCCTGTGTTGCCCGCATGGCTAAAGTGATATCGGATGTAAATAAACCAACTTGTAAGCCGAACTTCGTATCATTGGCCTGACGGAAAGCCTCCTCGATGTTATCGAAAGGAATGATGCTGATCACCGGCGCGAACACTTCCTGGCAGACTACCTTCATTTCCGGTTTCACATCTATTAATATAGTAGGTTCTAGAATCGAATCCCTCCTTTTCCCTCCATATAGCACTTTGGCACCTAGACGCTCAGCCTCCTGAATCCATTCTTCCGCACGCCTTGCTTCCTTCTCGGAAATCATAGGACCAATGTCCGTGGAAGAATCTGCAGGATTTCCGACCTTCAACCCCTGTGCCACCATGACTGCCTTCTCCACAAACACATCGCAGATATCTCTATGAACGTAGATTCGCTGCACAGAGATGCAGGCTTGCCCTGCATTCACATACCCCCGCGTGACACAGAGCTCAACTGCTCTGTCTAAATCAGGGACATCCTTGTGAATGATATTTGGGGAGTTATTCCCTAATTCCAAGGTAACCTTACGAATTCCCGTACTGCTCTTAATGTGCCGTCCTACGCTGGGACTCCCTGTAAAAGTGAACATCGCAATTCGTTCATCCTCCAAAAGATATTGACCTGTTTCCTGCCCAAACCCGTTGACCACATTCAGAAAACCTGCGGGCAATCCAGCTTCGGAAAAGATTTCTGCTATCTTACATGCAATGAGCGGCGTCATCTCAGCCGGCTTCAACACGATTGTATTTCCCGCTGCCAACGCAGGAGCCACCTTGTGGATGGTGAGATTGAACGGGAAGTTAAACGGGGTGATCGCACCGATAACTCCAACAGGAACCCGGATGGTGAAAGCCATCTTATTGTCGTTTCCAGACTGCCCCAAAGGAACGCCTGTACCAGCAATCCGTTTTGCTTCTTCCGCTGATGCAATCATCGTTTGAATTCCTCTATCGATTTCCCCTCTTGCGTCCTTCAATACTTTACCGACTTCCTGAACCAGAATCATCGCCAGCTCTTCTTTTCTTTCTTTCGCGATTTCCGCTGCACGCATTAAAATCTCGTAGCGTTGATCGGAATCTAGCTTTCTCGTATTAAAGGTCTCCAAGGCATTGGTCACCGCTTCAGAAACAATTTCGCGGGATGCCCTGCCAATCCGGGCAATTTCTTCTTTGTCATATTTGTTCATAACAGCGATTGTATGTTGATCGGATATCCATTGCCCATTTATGAAATGGCCATAAAATGCATTTTTTCTACCAAGCGATGTGCTCATTGAAGATTCCTCCTTTGAAAAATAACGATTACATTTTTTCACTTCACAGTTATTTCTGCTAATTCAATAAATTTCAATCAAGAAAACGGCAAGCGTAAAGCGCTTCCATTTTAAACTTAAGGTTTTGCCTGCCCATCCATACTCTTTAATTGTTATTTATAGAATCCTGCTCAAAAATAGTATGTAATCATTTCCGAAAATATATCACATAATATATTATTTTGTAAATATTTAAAATTAAAAAGATTCTGTTTTATTGAATAAAACCTTACAAATAAAGAGTTTATACCTTTAAATAATATCGACAGATTAAATAATTCATATTAATCCGGACAATATTATATATAATTTTTTACAAAACTTACGAATATAATATATAATTATCAGTAATGAAGATTTATTTTTTTAGCTATCCAACAAACTATAGATCCCCTTATAAACTCTCTATTCTTGATATCAATATGGTTTCGCCTTATCTTATTGATAGAGGCAACAAGAAGAAAGCTACTTCAGTAATAATTTAAATTGTTACATCTATTTGAAATAACACTCGTTCTCATAGAAATTTTTTTAAGTTAGGGGCATTTCAATGATAAAGGAAAAAGAACGCGGAGAGACAACGGAATATGTCTACAATTTATTAAAAGAAAAGATTTTTGAATGGGATTTATCGCCGGGACAAAAAATCAATATCAGCCATTTAACCCGGGAAATCAACATTAGCGCCATACCTCTCAGAGAAGCATTATCTCGTCTGAACTCTGAGAACTTAGTCATCTTAGAACCAAATAAGGGGTATCGGGTCAGTGACATATTAGATACTGAAAATATGGCGAAAATGTTGGAGGCCCGGATATTACTGGAGACGCATGCGGTCCGGAATATTATCCGCTTAAATAATGTAAGCGTGACGGAAGAAATGGCCGCGCTTACAGATGAAATGTTTTCCACAAACACAGGTGCTTCCAACAAAAAAATACTAGATTTTACTCATTTAGATCAACAATTTCATCATGCCATCATGAACGCTGGAGGAAACCCGTTTTTATTTGAAGCATATAAAGGCATGCACTGTCATCTTCATATAGGCCGGTTTTATCACGTCAAAGGTGAGATCGACCAAAAAGACGCACCATCGGAACATATGGAAATCATTGAGGCCATCCGGACTAGGGATGTATACAGAGCCGAGATTGCGATCTCCAGCCACATACAGGATTCCATAGATCGTTTATTGGAGAGGACAAAAAGATAATACTTGGAAGCTATTGAGGATAATCTTCTTCGGATATCAGTCATCGTAATCACTTTGATCAAATTTCCGGAATATGCAAGTGGATTTAAACAGACATTACCATCTCAAATACTTAAGAAAGTGACAGAAAAACATGTGAGAGATTTATGCACAAAGAAGAAAACAAGTTAATCAAAGGGATGAAACCAAAGGCAAAAGAAAAAAATAATAAAAACCCTATAACTAATTTGCCCCTTATTTTTTTATAGGTCGTGGGTTTTACTTAATGAAAAAACCTCTTTCAAAAAAAGATAGCATAGAGCACCAAAAAAAAGCGATTTTCCCTTACCGTGGGCAAAATCGTCTTTTCTGGTGCTTAATTTAAATAAGGTAAATGTAGCTCTCAAGACAGGGGTGTTCACTTTTCTTAAATCTTCTTCTATGCGCATTTCATCCAGAAGTAAAAAATTACTCCAAAAAGTTAAAAAAGGGTTTGATATCTTCCCTTCTTACTCATAGTCCACCAAATGAAAACAACCATCTTTATGGCTTAAGGACCACTTTAATACATCCATCTGTCCTTGTATCAAATACTTCATACCCATGCTTTGCTTGGTCAATTGGAAGTACATGGGTTACTACATCGCCAGGATCTACTTTTCCTTCTGATATTAGTTTATAAAGGTAGGGCATATAAGGAATAACAGGAGCTTGTCCGGTTTTTATATCCACGTTTCTTTGGAAAATATCTCCTAGAGGGAATCCATTATAACGGCCGCCATAAACGCCTGTTATTTGTATGGTTCCCGCCTTACGAACGGCTTGGGACGCAATTACAATCCCTCCCATGGCTCCCCCATGTAATTTAAGACCCGATGCAAGATATTCCATCGGTGTCATTTTGCCACTCATCCCGGAACAGTCAATAACGATATCTGCACCACCTTTAGTGATTTCTTTAAGGTATTCGCCAGTGTTTTCATATTGTGCAAAATTTACGGTTTCAACTTTATTCGTCCTTTTTGCATGTTCTAAACGATAATCGAGATGGTCGACAGCAATCACTCTTTTCGCCCCTTTAAACCAAGCGAATTTTTGAGTAAGCAGACCTACGGGACCACAGCCTAAAACGATAACCGTATCGCCAGATTTGACACCTGCGTGATCTACACTCCAGAATGCTGTGGATGCTGCATCAGCGAGCAACACCAATTTTTCATCTTCTACCTCGCAGTCTTCCGGGATTTTGAAAGGGGTGAAGTTTCCATAAGGAACACGCATATATTCAGCTTGCCCTCCCGCATACCCACCAGTTGTTTCAGAGTATCCAAAAAAACCACCCATTTCCCCATGAGGATTTGAATTATCACACTGACTTGTAAGGTCGTGGTCGCAATACCAGCAGCTCCCGCAGCTAACATTAAAGGGGATAATGACCCGGTCTCCCTTCTTTACCTTAGTTACTCCTGGTCCAACTTCCTCAACAACCCCCATCGGTTCATGACCAATCACATAATCTGTAGGCATATTGGGAATTAATTGATGAATTAAGTGCAAATCGGAGCCGCAAATCGCTGAAGTAGTGACTTTTACAATTATATCATCTGAATTTTTGATGTTAGGGTCTTTAACTTCTTTAACCTGTACATTTTTATTGCCCTGGTAAGTTACGGCCTTCATAATGCTTTTCCTCCTTTATTTATTCGGCGTTGCGAACATGCCGAGTCTGTCAGTATCATTCGGGAAAAGATTCATTCCAGCGATACTAACCGCCATATCGGCTGATTTCAAATCTAATTCCACCTGTTTACCTACATCGTTCGGATAAAGCCAGCCCTTCCTGATCATTAAATCGGATAACTCACCATGTAAGTCAATGGATTGCTCCATTTGCTGGTACAATGCTTTTCTCAATGCGGGATTCGCTGTTTCAGATAATGCAATACCATAAGTATGAATCCCACTTTTGATCGAGAGTAAAAAATCTAGCGCGAAAGAGGAATCAGCCATTTCCGGCATATGTTCAGCGCCTTGAGGATCTAAAAAATCCATCTCCATTTAAATTTCACCTCATTTTTCATAGTTTGTTCGAGCTCCTGTATAAAAACCCTTTAGCTCGTTTATAGCAGCTATAGATTGTTGTACGTCTTTTTCCATTAATGCTTTTAAGTCATTGTCAAAGCAAATGCCTTGCATTAATTTTGATCTCATTAAACCTATTGTTTTTAAATTCAAAATTTCATGCGTTTCCATAGTTTCATGAAATGCCAAGCTTTCATTTTCCATACGCTCACCTCCCTAATCCATATATAACAAAAATACCTTTCCCGGTTCATCTGTTTGTTATACGGAGTATTGACCGATAGGTAGTTTATTTCCCAAAATACACGTTATATTTGCAAATGATGATGTATAAAAACTTTTGTATTACGAAAGATATTGAAGTGAATTCTCAAAGAAATGGAGTGAAAAATCATGATTAAAAATTTAGGACTGCATGAGACTTTAGAAGCGCACGAAATTTTAACTTTCAAGAGTCTTTGTCTAACAAAGTCCTCTACAATGAGCAGTTTAGTGCAGGATACAGAATTACAAAATATTCTATTAAAAGACACGAGGATCGGGACACAAGATATTCAAACACTGCAGGAAATTCTGACGAATCGAGGGGAACAGTAATGACAAATTTTTTGCAAAATATGGCAGGTATGGGTGGCATGACTGATCAGGTGATTGCAACGGACTTCTTAATATCCGCAAAATCTGGAATTAGAAATCTTGCTTTTGCCATTACAGAAACAAAAACACCTGAATTGAAAGCAGCCCTAAGAGAACAGCTTCGTGTCGCTGTAGAAAGACATGGAGAGATAAGTAACTATATGGTTTCAAAAGGTTACTATCATCCACATGATTTAAGTGAACAATTACAAGTTGATATAAATACAGCAAATACAGCCCTAAACCTTCCTCAACAATAAAGTCTACTCATGGATGTGAGAACAGACAGATCACACAGGGTTCCGGGCGAAGGGAAAAAAGCAATGAATTTCTCAACCTTGAGATACATTGCTTTTTTTTAGGGGTATATTATAGGAAGTGCTTAGCAAAACAAGCTAATAGTGATAATGTAGAAGATTCAATCTTAGATGCTGTTGTTTTAACGAATTTTACTTCTTTCATACTAGGGTTAAATCGATTTCTTCATACCACACTCTCTGCATTTACGAATATATTTAACCGAACTTTCAAACTAAGTTTTACCGCAATTGTCATAGCGACCACTAACGTCAGGATAATCTTCGTGGTCATAAATAATTACCTTCTGGATTTTCTACAGACAAAGTAAAATAACCTTCACTATTTTATTTGATTATATAAGACAGGAATGCGGGGCAAGCCTGCCTTTGTATAATTTCTAAACTTTACCTTGCACTTAATCTTTAAACTCTATTATGCCAGCTGGCTTTATTCGGTTTTTGCTTCAATCCCTAGAAGCAAACCAAATTCATCTTTTCTCAATCCAATTATCAATATACCGATGCAGTAATAAATAGATAACCTTGAGCCCTGCAATCGTTTACCAATCTATATTTTGAATTTGCTTATTTGACAATCCCTTCCAGCCTTCACTGTGTGTTCAAACTAAGCTTTTTCAACTAAACTACCTCTCTAGTTCCATAAGAAAAAGGCTGCCTCAGCAACCTCCCTTATTGAAGTAAAGCACCCAATCATTTAAGTAGAAACCTTCACATTTCTTTTGTGAATCAAAAAAAGGATGGGACCAATGCAATCCCATCCTAAAAATCTTTATTGTTGGTGTTTCTTATCCTCTTGTTGTTTATGCTTCTCTTCCTTTTGTTTGTGTTTCTTTTCCTCTTGTTGTTTATGCTTCTCTTCCTTTTGTTTGTGTTTCTTATCCTCTTGTTGTTTATGCTTCTCTTCCTCTTGTTTATGTTTTTTATCCTCTTTATTTTCACCAATTTCAAATGGTTTATCTTTATTATTTTTTGTAACTTGTGGACCTTCTTCAGGATTTGCACCTTTAATGAACAGTTCATTATTCACCTGGTATACATCACTAGGCTGCTGGAATCTGCTTTGGTCTGTTCCAAACGCTTCCAGCATGGCCTTAAACATTTGGTGCGAGATTTTAGTTGTATTTCCATCCATATAATTACCTGGACCATTTTTAGTATATCCAGTCCAAACCGCCATAGTGTATTGCGGTGTATAACCAGCGAACCAACTATCATTTACCGAACCTGTTGGATATCCATATTGTGCTCTGGTTTTACTGTCAAAATTGGTTGTGCCAGTTTTTCCAGCCACATCTTGTCCAAGAACATTTGCAGTTTTTCCTGTACCAGATTTTACGACTGTCCGTAACATATCCGTCACCAAATAAGCTGTGTAATCATGCATAACACGTTTTGGCTTTGGAGTAAAATTAACAACTCTGCCATCAGGATAGACAACTTTACGAACAAAATGTGGTGTATTGTATTCACCGTTATTTCCAAAAGCACTATATGCCCCTGCCAACTCTAATGGATTAACCGTATTACTTCCAATCGCATATGATTCGTACACCTTATTATTATTAAAAGTAATACCCAGATTTTCTGCAAAGTTTTGTGCCTTATCCATTCCTACTTCTTGAAGGGTAAGGAGTGCTGGAATATTGTATGACCATTGAAGTGCTGTTCTAATAGACAACATTCCGTGATATTGATGATCCCAGTTAGAAATAGATTGACCATTTGAGTAGGTTATCTCATGATCATTAATTTGGTGTGCTGTAGACCATTTTGAATTTTCAATAGCAGGACCATAATCAAAGACTGGCTTGAAAGTAGATCCTGGTTGACGTTTGATATCAACCGCAAAGTTGTTGCCTCGGAAGGAAGCTTTATATTGGTTTCGACCGCTTCCAATAGCTCGAACTTCTCCTGTTTTTGTATCTAAAAATACGAAGGCTCCTTGAAAATTGTCATTTGGATAAGAAATAATCGTATCGGTGTTCATTATTTTATCCGCAAAGGTCTGAGCTTTTGGATCTAGCGTCGTATAAATAGATAATCCATCCGAACTGATATCAACATTTTTCTGCTTTTTTTCAACTTCTTTTACAACAGCGGCCAAAAACGCCTCGTACGGCATTCCTTGTTGTTTCTTTTTTGGAACAAGTCCTGATGTAACTGGAACCTTCTTTGCATCCTCCAATTGCTTGTTCGTAATATACCCTTGTTTATACATAGCTTTTAAAACATTATTACGACGATTTGTTGCAGCTTTCACATGTTCCGGTTCAGTGGGATCGTAATAACTTGGACTCTGTGGTAGCCCCGCTAACATAGCGGCCTCCGGAAGCGTTAATTTATTTAGATCATCGGCATCGATTCCGTAGTAATTTTTGGCGGCAGCTGCTACACCATATGCCCCGTCTCCAAGGTAGATCTTATTTAAATACATCATCAAGATTTGATGTTTAGAATACTTTTTCTCAAGCTGATAGGCCAAGCTCCATTCCTGTACCTTTCGCTTTATTGTTTTCTGAGGTGACAAAAAGGAGTTCTTGATGACCTGCTGTGTAATCGTACTTCCGCCCTGAGATCCGAAATCCCCTTTTAGGTTCTTGAAGATTGCTCTCGTAGTTCCTTTTATATCAATGCCATTGTGTTCATAAAAATGTGCATCCTCCGTGGCAAGGAAAGCATGTTCCAACATTTTTGGAACTTGAGAATACTTAATTTTCGTCCGCTTTTCTTTACCATATTCGTAAAGGAACTTACCGTTTTTATCGTATAATTTGGTAGAAAGCGGATCGACAAGTTTTGAAGCATCTATTTTAGGTGCATCCTTAATCATTGCTGCAACCGTAACTGCCCCTATTCCAATTGAAATAACCCATAAAATTAAACACCAAAGTAGAACTTTTTTCAAGAAAGACCTTCTTTTAGGGGAGTTTTTACCTTTTGTTTGATCTTGTTTTGTTTTTTCCACTTGTTTTCGTTCCTGTCGTGAACGATACGTTTCTGACATTAATCTTCTCTCCCATATTCAAGTTAATCAACAAAATTGAAGTAAACTATGAAAATAACATTTTATTTAGTCACTAGTCATTAATATTCAGTATGGTATTAAAAACAGTGCATTTCACTCAAAACCTGAATATAACGTATTAAGGAAGAATTTATCCTATACTCTCCTTGGTCGGTTTTCGCAATAAAGTAATTACTTCGTACTATCTTATCCAATACATCTTTAAGAACGTCTTCCTTCTTTACATCTGGCCCTTTTATTATTTTTTCTCGTTTAATATCATTATCCAAGGTATAACAAACAATAAATTTCTTCAAATTAAATCCCCCTTTCGAGAACAACTTGTGATTTGTCTTAAGTAGGGAAACACGTCTACTTATTTGAAGCGAATAGTCTTAAAATTATCCTGAAAAGAATGCTATTATCGATCAGCTTTGTCTTAAAGACGTTATACATGAAACAAATGCCCCTGTTGAAAAAATGATGTATGGCATTCCTACTATTTTCGAAAAATACCTTTGTGTACCAACTATAAATATTTCATGAATACCATAGATACCGCCTAAAAGGATCAAAGCGTGTATAGAAAATTTCATTTTTTTCAGTCCATTACACAGACCATTTATATTAATTCGAAAGGAATCTTAGTATTAAGGGGGCAAAAATATTTAATCCTCGATTCCCCCCTCTATATAAAGACCAAATCTGCACTATATTCAATAAATAAGACACCAATTATGACAGCTGGATTTTGTTCCCGTTTATAAGCACTTTCTCTTTTTCTATATATTATGTTTGTTTTACGTATTAACCGGGATAACTTACCTATCTATCGACCATAACAAGAATTATCCAAGAAACACCCTAAGGATCATGGTATTTGTATGAATCCATCCTTGAAGCTTTTCAGGGATGGATTTTTATTTTTTACTTTTCTTAGCTGAATAATATGTCCCAAGAGCGCCTTAAAAGAGAACTGGATTTTCAACCCGTCTTATTACACTAACTCCCTCAATAAACTAAACACAATCTCACGATTGCTCTAGAATTCTTAGGATTTCATAGTCATATCATTAACCGTTATCTATGTAAGCTCGGCATTACGCCTCAAGAATAGGGATTTACCGAAAAAAGTGCATGCTAAACTAGCCAATCATAGGAAAAAATTGGTTTAAACAATGTTATGATCGCACTTTAAGATATCCACATGTCTCATGGAGGTCAACCCTCCCATGTCTCACAGAGTCGATGCTCCTACATTCCTTCGTTCAACCTTTCCATGAGGTGGATGTCGGTCATGCTGCCCCACAGGATCTAAGTCCTCACGTTAGTTGCTTTGCCGACTAATCCGTGCTTCACTTTTAAATGAGTGTTAATTAAATGACAGTGTAACCATAAAAATCCGATGAACTATGCGACTGTTTGATGTCCTACAAATGTTGCCATATGAGGGATATCCTTTAACATCTTGTCTTCTTGAAACGTAAATTGTTTTTTACCGATTGAAAACAGAATTCGAATAAGCTTGTTACACAAGGCTATCAGAGATTGCATTTTCTTTAAGGGATTGTGGGAACGTGTTGTGTAATATATATGAAGAGCTTTAAAAGCCTTGTTCTTTGCCACCAGTATCATGGCTGCCCGGAATAAGAGAGCCCTCAATTTCTTTCGTCCCCGTTTGGTAATCTTGGTCTGACCTTTGGAAGAGCTCTTACTTTCCCTAAGACAAGTGGTAAAACGCAGTATAGGCTTAAAGAAAATACGAGCACTTAAAGAAGCAGCCAATCGTTCGATTGGTATTCGTCAAGGGGCAGCTATGGCGAAATTAGAGTTGAGAGCTTTACTAGAGAAGTATGATTTTATTCAAATGAAATTCGAAGAAATAGATCATCAATTAGATCAGTTATTAGACCATATCCCAGGTGTCACACAGATGTTAGAGGTGTCAGGAATCGGTCGAGATACAGTAGCAGGTTTTTTCGCAGAGGTCAAAGACCTCAGAGACTATCAACATCCTCGCCAAATCGTAAAATTAGCAGGTTTAAGTTTAAAAGAAAATACATCCGGAAAGCCATCCGTATACTTTACAAGTTCATGTGGCAAGGCTTCTAGCTTTAGAAAATGAATGGCTGCCTTGCCTTCCCAACTTTTGAACACCGTCAAAAATTCGGGAAAGTAACGATCAAGCCAGTTATGAACTTGTCCCTGAACGACCTGTAAGTCAACGTTGAGAAGATCGCGAAGTTTTTTGGCCACTCGGAGTTCTGCATAAATTCCACGTGGAATTGTTGGTTCGGCGTATCTTCCGTCTTTTACTAACTGTGCGATGACTTTTGCATCTTTCACGTCATTCTTTGTAGGTGAATTATCGTCTAATTCTTTACTTCGTTTAACATGTAGTGGATTGACTGATACGAACTTAATATTATTCTCTTTTAGAAGATGAGCTAGATTTAACCAGTAGTGACCGGTTGGCTCCATCCCTACAATCACTTGATTTAACTTACACCCTTTAACAAGTTGGGTAATCCAATCTAGAAACGAATGAAATCCTGCTTTCGTATTTTCAAAGAAACACGTTTTACCTAGTTCCAATCCTCTAAAATCTTGTGCTCTCGCGACATGATTGTGCTTGGCTATATCTACTCCGACAATTAAGGTTTCAGAAGTAATTTGAGAGATTTTATGATTTTGGTTATAATTCATTGTGAGACCTCCAAATAGATGTATTGTCCTTTTTAGCTGGCCAGCTCAGGACACATTCATCTTATCAAGAGGTCTTTTTTCGTTCAAACCTCATTTTCAGTTATTATAGGAATGCTGCCCCTTTAGTTCCAGAAGAAAAAGCTGCCTTGAGACAGCTTCGATCTTAAGCTAACGCACGTTAAATGGCTATTCAAGTAATAACTCGGACTTAAATACGATTACAGCATTTCCCGCAATCCTTACTTCCTCTGGTTCCTGATTACAAATTTTCACTTGGACATCAATGATACCCGACCGTTTTATAGCTTCGCCCTGCACTGCTTTAAAACTGAATAAAGAATTATCATGTTTGACAAGTCCATGGTGTATTAAGTATGCGCCTAAAGGACCGTTCGCATTACCCGTAACAGGGTCTTCGTTAATACCAATTGCAGGAGCAAACATTCTTCCATGAATTAAAATTTCCGAGTCGGGAGCATTCATCGTAAAAACATAGAAACCATTGCAATTAATTAATCCACTGACTTTTGTAAGTAGATCCATATTAGGGTTTAATTGGTGAAGAAGTTCCGAACTCTTAATTCCAATCATCACCTTGGAATGCCCGGTAGAAACGATTTGTACTGGACAATCTTCTAATAAATCTTTTTCACTAATATTGAGAGCCGTTAATATGTTTTCCAAAGCTACACCATCAATCACCGTTTCAAAACTAATACTACCCTGCGTCATTATAATTTTGTAATCATTATCTTCATTAATCACATCGACTGGTAAAATGCCGACACCGGTTTTATGATAAACTTTAACTGTACTTAAACTATTTTCAACTGCACGAGCATAGTGGGCCGCAATCGTCGCATGTCCACAAAGGGGAACCTCATGTGTAGGCGTAAAAAAACGAATATGTACATCAGATTCACTATTGGCTGATTTAAAGATAAATGCCGTTTCCGAATTGTTTAGCTCTCTTGCAATCCTCTGCATCTCACCCGAAGATAAACCATCTGCATTTGTAATTACACCAGCAGGATTACCCGATAATTTTTCTTTCGTAAATGAATCAATTTGATATAATCGGTACTTTCTTGGCATGTCATTTCCCACCCTTTAATATAGTGAATTTCCGGTCCTTTATTAATTCTTATTATATTAAATTACCCCGTTAACTCCACAAGAAAAAGAGTGATCGCCACAGAGAATGAAATGGGGTTCGGGGTCAATAATGTTTAATGTCTGGCGAAGAAGGTCGTTGAACTATGGTGCCTTTGAGCCCATCCGTTAGTCTGACTCCGGCGACCACGGTGTACCACCGACTGTCGCGCCCTTTATGGGTAGCACTCATGGGAGATTAATCCTTTTTTTGGTCGTCGCGCTAGCCTCTACTTAATTTGCTATGATTGGAGGTTTTTGTTTACCCATTTACCAAACTCAATCAGATCACTCATAAGGCTCAGCCTTTTTTTAAAAAGCGTTTTTACTGGGGTGGTTTTTTCTGAATTTTGAGCTTTTTTAATTTTCATGGGAGTTTAAGTATATTTCTTCACAATCTCGTTGTATCTGACAAAACTATCTTCTAACTATAAATTCCTATCTAACAAAAGCCCCACTTGTTCTGCCACGACTTGTGTCGGTTCTGATAATCCATTATTGAACCACACTTCTACAATCTCTACTATAGCTGCTCCAAAGAATTTAAGAATTAAATCCTTACTTAAACCTTGATTTTTCCCTTCAGTTACATCAACTTCACCCTCTAGCTCTTGGATTACAAATTCTAGGAAATGACTACGGAAAGCAGGGGCTCCTTTACTCGTTAACATTGTTGAAAAGAATGAATGATTACGTTCAAAGTATTCAAACCAAATTAGATTTCCCTCGACAAAATTCAATTCAGATGCCGACTCGCAGAGTATCCTTAGTTGGTTAATATGTTCTTCAATGAGTTTATCAAGTAGATCAAATTTATCCATGTAATGGTCATAAATCGTTCTGCGTCCGACATTTGCCCTGTCGGAAATATCTTGTATCGTAATATGATCAAAACTTTTTTCAGTCATTAGTTCAATAAAAGCATTTTTTATTGCTTCTTGAGATTTTTGTACTCTTCTATCCACCCTAGACATTGTAGTTTTCACCAAACTTTCTTAAAAATTAACGCACAATTTCAATTAACTTGTGCAATAACGTACAAATCGTAGCATTTTGATAGTTGTAGACATCCTCTTTACATTTTATATTATATACAGATGTGCGATATCGTATCAATATGCGATTTGCTAACACATCAAATTTTACTACCTTGGAATAATAGAAGAGTTAATTCAAAGAGGAGGTTTAGTTATGGACCGTGTTGAAAAGAGCCAGGAAAAGTTCAAACAGCTTTTTGGTGAGGGAATAACTGCCGCACATACTACTGATCCTGATTTTCAGGACATTCTAAGCCATTTCATTTTTGGGGAAGTTTTTTATCAAGGTAACCTTGATGATAAGATGCGTGAGTTGATCACACTGGTTGTTCTTGCGACCAATCAAACATTGCATCAGTTGAATGCGCATGTTCACGCCGCACTAAACGTTGGGCTAACATCTGTCGAAATCAAAGAGGCTGTTTACCAGTGTGCTCCATACATCGGATTCCCAAAAACGTTAAATGCTATCAATGAAGTCAATGAGGTTTTCAAAGCAAAGAATATCGCTTTGCCGATTGAAAGTCAAAAGACTGTAGATGAAGAAAATCGTTTTGATAAAGGACTTGCAGTGCAAGTAAAGATATTTGGTGATGTCATTAAAAAAATGCAGGAGAGTGCTCCGTCAAATCAAAAGCATATACAGGAATATCTAACCACTTTTTGCTTCGGAGATTTATACACCCGTGGCGGACTTGATTTGAAAACACGAGAATTGTTAACGCTCTGCATCATTACTGCTTTAGGTGGTGCTGAAGGTCAAGTGAAGGCACATGTACAGGGTAACAAAAATGTGGGCAATGACAAGGGAAAATTGATCGCCGCCATCACCCACTGCCTTCCATATATGGGCTTTCCGAGAACACTGAACGCATTAGCTTGCGTAAATGAAATTATTCCTGAAAATTAAGAAAGGGTGTTATTTATTATGTCTAATATTCAAGATAAAGTTGTCATTATTACAGGTGCTTCTTCTGGAATTGGAGAAGCTACTGCAAAAGAACTTGCGTTTAAAGGAGCAAAGTTGGTACTCGCAGCTCGTCGTGAAGATCGATTAAAGAAATTACAAGAAGAAATTAGAACCAATGGCGGAGAAGCCATTTATAAAGTGACAGATGTCACTTCTCGTCAACAAATGGAAGAACTCGCTGCTTATGCACTTAAAGAGTTTGGCAAAATTGATGTACTAGTTAACAATGCTGGAATCATGCCACAAGCTTTTCTAGCTGAAAATAAAGTTGATGAGTGGGATAAAATGATTGATGTCAACATCAAAGGTGTTTTGTATGCCATCGCTGGTATCGTTCCATCTATGAGAGAACGCAAATCCGGTCACGTTATCAACCTTTCTTCAGTAGCAGGACATAACATCTACCCTGGTGGAACAGTATACTGTGGTACCAAATTTGCAGTAAGAGCCATCTCTGAAGGTTTACGCCAAGAAGAAGCGATGAATGGCACCAATATCCGAGTTACCAATATTTCTCCTGGGGCTGTTAGCAGCGAATTGTTAGAAACGACAACAGACCCAGCGATGAAAGCAGGGCTAGATGAATTTTACAAAGTTGCCATCGATGGTGACAGTATCGCTCGTGGAATAGCCTTTGCCATTGAACAACCATCTAATGTAGGAATAAATGAACTGATTATACGCCCTACAGTTCAAGTAGGTTAATAATAAAAAATATAGTTTATTGGAGGAATTAAAATGGCAAAACATGAGGAAGTAAAAAATGGCGTTATTTTCCCAGTGGGCGAAAAAAATGAAGCATATGCACAATTTTTTGTTGGACAAAGTTATCTTAAATCATTAATTGCTGACCCTAAAGTGAGTGTAGGTGTAGGGAATGTGACCTTTGAACCAGGATGCAGAAATAACTGGCATATTCATCGTGATGGATTCCAACTTTTATTAGTAACTGGTGGCGAAGGTTGGTACCAAGAAGAAGGAAAACCTGCTCAATTCTTAAAAGCCGGGGATGTTATTGTCACCCACGATGGTGTAAAACATTGGCACGGGGCTACAAAAGATAGCTGGTTTGAACACATTGCAATCACTGCAGGTACACCGGAATGGTTGGAACCAGTAACAGATGTGGAATATAGCAAATTAAAATAAAAGTTGATGATAAGAATTGCCCTGTTATACAGGGCTTTTTTATATCAATCATAAGAATTATGATGTATTCAACCACTACTTTTATGAAGGAGTAATACCTTTGGATAGACCATATATAATATGCCACATGCTGACATCATTGGATGGAAAAATCATTGGAGATTATTTGAATGTGGAACGAGCTGCCTATTTTACAGACGTATACGATAAAATTCATGGAAGGTACGGATGTAAAGCTTGGATGTGTGGTAGGGTTACCATGGAGGAACATTTTACTTTCGGACATAAATTAATTCTAGCACAAGAAAACATTGAGACGATCCCTAGAATTGATTACGTAGCAAATAAAAATGCAAAAACATATGTAATAGCAGTAGACCCGTCTGGGAAATTAGGATGGACAGAAAATTCAATCGCACCATGGAATGAAGATAGGTCGGAGGATCATATAGTAGAAGTCCTTACAGAGCAAGTATCTGATGCATACTTGGCACATCTGAAAAAGATAGGTATTTCATATTTTTTTGGCGGAAAAGAACGATTAAACTTTAGTCTAGTAGTGGAAAAACTAAAAAAGTTATTTTCCATCGATATGCTAATGTTAGAGGGTGGAGGCTATCTAAACGGATCCTTTTTAAATGAAGGGTTAATTGATGAATTAAGCCTCGTTTTAGTTCCAATCGCAGATGCTGCATCTAACTCTGTGACACTATTTGAGACGAGTTCTTATCTAAATAAAACAAAACCAGTAAATTTTTATTTAAAGGATATTGAAAAACTGGACGATGGTGGGCTATGGCTGAAGTATGTTACAAAAAAATGAATAATCATTTTTTACTGCAGAAAGTTAATAGAGTAATCCACCGATAAATGACACTTGGCTCGTACACATACCACTTATGTCAGGAGATACCGGTTGGTTAGAACCTGTCAAAGATTAATGGTGTATTTTCTAAAATAACTAAGGCATTGAGTCATCAGAATCGATGCTTTAGTTTTATCATTTCAGTAACTTTTTGCCGTTGATCAGGGGATAGCTTTTTTGCTGTATTGATTAGATCATTCGATAGCCTCCAAAATTGATATCAATTGTTCTTTATTAAGATTTTCGGAGAGGCACTTAATTAGAAGGGGGCTTGGCTTCAATTTCATCTATTGTAGAACTTTTTAAAAAGTAATTAAGAAGTATATGTAATATTTCAACACGAGACATAGATAGAATTTACATCATTCAATCTTTTTTAGAATAGCTATTGTATAAAAATGAAAGAAAATTCACAAATAAAAACACCGCATTTTGCGGTGTTCAGACTGTTGTCTACAGTCTTTTTATGGTTTGTACAATGAACGTTAATTTCCTCTCCAAGCACTCTCTTTTCGCTGGCGGTCCGCAAGCCTACTCAGCGCCTTTGCGCCTGTATCTATCTTTTTTATAAACACCGTGACTTTATTTAAAAGCGTGAAACAATCACAGAGATGTATATTTAAAAAATTCCTCCAAAAGGAGAATACTGGATATAAACCTTTAGGACGAAACTCTATTGCCCCAACTTTTTGGCAGAGGTAACTATAAATTCTACATAAAAATTAGTTTTATTAATCATATGGTGTTCAACAAGAGGTGGGACATTATATCCTTCTTGGATTTAATTCTATAAGTCCGCCATCAACTTCATGCGTAGCTATCTTTCTTTTCCAATGAAAAAACACCATTTAAAAGTCGTTTGACAAACTTGCGACTTTTAAATGGTGTTTTTCTTATTTTTATCAACTCATATTGATCTCATATTGACTCTAAATATAGATATTTGCTTTGCAATCTTACTTAAGGAATCATCCAGGATAACACCCCATTCTGCAAATATGTCATGATTCCAACAATAATCACCAGTATAATACTATGCTTTATAGTGAATCGAAACAAATCAGATTCTTTCCCTGCTAGGCCTACTGCGGCGCAAGCTACTGCAATTGATTGAGGCGAAATCATCTTTCCAGTAACTCCGCCTGAAGAGTTCGCTGCCACTGCGAGCACCGGATCCATGCCTATTGAAGTAGCTGTAACTTTTTGCATGTTACCGAATAGTAAGTTGGCTGAAGTATCAGAACCAGTAATGAACACTCCTAGCCAGCCTAGTATAGGAGAGAAGAAAGGGAATAAAAATCCTGTTTTCGCCAATACCATCCCCATAGATGTGCTCATTCCTGAAGAGTTTGTTACATAAGCGTATCCTACAACAGAAGCGATTGTGATAATGGGAAATTTAAGTTCGTTTAGTGTTTCACCGAATGTAACTATCCAACCCTTCCAAGAAATTTTTACAATATATTTCGTAATGATTGTTGCAATCAGAACCGCTGTACCAGCAGCACCTAGCAATTCCAGCTTGTAAAAGGCAGGTATCGCTTCTCCCGCAGCGTTTATAATCTTATTATTTAATAATGGAACGTTAGGTATAAACGAAAATGCATGCCCTATAGAATTAATCATTGATAAAACAACATTTGTTCCTTCATAGTGTCCTGTTAGTGCCTGCTTTATGGTTGGAATTCCCCAAAGGGAGATTACTCCCGTTAAAACCAGGAATGGTGACCACGCTTTAAAAATTTGTCCGCCGGTATAAGTTAGCTTGTGGCCAGTAGGTTCATTTACAGCAAGTGTTGCAGCCATTTCTTGTTCGGCTGAAAAACGGAAGATGGTTTTCGGTTTCCAAAATTTAAGGAAAACTGCTAAAGCAAGTAATGAAACAAGAGCCGATAAAATATCCGGAAGTTCTGGTCCAAGGAAGTTAGAGCTTAAGAATTGTGTTACAGCAAAAGTAATACCAGTTACTAAAATTGCAGGCATGACTTCGAAGGCTTTTTTAAAGCCTGCCATAATCACGATTAAATAAAATGGTATGACTACAGATAAAAACGGTAATTGGCGACCAACCATTTTTGAAATCTCCATCGCAGAAATTCCGGTAGGTCCCTCAAGCGCAATAATTGGTGCTCCTATTGCACCAAATGCAACCGGTGCTGTATTGGCAATTAAACACAAGCCAGCTGCATATAAAGGATTGAATCCAAGACCAACAAGAAGTGCAGCAGAAATGGCAACAGGCGCACCGAAACCAGCGGCTCCTTCAAGAAATGCCCCAAATGAGAACGCTACCAATAGTGCCTGAAGACGACGGTCTTCCGTAAGTGAAACAACTGAATTACGAATAATATCAAATTGTCCTGTTTTTACGGTTAATTTATAAAGGAAAACTGAACTGATAATGATCCAACCAATAGGCAAAACCCCGTATACTGCCCCGTGTGTAGCAGACATAATCGCCATTTGTGTTGGCATTCCAAATGCAATAACCGCCAACATCAAAGCAATTAATAGCGTCGTGAGCCCTGCGAGATACCCTTTCATTCTCTTCACTGCCAATGCCCAGAAGAAATAAAGTATTGGAATTACTGCCACGATAGCGGATAAAGCGAGGCTATCTCCTACCACTGTAAAGTTTTGTGTATATGTCATATTGTACCCTCCAATTTATAGTCCCTAAAAGTAACCGCTTACATATTTTTATTAAAATATGCTACCATTTCTTCTGCTCTAATTTACAAGAAAGTGAAAAAAATTTGAATCCACTGAAAATATTCAATTTTTTCGTGTTGTAAAGTCCGGATGTATGTAATTTTATCTTGGTTGCGTAATGATAAAATCATAATAGTGCTTGTCCGGTAAAGGGACTATAAAGTACTTTAAACCTTTAGTTACTAAAGGTTTATTGCGACTAAGGTGAGATATACAAAAAGAAAAACGCTTGCAAATCTGCTGTCTTCTCTACATAATATTTCCCTTAACACTTTCTATCGGCATGATAACACTCTATAAGACAATTCCCCCTTTCTGTTTCGTATTAAGAAACAATGTTTCTGTAAGTTTGCGAAAAAACACTATTGTTTAGTAACTATATAAGTAGTTGTTATATAACAAACACTAATCCTATTTTAATTATACAAATTATTGGTAAAATTTTAAAACCAATATCAAAATTTGCCCGATTATTTTGAAAAAAAGATATATCGGGCAAATTTTCTTTGAAAAAAAATTCTAAAAATATATTGGAAAGTAATCCACTTTAAAATCGAAGCCTTGTTGGACCAGATATGATGACAGCAGCAATGACTTTCCCCGAATGAACGAAAATAGGAACGGCTATACAAGTAATTCCGTATTCATTTTCTTCTAGATCCAATGTATAGCCTTTAATTCTAACCTGAATGAGTTCTTGAAGGAAATCATCTTTATTCGTAATCGTTTTTTCAGTATGCATTGGCATTCCCTTTTGCTCAAGAATGTTAAGCACGACATTAGATGGCAAATAAGCAAGAATTGCTTTGCCGACTGAAGTACAATGCATGGGTTCTCGTTTTCCAACTTTAGAGTGCATTCGCAGAGTTTCGTTTCCTTCTAGCTTTTCAATATACACCACTTCACCTTGGTCATAAACAACTAGATGGATAACCTTATTTGTGGTATTCTCCAGTTCTTGCAAGTATTGCCTTGCTTCCGATCTCAAATCAATTGATTCCAGCAATTTGGAACTAACCTCTAAAAATTTTTAACCGTACCTAATACGCTCTTGCACCTTCTTTAGCCGTAACAAATGTATTTCGAAGATTTCCAATTTCCTTTATTTCACATTCTATAACGTCGCCTGCGCCGACCAACTCTGCTCCAACAGGACTACCTGTCAAAATTACATCTCCCGGTTTAAGTGTCATAACTTTTGTCAGATAGGAAACCATTCTGCGAATTGGAATAATCATCAGTTCAGTTGCACTGTTTTGTTTTTCAACATCGTTCAGTTTTGCTTTGACCTTTACATTAAAAGGATCAAGTACGGTTTCAATAACAGGACCTAATGGAGTGAACGTGTCAAATGATTTACCAATTGTCCAGTGGCCATCCTGGTGGAAAAACTGAGGTGCTGTTACGTCATTTCCAACTGTGTATCCAAAAACATAATCCAGTACGTCGGATTCAGGCACATTTTTTGCCTCTTTCCCAATGACAATGGCTAATTCGGATTCAAACTTTACTTCCTTGATACCCTCTGGAATGATAATTTCATCTTCAGGTCCAATCACTGATGAAGTTGGCTTAAAGAAGAATACTGGAATTTCCGGGAGCTGTTCCGGAAGATCCTCCACATTTGAAACGAAGTTTGCACCGATTCCAATGATTTGATTTGGTTCTAGGGGTGCAATAGACTTAACTTCACCCTGAGAAAATGTTTGGCCTGTATACTCCCAAGCACCAAAAATATCGCCCTTAATTACTCTTATTATACCTTTTTCTTTAACACCTGTATGAATGGAAGAATTAGCTATAAACCTAGTAAACTTCATTGTTTTATTGCTCCTCTCAGACTTCTATTTCGGTTTTTTTCTCGCAACACCAGACTGTATTGCTGCCTCTGCTACAGCATTGGCGACAGATTCTACTACTCGGTTGTCGAAAGCATTTGGTATTACAAAATCATGTGTCAGTTCTTGCGGCTGAATTAAGTTTGCAATTGCATAAACCGCTGCCACTTTCATTTACTCATTAATTTCAGAAGCGAACACCTGAAGTGCCCCTTTAAAAACCCTGGAAATTTCTACAGCTACTTTACATTTACATTTATTTTCCCTTTAGTACTCATATGAAGGTCTAGTGCTTTTCCCCGAAGGTCTTTCATAGCTTCAACTCCCCCAATCTGTTATCACTATTTAATAATGAAAGTTAGTTGTTGAAACTGCAGTACTTCAATTAAATTAGCAATATACTCTTTACATTGTAAATCGTGACGTTGTAAAAAATAGAATGTCCCCTAGTTGTTTATTGTTTTATAGCAAACTTTGCTTTTGCTTCAATGCGGCGACGATGCAATATTGGCTCAGTATAGCCACTTGGCTGATTATAACCTTCAAAAATCAGGTCATATGCAGCTTGAAATGCCACCGAATCGTCAAAATTCGCAGACATTGAGCGATATGCAGCGTCTCCAGCATTTTGTTCGTCTACTACTTTAGCCATACGCTGAAGCGTCTCTAGCACTTGTTCCTTTGTTATGATACCGTGGTGTAGCCAGTTCGCCATGTGTTGGCTGGATATACGTAAGGTCGCACGATCTTCCATTAGTCCAACGTCGTTGATATCAGGTACTTTCGAGCAACCAACTCCCTGGTCCACCCACCGAACAACATAACCTAGCATAGTTTGAGCATTGTTATCAATCTCTTCCTGTATTTCCTCCGGGCTCCAATTAGAATGTTTCGCAACTGGGAATTGTAAAATTTCATCCCTCAAGTCTCTAGATTCACTGATCTTTTCATTTTGGACCTTCGTTACATCAACTTGATGGTAGTGCAATGCATGCAATGTAGCTGCAGTAGGTGATGGAACCCACGCCGTAGTTGCACCTGTTTTTACATGTCCAATCTTTTGTTTTAACATTTCATCCATCAAGTCCGGCATAGCCCACATACCCTTTCCAATCTGAGCACGCCCCTGGAAGCCGCTTACAAGGCCTGTATTAACATTCGATTTTTCATAGGCTTGCAACCAAGTGGATGATTTCATTTCACTTTTTCGAATCATTGCTCCCGCTTCCATAGAGGTATGGATTTCATCACCAGTACGGTCTAAAAATCCGGTATTTATGAATACTACCCGTTCCTTAACTTCGCTTATGCAAGCTTTTAAGTTTAAAGATGTGCGGCGCTCCTCATCCATAACACCAATTTTTAGAGTATTCCGTTTTAGACCGAGCAATTCCTCTACTTGATCAAATAGATGGTTGGCAAAAGCGACCTCTTTTGATCCATGCATTTTAGGTTTAACGATGTAAATGGATCCTTCGGATGTGTTTTGGTATGGGCCGTTTCCTAAAAGAGTATGTTTTCCAAGAAGACTAGTGATGATTGCATCTAAAATCCCCTCTTGGATTTCCTCCCCATTTTGATCTAAGATTGCATTATTCGTCATTAAATGACCTACATTACGAACAAACAAAAGTGAACGACCTGACAAAGACAATCCTTCTCCCGTCGGGGTCAAATAAATGCGATTAGGATTAAGAGTTCTTGTCGTTAATTTATTGCCTTTTATGAAGGTAGCAGATAAATCTCCTTTCATTAATCCTAACCAGTTACGGTAAACTAGAACTTTATCCTCGGCATCTACCGCAGTTACTGAATCTTCACAGTCCATAATCGTCGTTACTGCTGCTTCTAATAGAATATCTTTAACGCCAGCCTCGTCAGTTTTTCCGATTGGATGACTGAAATTGAATTGAATTTCAAAGTGCAGGCCATTATTTTTCAAAAGTACAGCACTTGGATTTTGTGGTTGTCCTTGATAGCCAGTTAATTTCGATTCGTCCTCAAGTCCTGTCATTTCTCCATTCCGGAGTGCAACATTCAGCTTTCCAGACTCAATTGTGTATTTTACAGCATCTTTATGAGAAGCTTCCCTTAATGGTGCTGCTTGGTCAAGAAACTCTCTTCCAAACTCAATAACCTTAGCACCACGAACTGGGTTGTAGCCACCTTCTCGATGTGCACCATCTTCTTCACTGATTGCATCTGTACCATAAAGTGCGTCGTAAAGGCTTCCCCAGCGGGCGTTGGCGGCATTGATTGCATAACGAGCATTATTAACTGGAACAACCAGTTGCGGTCCAGCTTGGATAGCTACTTCGGCATCCACACCTTCAGTGGTGATCTTGAAGTCTTCAGCCTCTGGTTCAAGATATCCAATTTCTTTTAAAAATGATTTATACTCTTCAAAATCAAAATCATTATTATTTTTTCGATACCAAGCATTTATTTGATTTTGAATCTCTTCACGATGTGCCAATAATTCCTTATTTTTAGGAGTTAATTCATTTATCAAATTTTCTAAACCAGACCAAAACTGATCACGATCCACTTCACTACCTGGTAGAGCTTCTGAATTAATAAATTCAAATAATTCCGTTGCAACTTGAAGATTCCCTGATTTAATATATTTTGTCACTATGAGTTCCTCCTTGTAAATCAAGATTTTATTTTAGATAATTCTTCTCTGGAAAAAAGTAATTTGTTCACTCTAGGATGTAATTATCCTAATTGCTCTGTTTGTTTGTTATTACAAAACAACGTTTCTTTATCTGTGTATAAAAACGATGGCACGATACCTGATATGGATTCGAATATTTCATAATATTCTAATAATTTATATTTATCTCTAAACTTTATCAAAAGGACTTTGCCACGAAATGAATTGGCTTCATCCGTTTTATGGACTGCGCCATACTAGACAAACATATTTAAGATATAGCAGCTGCTTCTTTTTCTTTTAAATCTCTTTTTATCTCAACACAGCGTCCCGGCATCGGGAATAATTTCCCTGCATTTAAAAGGTTATGAGGATTGAATACTTCTCGAATATCTGTTTGTGCAATAATCTCTTCGTCAGAAAAGACGAAACGCATTTCCTCTATTTTTTCAATCCCCACTCCGTGTTCACCTGTAATCGTCCCCCCAACATCAGCACATGCTTTTAAGCAGGCACTACCAGCTGCCAGGGCCTTTTCGCTTTCCCCAGGGATTCTGGCATCGAAAAGAACAAGTGGATGTAAATTCCCATCACCCGCGTGGAAAATATTAGCGATTCGCAAACCATATTCTTCGCTGATTCGATTGATTTTGTTTAATACCTCGGGCAATTTGCTTCGTGGAATAACACCGTCCTGTACTAAATAGTCCGGTGAAATGGCTCCCATGGCACCAAATCCTGTTTTACGATTGGCCCACCATCTACCTCTTTCGAGTTCATCCTGTGCTACCTTCACTTCAAGTACATTTCTGTACTTACACACTTCCAAAATGTGATTAATTTGCTCTTCAATACCTACTGAGATTCCATCCACTTCAATGAGTAGGACAGCCTCAATATCACTTGGATGACCTACTGGAAAAGCAGCCGCCTCCACTCCTTCAATCGCTGTTTTATCCATCATTTCAAGGGCTGCCGGTACGATTCCTGCTGAAATTATATCAGATACGGCCTGACTTCCGTCCTCCACTTTATCAAAATAAGCAAGAACAGTTTGTTTCGCTTCCGGATTTTTCAATATACGAACAGTGATTTTCGTTACAATGCCTAATGTTCCTTCAGACCCTGTCAACAGACCGAGCAAATCATATCCAGGAGAATCAGGAATTCCATTTCCACCCATTTCTATAATTTCCCCGTTAGGAAGTACTACTTCCAGCCCTAGAATGTGATTCGTGGTTACTCCATACTTAAGACAGTGAGCCCCTCCAGCATTCTCTGCGACATTTCCGCCAATTGTACAACAATATTGGCTAGAAGGATCCGGAGCATAGTAATATCCTTTATCAGAGATAGAGTTCGTGAGTTTAAGATTGATAAAACCAGGCTGTACAACAGCACGCCTATTTTCGAGATCAACGCTTAATAGCTTCTTCATCCTGACCAGACTGATAATGACTTCTTCATTTAAAGGTATAGCACCGCCGCTTAATCCAGTTCCAGCGCCACGGGCTAGGAACGGCAGTTTATTTTCGGAACAATATTTAACTAGTTTGGCTACTTCCTGAGTATCTTTTGGAAACACAACCGCTTTAGGTAAGTGTCTATGAAGCGTAAATCCATCGCTATCATAAGCAAGCAGATCCTCTTTGTGAAATAGAATTGAATTGGCGTCGCCAACAATAGCTTCTAAATTCTTTATATGTCGATCATTCGATTTTATTTTTTTCGGTGCCATTTACTGTCCCCCCTTTAGATCATCCTCTTTTTGATAAGCCCAATCCAGAAGCTGAATTGTATGGACGACTTTTTGATTTCTACCATATTTCTGTACCCCCATTGCCATCTGAAGCATACATCCTGGGTTACCCATTGAAATCATCTCAACATCGCCTGGCACATTTTGCATTTTGCTTTCTAGCACGGCACCGGCCATTTCCGGATTAGTGATGTTATATATACCTGCACTTCCACAGCAGCGATCAGCGTTTGGCATATGTACCATTTCAACTCCTGGAATACTAACAAGAAGGTCTCTCGGTTCCTGGCGAATTCCTTGACCATGTGCTAAATGGCATGCGTCATGATATGTGATACGAGTGTTCAATTCAGCTTTTGGTATTTCATAGCCTGTTTCATGAATATATTTAGAGATGTCCTCGACCTTAGCGGAAAATTTTTCAGCTTTATCATGCCATTCAGGCTCTTCCCGAAACAATTCAGCGTATTCCTGAAGCATACAGCCGCATCCTGCTGCGTTAACGATGACTTTATCAGCATCCTTAAACGCTTCGATATTCTGTTTCGCCAGCTTTCTTCCAGTTTCACGGTCACCGGCATGAACATGTAAGGCTCCACAGCAAGTTTGGTTTTGCGGAATTGTCACATCATTTCCGTTTCGTGTTAAAACATTAATCGTGGACTGATTAATATCACTGAACATAACGTCCATCACGCAACCTGTCATAAACGCCACTTCTGCTTTAGTTTTTCCTAATGCTTTGATCACTTTTTCATTTTTGTATTTTTTGCGTACAGGCTCTTTAATTTCAGGCATAATTGCTTCCATCTCAATTAAATGCTGTGGCATAATATTCATTAACCCTATTTTGCGAACCACTTTCTGCAATCCGCTCTTCTGATAGAACTTTAATAAACTCCCCACTGTATTCAGTCTGTTTTGATGTGGGAACATTCCTTCAAGTACTAATCTACTTACTTTTCCTTTCACTCCTGTCAATGGAATCGCCTGTCGAATTTGTCCGCGAGCCTCTTCAATTAATCCTCCGACATCTACATTCGCTGGACAAGCAGTTGTACATGCACGACAGTCAAGACAAGCAAAAACAGGATCCATGAATTGCTCGTTCACCTCAAGCTTTCCTTCTGCTACTGATTTGATAAGATGAACACGCCCACGGGGAGAATGCTGTTCCTGACCTGTTAGCTCATATGTTGGGCAGGATTCCAAACACATACCACAATGTACGCAATCTGCCCATTTGTTTTCATCAGGCTTATCACTCCATAGATAGTTGCTTAAGCTATTAGATGAACATGATGAATCTTGCTTTATATCAACTTCTCTCAGAATCACTATTAAATCCCTCCCACGAATCTTTTATTATTAAGTACTCTATTAGGATCGATCTTTGTTTTAATTCCTTCTAACAAGAAGAAATGTGATGGTTTTTCACCCCATACATCTATTTGCTGACGGAGCGTTAAAGGCAGATGCTTCGCAATCACATAACCACCCAATGCTTCGACGGATTTTCTGAGCTTTAATATTACCTGTGTTAATTCTTCATCTTCAGTTCCCTTTAGGTTAACCTGGCATATTCCATGACCTAGTCCACCATGTGCTTCTACTGTAAGAGTACTAGAGTGATGTAAAATGTGGCTTTCTTTAATGACCTTCAAAACATCTAGGTTAACAACGCCTATTTTCAATGCCGCTTCTATCTGATTTCCACTAGCAAGTGTTGCCCCATTTGGAGAAATCGAATAAAATTTTTCCCAAAAAGCTTGTGCCTGATTTTGTGAAAGCACTGTCATTTTTGCGTTAGAAGGTTGGATGTTTTTTACAAAATCCTCCTGGTAATGAACAGAGCTCTCCACATCTTCAAATGAAATTGCTAAGGTATAAACGTTTTGACCCGTTAACCTTTCCGATAAAGCAGGATTTATCAGTTCCAAAGCGATTGGTTCCATCACTGAATCCAACAACTTAACTGCTAGTGACCGAACTTCTTCGAGATTTCCATTGGGAAACACTAACAGTCCAAGGCTTTCGTACTTTGGTATTGGTCTAAGCTTCAAAGTCACTTCAGATAAAATACCAAGTGTACCCATCGATCCTATAAAAAGTTTGTTCATATCGTACCCAGCAACATTCTTTACTACATTTCCCCCAGCTCTTATGATACTGCCATCCGGGTAAACCAAGCGAAGTCCTATTACCACATCTCTGGAAGAACCATAACCCAATCTTTTGGGACCGCTTTCATTTGAAGCAATGATTCCGCCAATTGTCGCATCTTCAGGCCATACAGGGTCCAGCGAAACCTTCTGATTATGTTGTGCCAAATATTCTTGCAATTCTTTAAATGAAGTACCCGCTTTAACCGTTAATGTCATATCTCCTACAGTATGTTTGACAATTCCTTTATATTTCGATAATGAGAGTAAGATATCAGCTGTTTCAATCAATCCTCCAAAACCTCTCTTGGTTCCGCCTCCTACCACCGTTATTTTTTTCCCTTTATCGTTTGCATACTTTAAAATACTTGCTATTTCTCCCTCTGTTTTCGGGTAAACAGATACCTGACCACCATTCCCAAGTGGATGTCTTTGGTTTTTCCCATCAACTATTTGCACATCAGGTAAAAATGACTTTAAATCTGATAGAAGATCCGCTACGATCAAAACCCACGCCTCCTTTTTGTTTCGTAATAACTAACATCGTTCCTTTATTGTTGCAAAAAAAACATTTTAAACTTCATACCTTTTGTAAAATATTGTTTTGCAAAATTTCTTCAACATATTGTAAGTGGTTAATCATCGACTGATTAGCTTTTATAGGGTTCCCCATCTTTATTGATTCATAGATTTTATCATGTTGTTCATCCATCGTTTTTACGATGTTCTCATTCTCTTGAATATACCTGTGAAAATCAATCATTGCCTTCTTCATGGTGGTTGAAATGGTTTGCACTAATTGGATCAGGCTTTTGTTTCCTGTCGCATTAGCAATCGCCATATGAAAGTGGTAGTCCCCTTCCCAGCCATTGATACAGAGGTTTGAAAGGATTTCTTCCATACGTACCAAATCTTGTACCGACCGATTGGAAGCAGCCATTTCAGCAATACCTGTCTCCAATATTTTCCTGACTTGAAATAAGTCTTTTATGTCTTCACAGCTGGGGATTAACATATGGTTGGTAAACAATTTTGCGGAATCAAATTCGCAAATGTATGTACCTTCCCCTTGTTTCACGTAAACAGTACCTTTTCCTTTAAGTGTTGTGATTGCATCTCGGACAGCGGAACGTCCAACACCGAATAAATCACATAATTCCCTAACGGAAGGTAGCTTTTCACCTGACTGGAATTTGCCAGACTCAATCATCTTCTCTATTTCTTCTTCGACTGTTTCCGATACTTTCTTGGTGAATATTTTCCCCATATTTACACACCCATCCTCTATCCTTTCAGACATCACATATCCGATAAGTTATATTCTTACATTTATTAAAACACCTTCCAATATACATTTCAACAAATAATTCAGAATTTAACAAATAATTAAAAAATATTTATTATAGATTATTGGAGACATACACGATAGCCAGGCCGAGCTTTGCTGTTTCTTAATGCACTAAACGTTGTTTCACCAGCACACATAAGTGGTGCTGCTTCTAATACAGATAATTCATTCGCCTTTAGACGGAATCTGTATAGCTTTCATAATTTTCATCACATATTAGCTCCTACAGTTTAGTAATGGAATTTTTGAAAATAAGATAAAAAATAAAATAGTTAATTGTTTAATAGAATGTTAAGTTACCTTTATTAAGGTCTGTTTTTTTAGATTAGTGATTTCAAAAACTACCTGATCAGCTGCCAGGAGTGCACCTTCAAGTTGTCCACCATATTGTGAATATTATATTGCTGATAGTGTCATTTACGATGATGAATCTTATTTTGTCGATAAAATGTATGATTTTGCATTCAACAAAGCATCCTACCTAGCAAAAACAAAACGAGATTTCTCTGCATATGTTGATTTAAATACGTTGACTAAGTAGGTTTAAAGAAAAGACTTGTCTTTAAATACGTTACTAAGTTTAAGTATTAAGTACATCCAAATATCGGTTTCAAACATTTAGTACTAGCGAAACTAAAAAAACAATTTAGGCTTTATTAAAAAGCAAAAAATCAACAACCAATCATCCTTGGTTGTTGATTTTTAATTATTCTTCGAATCTTTTGTTCTATTTCAACTTTTTCATTTAATCAATTTTATTTGTCAATTGAGTATTACTGAATGAAAATGGATCCCTGTTGGTTTATTCTCTATAAGTAGGGCCATAACCTATCTGTATAGGAAATATATTAGCGTTAGTTTTATGTGTTAAACAGTATGATTTACCATTTATTTTCTTAATTGTTACTCTTCCTTGCTTGCTGCCATATTCATGCTCGCTTCAACATTCTCCTGGTTGATGGTGGTGAATGGTAAATTTCGTTTTCCTGAGAAATTCTCAAGCAAGTCTTTGACATCAATTCCCGAGGATGCCTTTAATGACTCCTGCAAGGTTGCCATTAAATCCGTTGCATATCCAGTCACTTTATTAGCCCCGCCATTCGCACCGCTTCCGCCTGTGTCCACTACAGTGATCTTGTCGATATTACTAAGCGGGCTTGCTACTTGTTTTGCATATTCCGGCAGCATTTTCAAAATCATGTCCATTACAGCGGCTTGCCCGAACTGTTCAAAAGCTTCAGCTATTTTCTGCTTGGCTTCTGCTTCTGCTACCCCTTTTAACCTGATGATTTCCGCTTCTGTCGTACCTTGTGCCCTTTGGGCGTCCGCTTTAGCAAGACCGTCCATACGAACGCGTTCCGCTTCCGCTTTTGCCATGGCTTCAATTTTATACTTATCGGCATCCGCTTCTGTAATCTGTTTCATCTTGTTGGCGGAGGCTGCCTGCTCTACCGCATATCGGTCGGCATCGGCCTTTTTCTTCACTTCTGAATCATATTGCTTTTCACGGCGGAGGATTTCTTTTTCCTCCAGCTCAATTTGCTTCTGCCGTTCGATGATCCTGATTTGCATTTCCTGTTCGGTTACATCCTGTTTAGACCTGGCCGTTTCAAGATCGTACGCTTGGTCAGCCCGTGCCTTCGCAATATCCTGCTCACGACGGAATTCCGCAACCTTTAGCTTGTTGATTTTTTCGGCTTCGGCTATTTCTGTTGCCCTTTCAAGTTCGGCACGCTGCGCTTCCTTCGAAGCTTCGGCTCGCTTGATTCGCGTTTCTTTCTCTGCATCGGCGGTAGCTATATCGGCATCCCTCTTCACCTGTGCAATCCTTGGCTTTCCGAGCGACTCAAGATATCCATTTTTATCCCGAACATCTTTAATCGTGAACGATACGATAATGAGTCCCATTTTAGCTAAGTCCTGCGAGGCAACCCTCTGTACTTCCTGGGAAAACTTTTCACGGTTTTTATAAATTTCCTCGACGGTCATCGAACCAAGGATGGAACGAAGGTGCCCTTCCAATACTTCCCGCGCTTCCTGTTCACGGTCATCTTTCGATTTACCAAGGAATTGCTCAGCAGCTGTGGCTATATCGGTGATTGAACCGCCAATCTTGATGATCGATACACCATCTGCCATGACCGGAACTCCCTGTTCTGTATATACTTCGGGAGTGGAGACCTCAAGCTTGCTTGACAATAAGCTCAGTGGTTCCGCTTGCTGGAACACCGGGAGAACGAAAGCACCTCCGCCGCGGACGATTTTAATTTTATTTCCTGATTCGTCAATGTGAACATTTTTGCTTCCTAAGTAGCTTCCGGTCACGATTAATGCCTCATCAGGACCAGCCGTGCGATATTTCGTAACAAAGACAGCAATAAGTGCGATAAATAAAACTGCAACTATGGCGACAACTATCCAAATCAAATCAAACATACCTTACCTCCTACACTTTTTTAATCCTGGTGGGGCATAACATAGATAACCCCATTTTTAACTTCGATGATCAAGACCTTTGTATCCGAAACAATTCCTTCATTCTTATAGCTGGCCGCAGTTTTGGCGATGCTTCCACTGATGCTTTCTATCAGGACTTCCCCAAACCCGTCAACAGGGATTGATGTGAGAACCCTGCCGACCCTTCCTCTCAGGTCATTATCATGAAATGTCAAACTTTCTTCCGCTGATGAAATGGGAATCAAAACAAATACATTCAGTAAAGTGACGATGGTAAATGAAATGATGAGGGAAATGCCGGCACATAATCCAGCATTAAGCCCTGAAAGCGATTCAAATAAAAAACCACTCGCAAAAAACACGGTCAAAAAGCAAAAAATGAGCGTAGGATTAAATATATCCGGTAATTCAAGGCCGGAAAATATATCATTAAACAAGATAAATAAGAATGTTAACCCCCCGAATATAATTAATCCATATAAATAGACTGTTTCTAATGGAACTCCAAATAACTCCATCTCTTTCATCCTTTAAATTCGATTTTTCCAAGCCGCATACTACTTTAATGGCCTAGGATAAGCGTTTTACCAACATTAATAATCTATGGTTATAATCCCCTCCATTTACTTCGCTTACCATTCATACGATTGATGCATTCAAAAAGTTTCATTTATTTTCCAAGTTTTGAATTTCATCCTTGTAAAACCCTGTATTCTCTAGGACCACTATTGAAATAAAATGCATAATACCATTGACAGTGTTTACTTAACATATTAAAATTCTTTATATGTTAACTCGTTACATATCCAGGTTTACATTAGGAGGAAACACGATGAAGGAGCGTCATGAGAAGTTAAGAATGATGATGGTTACAGCATTATTTGCAGCACTTATAGGAATACTTGCCCAAATTACAATTCCACTGCCCTTAGTTCCGATTACAGGACAGACTTTAGCTGTTGGACTGGCAGCAACAATACTGGGTTCACGTTATGGAACCTCTTCCGTTTTATTATACTTGTTCATAGGGGCAGCGGGAGTACCGGTTTTCGCTGAAATGTCTGGGGGACTAGCTAAAATATTCGGTCCGACTGGCGGTTATTTATTATCCTATATCCCGACAGTATATATAACGGGTCTGATATTGGAAAAAACCCGTTTCTCCGTTGCAATGGCTTTCGTTGCAAATACAATCGGGATGATAATTACTTTGGTAATCGGTACGGTTTGGTTAAAATATATGAGTTCATTATCTTGGCCAGTGGCATTTGCCAGCGGTTTTGCACCATTTATAATCGTAGGCGTTTTAAAGGCATTCCTTGCATCTTGGCTTGGCATTACAATCCGTTCAAGGTTAGCGTCGGCTAATATGCTGCCAAAAAAAAATGCACCAATATCCCAATGATGGGTAAATGAAGAGAGGATACCGCTTATGGCATCCTCTCTTTTCTTCTATATTCAACTTCCAGAATACTGCAAAAAAAAAAGACTCTTAAAAAAGAATCTTTTTTGCAAGTGTTTATTGCGGTCCTATCCCCATAAGTCCGAATATGAATAGCAAATGTATATTAACCCCTCTGCTAACCGTAATCATTTTACTATAGGAACAGTAATTTGACAACTATTGAAGGCACACAGAAACATTCAGAATATCGTTACGGATTTTAGTTACTTATTACTCACTTTATATTCTTTTTTCGTGCCATCATCGAAAACGACTTCTAAATCAAATTCTTGATAGCCATCCTTCAAATTAAAAGCTTTTGTCACTTCTTGAATGACTTCCTCATCTGTTGAATCTTTAGTGAATGTCAATTTTTCTAGAATCGGGGTCAACTCTTTCATTGCTTCATCACCGTGAACTTCGTGTTTGTTAAGCTTGTCCTCGATTGAAGCTTCTGTTTGGGCTCCCATTGTATCATATTCAGCTTCGTATTCGTTATCATTGCCGGTATAATCCACTTCTAATTGAAAATCCTTATATGTGAAAGGCAGTTTTTCATTATTATCCTCGCCTGTTTCAGGATTATTTTCAGCTTGATTTTCATTTTCCTGAACCGGGGGGTTTTTCACTTCATCTTTTTCTTCGCCGCATCCAGCCAAAACAAGCATAGCGGCAAACGGCACTGATAATATTTTGATTGATCTCCCCATTAGTTTTTTCCTCCTTTAGTTTGTATACCTTACTTATTTCCTAATGGGGGTCATTTAAAACCTCAACCAATCTCTCAAATACATCAAATCGGCCAAGTTATCATTGTGGAAGGATATAAAACAATACCGCAAAAAAGTGTGTGGCAGTTCCCCCAAGCACGAATACATGCCAAACCGCGTGATGGAACGGAAAACCCCGCCAAACATAAAAGATGGCTCCGAACGTATAAAGCAATCCCCCTGCAATCAGTAGCTGGATACCCGCTGCAGGCATCGTAGCTGTAAGTGGTCCCCAAACGATAACGATCATCCACCCCATGGCAATATAAAGGATCGTCGAAAGGAAGAGGAATTTTTTCACATAGAAAGCTTTGAAGACGACGCCAATGATTGCAACTCCCCAAATGATACCTAGCAGTGTCCAGCCCAGTGACCCTTTGATCACAAGAAGCATGATTGGCGTGTATGTTCCTGCAATGAATATATATATGGCTGAATGATCAAAGATTTCAAAAATATCCTTTGTTTTACCTTCTGGAAAACTATGCACTAAAGTGGAAGAGACGTATAAAAGAAGCATGGAAACACCATATATGACCGAAATGACTACATTCCAAGGCGATCCTGTTTGGGCTGAGAATATGATTAAAAACACAAGTGCGGCAATACTCAACAAAACGCCGACACCGTGGGTTATCGCATTGACCACTTCTTCTTTTCTTGTATAAACATGAGTATTGGCCATGTTACAGCTCCTTAATTCCGGATTAATTTTTTTAGTATTCCCCTAAAGTATACATCAGATCTTCCAAGCAATATAGAAAAGTGAATAGTAACTTGATTAACTGCCACTAATTAGATTATTATCTAATTAGATGTTAATCTAATTATGAGGGGGGATAAAGTGCAATTAAAAAAATTGGTCGCTTTCCACAAGACGATTGGTGATGTGACAAGGATCAGGATAATATCCATCCTGGCAAACGGTCCAAAACACGGACAGGCACTTGCAGGTATACTAAAATTGACGGCTCCGACCATCTCACACCATTTATCGAAATTGAAAGACATTAATTTAGTGAAGGACCGGAGGGAAAAAAATACGGTCTATTATTTTTTGAATGAAGATGTCCTGCAGCATTATTCGTCAGCATTGCCTAAAATGGTTTCAACTAAGGGGGACTCCAGTAAAATGGAAAATCAAAAGCTGATTTTAGAACATAAAAAGATCCTTGAAAACTTTTATACTCCAGATGGTCGACTAAAAACTATACCAGCACAAAGAAAAAAGAAAATGATCGTTCTTCATCATATTGGAAGCCTTCTGGAAAAGGGACGTAAATATCCAGAAAAAGAACTGAATGAATTCATCCAGTCTTTCCATGATGATTATGCAACGATAAGACGTGAACTCATTATCGGAAGCATCATGTACCGCGAAAACAGCATTTATGAGCTGAATCCCCGCGAAATGTGGGCTGATATCATTTAACGGTTTTCTAAAAAAAGAACCGGTCTCCCATTTGGAAAACCGGTTCTTAAGATGCAGTTTAGATGGCAAAATGGTGCCCGCCGATAATTTTTATTACCTCTAATTGTTTCATCCATTCGCTGTCCGAAATACTTGGATTCCAAAAATACAAGGCATCATTTGTGTAGCCATGAATAGCCAATGCTTCATTGACAGCTCTCTTGGCATCCTTTCCTGCCGGTTTGTTTATACTGCCATCACCAACAGGCGAGAATTGGTTTTTTTGATAAATCACTTCCCGGACCGTATCAGGGAATTCATTGCTATCAAGGCGATTCAAAACAACTCCCGCCACCTCGACCTTTCCTCTGTATGGTTCCCCTTTGGCTTCTGCATGCACAAGCCTTGCTAATAATTCTTTATCTTTATCATTCATTACATGTGGAATAATCAATGTTTTACCAGGTTCGGCAACATTATTTACGTTATGATTGACTTCTTTTAACTTACCGATCGGAACACCGTGCTGCTTTGCAATATCCCAAATCGATTCACCTTGTTTAATGACATGTTTAGTTGCCCCATCAGAAGCTTTAGTTGTCGTTCCCTTAGGAAAAGCTATACCAAGTACGATGACACTTAGAGTCATTATCACGGATATTAATACTGATAATTTCATCCTGTTACCTCCTCGTTAAGCACCTTCCTAGGATAACAGACCATATTGGTGAAAACAGTGCTAAATTTTTTCCAAGGAAATGCAGGAAATATTTTCACGTTTCAATTTACCTTTGAAATTTTAATGATTCCCACTCTTTCCGCAGCATTCCCATTCTGATTGAATCATAATAATAACCATCATGATAGCGGCATTTTCTCATTCTTCCCTCTACTTGCATTCCTACCTTTTTCCCAACTGCGATCATACGTTCATTACCTGACCAAGTTGTAAGTCCAACCCGCTCAATCTCCAGGTTTTCGAATAAATACCCACTGAACATCATTAATGCTTCTGTCCCATGACCGCCATTCCAATACTGGGGATCAAAAATAGTAATTCCGATTTCAAGCCATCGTGAAGGTTCATGTTCCCAGTAATATACAACAGATCCTATAATTTGATCGTTTTTTTCCATTAATAGCTCGGAGTAAGCCCCGATTTTTTCATCATAGGTTTTATGCTTCATTTCTTTTTCGATAAACGTATAGAAATCAATGAGTTCAAGAGGGAGATAAGGTGCATCCCACTTTTTCCATTCGGGATCGGTTTCGCCATATTTCAGGCTCCATAAACGTTTTAAATCGGCTTGTTTTACATTCCTCAATATGACTTTGCTACCTTCAATCCGAACATCGTCCACTCCGCTTCCTCCCACTTCATCCATGCTGAACCTTCCATTTTACTGGTCGACACATAATTTAATAAAATATTGCCTTTCTCTGGGACCATCGAATTCACAAAAATACACACCCTGCCAAGTACCAAGGACTAAGCTCCCTTTATGGATGATCACCTGTTGTGAAGAACCAACCGTACTTGATTTCAAATGGGCAGCCGTGTTTCCTTCCATATGTAAATCCAATGTATGATTCCATGGGTATTGCTCATCCAATCTTCTTAATATATCCTTTTTGACATCGGGGTCAGCATTTTCATTGATCGTGATCCCTGCAGTCGTATGTGGACAATATATAAGAGCTACACCCTCTTGAATCCCCTTTTCCTTGATGAATGCCTGTACTTCTGTCGTAACATCAATCATATCATCCCTTTTCACCGTTTTTAAGGTATTTTTCTTCAGCATGTACATTCACTCCTTTTATTCATTTTAATACTCCTTTACCCATAAACATAAAAATTCATGCTTTCTTAAACCATGCACGACTAAAACATAAGGAGATCTTATCGATGACAATCAAAAAAAAAACATCCCTATTGATCTTTTTATTTTAGGCTGTTTTCGCATACTTTGTTGCTATTTACCAAGTAGTGCGGTGTGGTTGATTTCCCCTCCAGATGCTCGCTTTCCTTGGTGCGGGCGGTGAGCCTCCTCGGCGTAAACGCCTGTGGGGTCTCACCTGTCCCGCTGCTCCCGCAGGAGTCTCGCACTTCCGCTCCAATCAACCTTAAATAGAGTCGTTTTAAAAACAACAATCTTTACGAAAAGAGCCTTATTTTAAAATTGGATATATAAGGAGTTGGAAGGTGTTGCAAAATGAACTTCCTTTTTAAGTCAATCGACCATTACCAATTAGCATCTCCTAATACCGAGGACCAATCAAGGAAGTTTTTCACTGAGATACTAATGTTCCGGGAAGTGAAAAAGCCTCATTAAGTTCCAATGGCGGGTTATGGTTCGAATCAGGATCGATCAAGATTCATGTCGGAACGGAGGATCATTTCATTCCGCAAAAAAAGCTCATCCAGCACTTGAAGTTGAAAATCTCAACGAATTTAAACAACATTTTAATAACTAAGTTTACAGTAGATGGGAGTTTGCCCGGTGCGAACCGTATATATTTAACCGATCCCTTCGGCAAACGGACCGAAATATTGGAATGGAAGTAATAAAAAGCGGGTCCATTTATCTCGGACCCGCTTTTGTAGTATATTTATTTTTGTTTCTTTTTCCAGATTCCCAATATTAAAGCAGTAATGAGGGCTCCTATTAAAATCGCCAGCAAATAGCGGAAAGGATGGTTGACTAGAGGGATTACGAATATACCCCCATGCGGCGCTGGCAATGTTACTCTAAAAGCCATTGACAGCGCTCCTGCCGTCGCTGACCCAATAACACTGCTGACAATAACCCGCAATGGATCCGCCGCCGCAAAAGGAATAGCTCCCTCTGTAATGAACGAAGCACCCATGAAGTAATTAGTGAAGCCGGATTTCCTTTCCGTTTCACTGAATTTACTTTTAAAGAATGTAGTTGCAAGTGCGATTCCAAGAGGAGGAACCATTCCACCAGCCATAACTGCAGCATGCGGTCCGAAACTTGATGCTTCAATGGCTGCAATCCCAAAAGTGAATGCCGCTTTATTTAAGGGGCCTCCCATATCCACAGCCATCATGCCCCCAAGAATCAAGCCGAGGAATATTGCGTTCGTGCCTGATAAGCCCTGCAGCCAATTAGTCAGGCCCGTGTTAATTGCTGTTACTGGTTCATTTACGAGAAATATCATGATAAACCCTGTAATTAACATTCCGAATACAGGATAGAGTAAAACCGGTTTAATGCCATCAAGTGTTTGCGGTAACTTGGAAAACAATTTTCTTAATAGTAAGACGACATAACCTGCAAGGAAACCGGCGATCAGTCCGCCAAGAAAACCGGCATTAGCCTGTGCTGCCAATAATCCACCTACCATACCAGGGGCAAAACCTGGACGGTCGGCTATACTTGAAGCAATGAATCCAGCGAGTACTGGGATAAGCAAGAAGAAGGCACCATTTCCCCCGCCAATATCACTTAGTGCTTTGGCAATGGGATTATAATCCGGATTTGCCGGATCGGCTGCCTCGATTCCAAAAAAGAAAGAAAGCGCAATCAAGATTCCGCCCCCGACGACAAATGGAAGCATATTACTTACACCATTCATTAAGTGCTTGTAAATCCCCAATCCTCCCTTAGCTGAATCACCTTCATCACTTTTACCATTTCCAGTTCCTTTGTAAACAGGTGCATCCTGATTCATGGCTCTGGTTAACAGTTCCTCGGTCTTCCGGATTCCCTGGGCAACAGGGACAATAATGACATGTTTTCCATTAAAACGATCCATTTCCACCTGCTTATCAGCCGCAACAATAATGGCATCCGCCTCTTCAATTTCTGCGGCGGTTAAACCATTTTTAATACCTGTGGAACCATTTGTTTCCACTTTGAAATCGATTCCCATTTCCTTCGCTTTAGCCTTTAACGCATCGGCAGCCATATAAGTATGGGCAATTCCTGTTGGACAAGCTGTAACGGCAAGGATTTTACCTCCTTTATCGTTACCGCTGGCGCCATTACTCGATTGCTTTTCTTTACTTTCTTCTTCATAAGCTTCCATTTCTTTTTGATTGATTATCTCCAACACTTCCTCACCAGAAGAAGCAGAAATCAATCGGGCCCTGAATTTATCATCCATCAGTAACGAAGAAAGCCTAGAAAGAGTTTCCAAGTGATCTGCATTCGCTCCTTCACTGGCTGCAATCATAAAGAACAAATGGGCCGGCTGTCCATCAAGCGATTCATAATCCACACCACTGACCGATTTGCCGAAACAGATGGCAGGTATCTTTACAGCATTTGTTTTTGCATGCGGTATGGCTATCCCTTCACCAATCCCGGTTGTGCTTTGTTCTTCACGTTTTAAGATGGCAGCTTTGAAACCATCCAGATCATTTAACCTGTCTGCCTCGGCTAACTTTCCTGATAGTTCATCAATGACTGCTTGCTTTGTAACACTTTGCAGATTGATTATGATTGTATCCAATTTTAACAAGTCTGTAATTTTCATAGAGTCAGCCTCCTGTTAGTTGATTGATAGCAATTTGCGGTAATAACTCTTCAATTTTATCCAATGTACCGAGATCGGATGAAAAGGCTGTAGCACTTCCTGCCGCAAGACTGAAGCGGAAAGCAGATAGAATATCCCCTGTCCTTTCATATGTCCCGATGAAACCTGCGACCATGGAATCACCGGCACCCACTGAGTTGATGACGTTCCCTTTTGGAACATTTGCGGAATATGATTCTCCACCCGAGCAAAGCACGGCACCCTGTCCCGCCATTGAGACAATAACGTTTTGTGCTCCTGCTTCAACCAATTTAGCACCATATTCCCTAGCATCATCAATGTTACTTATTTCGGTGGAAAAAAGCTCACCCAGTTCATGATGATTGGGCTTTATTAAAAATGGCCGGTGTGGAAGGACATTCAGTAATTCCTTGCCACTCGTATCCACCACCACTTTAATGCCATTATGGGTACAAGACCTTGCCATGGCTTCGTATACATCCGAAGGAACGCTTGGAGGGATGCTTCCTGACAAAATGAGGATATCATTATTGTTCAACTGTTCAATCTGACTAAATAATTGTTGATAATTCCCTTTTGAAATGACTGGCCCTTGGCTATTTATTTCGGTCTCAAGCCCTGTTTTCAATTTAATGTTAATTCTTGTATCTCCAGCTATTTCTGTAAAGTCCGTGAATATCTCTTCTTGTCTTAAAAACCTTTTTACAAATTCACCTGTTTGTCCACCGATGAATCCTAACGCTGTTGTACTATTTCCCAGCCTTTTTAGCACACGGGAAACATTGATCCCTTTCCCTCCAGGGAATTTTGCATCATAACTGGTTCGATTCACCTTGCCCATTTGAAAGCTCTCCACTTCGACCAGGTAATCGATGGATGGATTGAGTGTCACTGTATAAATCATTAAATGGTCACGACCTTTACCTTTGGATTTTTTTGAAGGTGAGCAACAGCCTCTTCATCATTGCTGTCAGTAAGGATAATGGCATCGCTTACATCTGCCACCTTGGCGAAAGTAGCTTCATTAAGTTTTGAACTGTCAGCAAGCACGTAGGTCTCGTTAGAGAGACGTAATGCCATCTTCTTCAGCAGGGCTTCCTCAGGGTCTGGTGTTGTGAAACCCAATTCTTGATGGATGCCGTTCATTCCCAAGAAACATTTATCAAAACGGTATTCATTCAAAAACTGTACAGCATTACTTCCTATAATTGCATTTGTCGAAAACTTTATCATTCCGCCAACTAACACTGTTTTGATTTCCAATTCGATGAGTTTTGGAATATGCATAAGACCATTTGTCAGCACCGTTATATTTTTATCTTTTAAATAAGGAATCATTTCGGCAGTTGTCGTGCCTGCATCAAGATATATACAATCATTTTTCTCTATGAATGAAGCCGCCAGCTTTGCTATAAGTTGTTTTTCAGCTCTTGCTTTGTATTGCTTTTCCATAGTTGTTGGTTCAAGGCCTTTTCTTTGCAGTAAAGAGGCCCCGCCATGCACGCGTTTCAAGAGCTTCATTTCTTCGAGTTGCACTAAATCTCTCCGAATGGTCGACTCCGAGGCTTGTAACTGATCTACAAGCTCCTGCAGCTTTACCGTTCCTTGTTCTTTAAGGATCGATAAGATGAACTGGTGCCTTTCAGTTGTCAACAATTCGCCCACCTCACTTTAATATCATCATCATATATGAAAATGAAAGAATAATCAATCATAAACGTTTAAAAATAATCAAATTCATCCAAAAATACATTCAAAAACATTCATTTTTATTAGAGATGAACTTTCTTGAATTTGATTATCTTTTTTTCTATGAAAATATCCTTTCTTGTTCAACAAAAAAACCCCCATGTCAAGATGACAGGGGGGTAATATTATTTTATTAGCCTTGAAGTAAAAGTTGTTCTGGATCTTCAAGCATATCTTTGATGGCCACCAAGAAACCAACAGCTTCTTTTCCGTCTACGATACGGTGATCATAAGATAATGCAAGGTACATCATTGGTCTGTTTTCGATTTGGTCTCCAACAGCGATTGGACGAGTCTTGATTGTATGCATGCCCAAAATCCCAACTTGAGGGGCATTCAATATTGGTGTTGATAATAGGGAACCGAAAGTCCCTCCGTTAGTGATGGTAAAAGTACCACCTGATAAATCTGAAAGTCCCAGTTTGTTGTTACGCGCTTTAACAGCTAAATCCGAAATGTTCTTCTCGATTTCAGCAAAGCTTTTGCGGTCAGCATCCCTTACAACCGGAACGACAAGACCTTCATCAGTGGATACTGCTACACCGATATCATAAAAGTTCTTTTTCAGGATATGGTCGCCTTGGATTTCAGCATTCAATAACGGATATTTTTTCAATGCGCCAATGACCGCTTTAGTGAAGAATGACATGAAACCAAGTTTAACATCATTTGTTTTCACGAAAGAATCCTTATGGCGGTTACGCAATTCCATGACTGCAGAAAGATCGACTTCGTTAAAAGTTGTAAGCATGGCTGCTTCTGATTGTACTTGAACTAGACGTTTGGCAATGGTTTGACGACGGCGTGTCATTTTAACCACTTCAATGCGGTCATCATTCACTTCAACAGGAGCTGCTGCTTGTTTAGCTGCAGGAGCTTGTTTTGGAGCTGCCGCAGGTGCTGCAGGAGCTGCAGGTGCATTACTTGCAGCTTCTACGTCTTGTACACGTACACGACCTAGTGGATCTGCTACAGGCACCTGAGTCAAGTCAATTCCTTTTTCACGAGCCAATTTCCTTGCAGCTGGTGATGCAATAACTTGTTGAGTGGATGATGATTCTTTCGCTTCTGCTTTAGGAGCCTCTTTAGCAGGAGCCGCTTGTTCAGCCTTAACTGGTTCTGCTTTAGCTTCTTCAACCTTAGGAGCTTCCGCTTTTGGAGCTGCTGCAGCTGATCCATTTTCATCAACGATGGCGATAGCCTGTCCGACTTGGACAGTATCGCCTTCTTCTGCTAAATGTTCAGAAAGTGTACCAGTATAATCTGAAATGATTTCAACGTTCACTTTATCCGTTTCAAGTTCAAGGACATATTCTCCTTTTTCAACGTGATCACCGGGTTGTTTTAACCATTGCGCAATAGATCCTTCAGAAATTGATTCTGCTAATTCAGGTACTTTTACTTCAGCCATTTTATTTCTCCCCCTCATTATTGCGTGTAATTGCTTGAGTCATAATCCGTTGTTGTTCATTTTTATGGACAAGTGGATCTCCCTCAGCCGGGCTTGATCTGCGCTTCCTTCCTATATATGTTACTGAAAGATTGCCAGGAGCCGCTGCATTTAGGCGAGGTTCAACAAATGTCCAAGCACCCATGTTTTTAGGTTCTTCTTGAGCCCAGAAGATTTCTTTAAGATTTGTATATTTTTTCAGGGCTTCTTGAACTCCAGTGAATGGGAATGGATAAATTTCTTCGATACTGATGATTTGCAACCAATCCGTATTTTTTTCAGTTGCCGCTTTTTCACGAAGTTCAACCGCCAATTTACCTGTTGCAAAAACAATGCGTTCAACCGATTTAGGTTTTTTGCCCAAAGTTTTGGTTTCTACGAATGATTCAAACGCGCCTTCACTGAATTCTTCTGTTGTAGAAGCCATCACCTGATTACGAAGCATACTCTTCGGTGTCATGATGACAAGCGGACGTACTTGTTCTTGATCCAAAATCTTAGCTTGTCTTCTAAGGATATGGAAGTATTGAGCTGCCGAACTTAAGTTAGCAACTGTCCAGTTGTTTTCAGCTGCTAATTGAAGGAAGCGTTCCAGTCGTGCACTTGAGTGCTCTGGCCCTTGTCCTTCATAACCGTGTGGAAGCAGCATGACAAGACCTGATTTTTGACCCCATTTTGCACGGCCAGCAGCGATGAATTGGTCAAAGATCACTTGTGCTGTATTAGCGAAGTCACCGAATTGGCCTTCCCATAATACAAGTGTCTCAGGTGCAAAAACGTTATACCCATATTCATAAGCCAGAACTGCCGTTTCCGTAAGCGGGCTGTTATGAACAGCGAATGAAGCTTTGGCAGTTTCAAGTGTGTGAAGTGGTGAATATGTTTTTCCATTAACACTATCATGTAACATGATATTACGTTGTGCGAATGTTCCACGCTCTGAATCTTGTCCTGTCAAACGGATTGGCGTGCCGTCACTTAAAATCGATGCAAAAGCCAATGTCTCGGCATGTGCCCAATCGATTTTTCCGTCAGGACCAAAGGAATCCAAGCGACGTGATAGGATCTTTCCTAATTTTTTATTAGGGGTGAATCCTTCCGGCCATTTAACAAGCTCTTCGTTAATTGTAACAAGTTCTTGTTTCGGAACTGCCGTTTCAATGGCTGGAAGTCCTTTTTCAATAATCCCAGGAGGATTACACTCTTTGGAAGCTTCCGGTTTATTTCCGGAAATTTTCGCATATGCATCTGCAAGCCTTGTATCTACTTGCTCAGCAATCGCTTTAACTTCAGCTTCAGTGAACTCGCCGGATTCAATAAGTTTTTTCCCATAAAGCTCTTTTACGGTTGGATGCTTATGGATTAATGCATACATTTCAGGTTGAGTCACCAATGGCTCATCCATTTCGTTATGGCCGAAACGTCTGTAACCGATCAGGTCGATCAAGAAATCCTTGTTGTATTTTTCACGATATAGGTTAGCAAGGTTCACAGCAGCCATACATGCTTCTGGATCATCTGCATTTACATGCACGATCGGCACTTCGAAGCCTTTTGCCAAATCACTAGCATATAAGGTTGAACGTGAATCTTCACTTTCCGTTGTAAAACCGATCATGTTATTGGCGATGATATGGATTGCGCCGCCAACTTGATAACCGCGTAAACGGCTTAAGTTAAACGTTTCAGGTACAATTCCTTCACCTGGGAATGCAGCATCACCATGAATCAGGATTGCAAGAGATTTGGAAATGTCTTGCACAGGGAATCCTTTTTCTGTACGGTCTTCTTGAGCCGCACGAGAATACCCTTCCACGATTGGACCGACTACTTCCAAGTGACTTGGGTTATTGGCAAGTGTAATCCTTGCTTTTTGTATATTAGCTTTTGTAATCTGTTTATCCAGACCTAAATGGTATTTAACATCACCTGTCCATCCATTGTTAATGCCTGTTGAACCCTCGGAAGGAACCAAATCTTTATTCGGTGAATGTTGGAATTCAGAGAAAATGACCTCATAAGGCTTTCCTAATACATGTGCAAGCACATTCAAACGTCCACGGTGAGCCATGGCAATATTCACATTACCCGTTCCGTTTTGGACAGTTTGTGAAATCATTTCATCTAAAATCGGAACCATAGCATCCAGTCCCTCAATTGAGAAACGTTTTTGCCCTACATATGTGCGGTGAAGGAATTTCTCGAAACCTTCTACTTCATTCAATCGTTTAAGTAATAGTTCTTTTTTCTCTTTTCCCACTTCCGGGAACATGCTTCCAGATTCGACCATATCAGTAAGCCATTGCTTTTCATCCAAGTCATTAACATGATGAAATTCAAAGGCTATCGTTTTTGTATAGAGTTGTTTTAGGTATTGTACGGCTTCGTATCCGTCTTTCACGTCTTCAGGTGATTCCGGACAAATAAAGTCAGCCGGTATTTTCCTTAAATCATCTGCAGTCAAGCCATATTTTTCAAAGTGAATTTGTTCAGTGTCCAGAGCTTCTTCTTTTAAAGGATAAATATTTGCAGCAAGATGCCCGTATGCACGGATATTTTCAGCTAACTTCACTGCAGACATAATTTTCTTCATTGGAAGAACTTCTCCAGTTTGTACAGTTGATGCACTTACAGTCGTTGTTTCTGCCGATACATCGAATGAAGGAGGACCTGCTACTTCAAAAAAGTTTTTCAGTTCCGGATCCACTTCTTCCGGGTTAGCTAGAAATAAATCGTATTGCTCCATGACATACCCAAGGTTTGGACCCGAAAAAGCTTTCCAGTGGTCTAATACCTTAGAATCATTGATGGTCATTTTGTAAACCCCCAAATTTTTCTCATAATTTTTTTCATTCCGTTTTATCCATCCCCAAATTTCTTTCTTCTAATTTTCCCCAAATATAGGATATATATAAGATATATAATAAATAACTTTGGTTATTGAATAATAAAATTTTAAAGGATAAAACGTTTTCAGATGTTATATTAACATGTTTTTGTCGAAATATCCAAAGGTTAAACCACTTTATACAACCTTTTTTCAACTATATTTCTGCTTAATTCGTCAAAAATCGCTTTTAACTGTCTTTTTTGCTCATTTAAGTCTTTTTTTCGCTAAAAAAAGATTTTTGTATTTTTGTATAATGATTATTTTTCAGGTAAATTTAACTAGTTTGAAAGCCCTTTCACCTCACTCAAACTTCCAAGCTGTTAAACTTAGATTGCCATATTGAAAGCTTCTGTGCAGAAGAGCCGCTTTTTTATTGTCATCCCCTGAGCCCATTGCGATGACCAATGGAATGAAATGCTCTTTGGAGGGCACAGCCTCTGTACTGTAAGGGGCGATATTTTCATAATTGAACAAAGATTGCAAATCCCATTTCATGATTTTTTCTTCGACCCAGTTCTCAAACTCGATTGCCCATCCCTCTGCAACATGCATATCTTCCTGAATATGTGTGAAATTATGGACAATTCCACCGCTTCCTATGATCAGGACATTATTTTCCTTTAATTCCCTCAATGCTTTCCCAATTTCATACTGCTTGTCCAATGGCAGCGAAGGACTAATGGACATAGATACGGTCGGGATATCAGCTTCTGGGTACATGATATGCAAAAGCCCCCATGCTCCATGATCCAGGGGGCGCCTTTCATCAAGTTCCCCCAATACATCTATCCTGGACAATAAGGTTAAAATTCGATCTGACAGCTCCAGGCATCCCCTCGCAGGATATGTTATCTGAAATATTTCTTCAGGAAATCCAGCAAAATCGTAAATGACTTCATGCTTCCCCACTGCTGAAATCATTTGATCTTCATTTTCCCAATGTGCTGACAAAATAACGATGGCAGCAGGTTTCTTCATAGTTTGCATATATTCCTTCAAAAAAAGAGTATAGCTATTCTTTTCCAAAGCTAATAGCGGTGTTCCATGTGATAAAAACAATGATGGCATCATAGAGACGATAAATCCTTTCGCATTGTAATCTCAAAATCCTATACCTTAATTTACTATAGTTAAACAATGTGTTCATCAATTAAATTGCATTTTCGGCGTAGTCTCATCAATAGTATCAAAGGTATATCCTTCTTTTTTAAGGAATTCAATTATATCAGGCAACGCTTTCACTGTATTTTTCATACTATTGATATCATGCAATAAGATATTAACATGCTTTTGATTTTTCGTCCCTTTTTGTACAGCAGAAATGATTTGTTGTTCACTTATTGACGGACTGAAGCCATCTGTCGAGTCAATGGACCAATCAAAATAAATATACCCTTTTTCCTTTAGTTGTTGAAGGATTCCATTGATGATTGGTTTCGTTGACGCCTGATGCCGCAGCCGATTATTCGAGCCGCCAGGAAGGCGCACAATACGGCTTTTTATCCCATATTCCTCTTGCAGCATGGTTTCAAGCCTATTCAAATCTTGAAAGAAACTCTCAGTCGACCGATAAACGATGGAATAATCATGTGTATAAGAATGAAGGGCGATCGAATGACCGCGGGATATCATTTCCTGATAACAACTCTTTGCGTATGGTTCTTCGTTACCTTTAACGAAAAATGTGGCCTTAACATGATAGCGGTCCAAAATATTCAATATCTCCATGGTATTCAAGGATGGTCCGTCATCGAAGGTCAAATAGGCGATTTTCTGATTCGCCTTACTTTTTAGCAACGGTGTCATCTCTTCAGGAATAACTGCATCTGCATGTACTTGAATGTTTTGCACATCCACATCAGACAAAATAATAATGAGAGAACTCGCCATGGCAAGAATTAATTTTAGCATCTTCTTCATAGGTGCTGCATCCCCTTCCTTTTGACCATTAAGGTGTACCAGTTAAGGGGTTTCATGCGCAATAAGGCAGCGGTAAAAAATACCGCTGCCTTTATTAAATGAAGTTATCGATCGACATTAAAGTAACGGGCTTCAGGATGTGCAAAAACAATGGCTGAAACGGAAGCCTCTGGTTCCATCATGCATCCTTCAGTCAATTCCACGCCAATATCTTGAGGTTGCAACAGGCGGAATAGCTTCTCCTGGTCTTCCAGATTAGGACAAGCAGGATAACCAAATGAAAACCTTTGCCCGGTGTACTTAGCTGCAAACCGCTCTTTCATGGACATATCAATCGGATCGCTTATACCTAAATCATCCCGCATTAATTGATGGATTCTTTCCGCGAACCCTTCAGCTGTTTCAAGAGCAAGTGATTGAAGGGCGTGATTTTTCAAGAAATCACCTTCAAGTTTCAGTTTTTCTGCCCATTTTCTGATTCCTTTTCCGGCAGTGACCAGGAAGAAACCAACATAATCCATTTGCCCGGAGGAAATCGGTTTTGCGAAGTCCGCTAAACAAAGATGCGGATTAGTATCTTGCCGGGGGAATTCGAAAGTTTCCAAAACCTCATGATGATTGTCCGGGTTGTATATAAATAGCTTATCTCCTTCGCTTTGAGCAGGGAAAAATTGATAAACTGCATTCAAACCATAATCCGGTTCCGTCTTTAGGAATTCGATCAATTCGTCTACGAGATCATTGAGCTGCACTGCTTTTTCATTCCCTTGCTTAAGCAATTCGGTAACTTTGCCTTTTAACCCCAAATGATGACCAATCAGCATTTGCCTATTTATATATGGCTGGACGACATCCAATGGATAGTTTTTCAGGACGTGTCGTTTGATGTCACGCGGTGTTTGAACAGGAACATCGCTTAAAGGAGCCGCTGTGGACTGCTTACGAACAGGTTTTTCCAACGTGGCAGCAATGGCGGCATTCGCTTTCGATCTTTCTCGTTTCTCGACCAACTCTTCCAAGTACACCATTTTTTTGTCGGCGTCATGTAAAATATTCGTTACCGCCAAACCATCCATCGCATCTTTGGAATATAAAACCGGCCCTTCATATTCAGGTGAAATTTTAAAATCGGTGAATTTACGGGATAATGCTGCCCCTCCAACTAAAATTGGGGTATCTATTCCCGCTTGCCTTAAATCCTGCGCGGTTAAAACCATTTGCTGTGCAGATTTGACAAGTAGCCCAGATAGGCCAATGATGGTTGGCTCATGTTTTCGAACCTCTTCAATGATTTGTTGCGGTGCGACCTTTATTCCCAAATCAATGACTTCATAGCCGTTATTGGAAAGGATGATATCCACTAGGTTTTTCCCGATATCATGCACATCTCCCTTGACGGTCGCCAACAGGATTTTCCCTTTCTTAGCACTATCTTCAGCGTTTTCCATAAGTGGTTCAAGGTGAGCTACAGCCGCCTTCATCGCTTCAGCACTTTGAAGCACCTCTGCGACAATAAGTTGGTTGTCATTGAACAGCCGCCCCACTTCACTCATCCCATCCATCAATGGTCCATTGATGATTTCCAATGGGGTATCACCGCGCTCTATCGCTTCATTTAAATCATCAATCAATCCTTCTTTCGTTCCTTCGATAATATAGTTACCAAGACGTTCGTCCAATGGCAGGATCACACCATCATCCTTCTTCTCCGCTTTTTTTCCACGATAAAATTCGGTAAAAATCGCTAAAGTTTCAGTTGATGTTTCAAACAGGAGTGCCTCCGCCAATTTCACTTCCTCTTCCGGTATCAAGGCGAAACGTTCAAGTTTTTCTGTATTCACGATAGCATAATCGAGACCCGCTTTTGTACAATGGTAAAGGAAAACGGCATTTAATATTTCCCTTCCCCTCGCCGGCAGACCGAAAGAAACGTTGGAAATCCCAAGTATCGTTAGACATTCCGGAAACTTTTCTTTAATCGCCTTTATTCCATTCACCGTCTCCAATGCAGATCCAATATATTGTTCATCCCCGGTGCCTACAGGAAATACCAGCGGATCAAAAATGATGTCATTTTTGTTTAGACCGTACTTATTGACGAGCAAATCCACAGACCGCGTAGCCACTTCCAATTTTCGTTCAGCATCGACGGCCATCCCAATTTCATCAATGGTTCCTACGACAACGGCAGCACCATATTGATGGACTAAGGGTACTATTTTTTCAAAGCGCTCTTCACCATCTTCAAGGTTTATGGAATTTATGATCGATTTTCCTTGTGAATGTTTTAATGCTTGTTCAAGTACGACTTCATCCGTAGTGTCGATGACCAATGGGACTTTCACTTTTTTGACGACCTCTTCTACAAATTCCTTCATGTCGCCAAGCTCATCCCCATCAGGATCGGCAAGACAGATATCAATGACATGGGCGCCTTTCTTTACCTGGTTACGTGCAATTTCGGCAGCTGGCTCGTAATGCTTTCCACGTATCAGCTCCTTGAATTTTCGGGAACCGATAACATTCGTTCTCTCCCCTACGAATAAAGGACGCATTGAATCATCATAAATTAGCGGCTCTATCCCTGATACGGCATGACCATGGGCAGCTTCCATAATTGTACGGGGCTTCATGCCTTCGAGTACCCTGGAAAGTTCTTTAATATGTTCTGGTGTCGTGCCACAACATCCGCCAATGATATTGACCCATCCCTTTTCGGCAAATTGCTTCATTTTCTCTGCCAGGGATGTAGGTGATTCATGATAGTGGCCTTCTTCATCAGGGAGCCCGGCATTCGGATAACAGCTGATGGCGCTATTTGATATATCTGCAAGTGTCCTGATATGGTCTATCATGAATTCCGGCCCTGTTGCACAATTAAGGCCGACAGCTACGGGCTTCATATGTTCAACCGATAAATAAAAAGCTTCTATGGACTGGCCGGCAAGTGTCGTGCCCATCGGTTCGATTGTTCCTGATATGATGACAGGCACATCTTTTCCCGTTTTAGCGAATGCTGCTTTGATTCCAGAAAAGGCAGCCTTGACATTAAGCATATCCTGACAGGTTTCCACCAACAGCAAGTCTACCCCGCCATCCAAGAGACCCAGTGCCTGCTCTTCATAAGAATCTGTTAAAACATCAAAAGTCGTTCCGCCCGTTACAGATAGCGTTTTTGTAGTGGGGCCCATCGAGCCAGCTACATATCTTGGCCATTCATCATTGGAATACTTTTCACAAGCTTTAACGGCAAGCTCAGCTGAAATTTTATTTAGCTTGTAGGCAATCGTACTTATTTGGTATTCCTCAAGGACGATGCTGGTCGCTCCAAAGGTATTTGTTTCTATGATATCTGCGCCCGCTGCTAAATATTTTTCATGAATCGATTGGATGATTTCCGGTTGCGTCAGTGATAAATATTCATTGCAGCCCTCGAATTGTTCCCCGCCAAAATCGTCTGCTGTCAAATTCTCCGCTTGAAGCATCGTTCCCATCGCCCCATCAAGTAGGAGAATCTTAGAATTTAACTGATCTTGAATCGCTTTTTTATTCATGTACTGCCACCTCTGATGTCTGTTTACTATCGACTTTTCTAATATATTTCGTTAGTTCCGCCGTCATTTCATAGCGAAGGAATGGAGTGATTAAATATATGCCCTTGAATTTTTCCCTAGCCGCGTCCACCAGTTCCCGCGCGATATTCACCCCTTCAATCCTTGACTTTACAGGGTCATCCCCCGCTAGAGCCATGGCCCTTCTAACATTATCAGGCAATTTGATGCCCGGGATCTCATTATGGATGAATTCGGCGTTCCGGGTGCTTGTTAAGGGCATGATACCGATGAAAATCGGGGTTTCCAGATGTTTTGTCGCTTCATATACTTCTTCGATTTGCTCTACGGAATAAATTGGCTGTGTCAAAAAGGATTGAGCACCGCAGGCAATCTTCTTTTCCATTCTCAGTACGGCTTTATCCAGATATTTCACATTGGGATTAAAAGCTGCCGCAATTTTAAAATTTGCCCGTTGACCCAAACTTTGACCGGAATAGGAAAGACCTTCATTAAATTGTTTGACCATACTTATCAGGTCAAAGGAAGATAAATCGTAAACCGAAGTGGCACCCGGGAAGTCCCCAATTTTTGAAGGGTCTCCGGTGATGATCAATATTTCGTTCAGCCCTACCGTCTGCAGACCCATTAAATGTGACTGCAGGCCAATCAAATTTCGATCACGGCATGTTATATGCACCATCGGATTTATATTCAATTGGTTCTTCAGTAAATTAGCCAGTGCATCATTCGATATCCTTGGTGAGGCAAGTGAATTATCCGCTAATGTAATGGAATCGACCCCTGCTTTTTTCAAAACCTCAGCACCAGTCATGAAACTCTCTATCCCTAGCTTTTTCGGTGGATCAAGCTCAACGAGAATCGTCCGTTCCGTTTTGGCCTTTTCGTAAAGGGGAAGTTCCAATTCCCTATCGTTCACCTCAATTACTTCTATTTCACGGGATTTCGTAAATTTCTCTTTCACGGGAGCCAAACTTCCAATTGCATGCTTTACAGCTTGAATATGCAGTGGAGTCGTTCCACAGCACCCTCCTATGATCGCGGCGCCTTGCTCACGAAGTTCCAGGGCACTAGAACCGAAATATTCCGGGACAGCTTTATAAACGAGCCTCCCATCGACATAATCCGGCAGGCTGGCGTTAGGGTAAATGGCAATCGATGCTTGCTTTGGCAAACTCACTTCTTCCAAGGCCCGAATCATATGATGTGGTCCAAGGCGGCAATTCACACCAACCACATCGGCACCCAATTGCTCGAGTTTTTGAAAGGCTTCATTTAAATGGATTCCATTTTGAAGATTACCCAGTTCATGCATCGAGACATTTGCGATAATCGGCAGTCCGGTTTCATTTTTAACGATTTGCAGGACGGTTTCCAGTTCTTCCAGGTCATAAAATGTTTCCAGAAGAATCCCATCAGGATTTTCCATCAACAGACTGTATAGCTGTTCACGAAAAGCCCGTTTTATCTCTTCCATGCTTAAATCCGATTTCCTGATACTCCGCTGTGCCCCTATGGTGCCGAAGACGTATGCCTTTCCTTTTGCCGCTTTTTTAGCAAGAATGACTCCCTGGCGATTGATTCTGCTCACTTCATCTTCAAGTCCATACCGCTTCAATTTATTGAAATTGGCTCCGTATGTATTCGATTGAAGGATATCTGCACCAGCTTCCAGATAGGCTCGATGGATGGACTCTATTTGATCTGGGTTCGTGCAGTTTAATTCCTCATAACATTGATCAATGCCATTAGAGTAAAGCAAGGTCCCCATTGCCCCTTCCCCAACCAGCATTCTTTCTTTTAATTCTTTACGAAAATTCATCATTACACCCTCTCTCAAAAACAATCCTGTTTTTGTCGTATTCTATGAGTATGAGAGAAAAGGAAAAAAAACCTTCTCAAAGAAGAAGGTTTTTGAAACATTCTCCTCATCTATCAAGCTCTGCTTGCTGGATTTAGCACCTTTGCGTAAGCTGGTTGCTGAGGTTTCTTCGGGCCAGTCCCTCCACCTCTCTCGATAAGATCCATTTATATAATTTTCATAAGATTTCAAAATTTGATTATATTTAATTTACATTAATAGTCTGTCAATTTCAATACCTGATCGACATTTTTTTCACTTTTGCAAAAATCATTCAATCTTTTGCTGCTTGAACCCTCTTCAAGATCCTTTGTTTCCAGTCTTCCGCTAACGAGTCTAGTGTTAGTAAAGCCTTAGCACCTTCAAGCCCATCCCGTTTATGAAGGATGACCTCTGCTGCGTAATGGACAGAAATTTTTTCTTGTAGACGATCTATCAGCACAATCTCGTTTTGTTTATTTATCGTTCCTTCTTGAAGTACTCTTGCAAAATAACCAGTGAAACTCGTTTTCAGCACGAGTTCCAAAAACTTAGGTTCTTGATTGAAGAGGGAAATGGTCGAACAAGGTATCCTCCCTTGGTTAATTTGAACAATCACATCGCCTATTTGATAAATATCGCCGATATATGTTGTTTCTTCCTTCATCCCCCCTATAGTTAAATTTTCACCGAATGCAGGGATATCCAGCTCTTTAGAGAATTTTTCATTCCATAATGAATAATGCTCAAATGGGTAAAAGCACAAAGCCCGATCAGGACCTCCATGGAACTTTACATTACCGACACCATCACCGATTATGCCAGCTTTAGTCACTTTCAAATTATCCTGTGCTTGTTTATCCATGGCTGAAAAGATATCGATATTCGAAAAAATTTCTTGTTTCGGCTTCCCCGCATGTAGTGATTTGATTTTCCCATTTTCCATTTTGCATCTTCCATTCATATTAAATTTATATCGTTCTATATGTATAAATTATACTAAAAATCCATTTTATTCAGTACCTTTTTATATGTATATGAAATGAAAAAGCCATATGCGGCGGAAATGGGCGAAATATCATTGATTTCCAGAAAAATTCATAGGTTAGTTTCAGTAATTTAGTTGCTATTTCAGAATTAAATATGGTAGAATATGAACACAATATATAGTCGAAAACTACAACCGTTCGCCTATATGTTGATTTTCACGATTGAATTCCTCATTGTCGCTCTTTAGGGAGCGAATTTTTTTTGCTTTCGTCAATATCCACTAATTTCCTGTAATTCCATTCAGTTTCTTGCATCGTGATCGACTCACCTGTTTGTACATTCCTTCCCTCTTTATCAAGACCTTTTCATCTTATTAGAAGCCTGATTCCTTGCAAAAACAAGCAGAAAGCCGAGCGACATCATCCGTCTTCCGCTCAGCTTCCTGTTTACGCTTGTTTCTTTTTTTTCGGTGCCGCTTTCTTTCGGGTCGTCTTTTTCTTTTCCGGTTCATCATGTTTTGTACGGTCTATGGATGCTTGTAGTGCCTCCATTAAATCAGTTACATTGTTGGAAACTAGTTCTTTTGTTTTCGCTGTAATCGTCGTCTGACCCGTTTTCTTCGATTCAATCAATTCTAGTAACGCGGTTCGATAGTCATCGGTGTATTTTGTCGGATCGAAAGTAGTCGTTAATTGATCTATCAATAATACGGCAGTATCGATTTCTTTTTTTACAATGGTATCATTGGCCGGGATATTCGGAACATCCGCTGTGGAGCGGACTTCATCCGGATAATGAATCGTTTCCATAACCAAGGTATTATCAACGACTCGGATTACCGCCATTTGTTCTTTGGAGCGAATGATGATTTTTGCCAACCCAACCTTATTCGATTCCTTGAGGGCCTGCCTCAAAAGGGAATAAGCTTTTATCCCCCCGTCATTTGGGGACATGTAATAACTCCGGTTAAAATAAATAGGATCTATTTCTTCAATTTTAACGAAATCCACGATTTCCACGGCTTTTTCTTCGTTTTGTTTTTTCAGTTGTTCTAGTTCATTGTCTTCCAATACAACAAACTTTCCCTTTGTATACTCAAAAGCGCGGACTATATCATCCTTCCCCACTTCTTTCTCGCATACTGGACAAACCTTTTCGTATTTAATCGGTGTATGACATTCCTTATGCAACGTCCTTAAAGATATATCCTTATCCTCCGTTGCAGCATGAAGTTTGATCGGAATGTTCACCAAACCGAATGATATGCTCCCCTTCCACATCGTATGCATATTCGTCACCTCATAACTTATTTTTGATGAGAAGAACAATTTTATTATTCCCCTTTGTTCAAAAAAAACCGAAAAAACAATTGCCAACTTTAACACTTCGTTTTTTTGGCAAAATAATGTTATCAATTATTTGCGGAGGTAAATACAAAAATGAAACCGATGCTGCCAACATATTACCCTGAAGCCCCCAACTCCAAGGATTGGCGTTATGAAGTCAAATATGACGGCTTTAGGGCTATTTTAACGATAGACTCCGATACCATAAGCATTTCGAGTCGAAATGAAAAGGAATTATCACCTCAATTCCCAGAAATCATTGCTTTCATCAAAGACCTGGACCTGGAAGATTATCTCCCGCTTCAATTAGATGGAGAATTGGTCTGGCTTACGAATGAGGCGAAAGCGGACTTTTTTCAAATACAGTGGCGAGGACGCCTTGGGAAACAATCCTTAATTTCAGAAAATGCCCGTTTTTCCCCATGTCGGTTTATAGCGTTTGACCTGCTTCGCATCAGCGGAAAAGACATAGCAGATAAACCTATGTTGGAACGAAGGGAATTGATGTTGAATATGGGGGGAAAACTCGGTCTTCCTATGCCTCCTGATCCCAATGATAAGGCTTTGATACAATTAATAGAGAGTTTTGACGTTTTGGATATTGCCTTGAATAAGGTCACCTTGTTAGATGGCGAAGGGATTGTCGCTAAGGAAATTCGGGGTGCTTGGCAAGAAGGAAGACGTACTACATCTTGGATTAAGGTGAAAAATTGGAAGACCGTTTCTTGTTTCATCACAGCATTGCACAAAGAAAATGGCTACGTTTCCCTTGCAGTATTCAAAGAAGGTGCCGTAACGAAAATCGGAAGTGTCAAAAATGGACTGAGTGCTAGAGATAAAAGTATATTGCATCAATTAATCAAGCAAAATGCATCAGACGAAGACGCACAATTTTTTTATATCCATCCATCCATTTGCATTGAAGTTCAATTCTTGCACGTTTATGAGGAAAATGAATTGCGTGAACCTCAGTTTTCCCAGTGGCTTTTACAAACCTCTCCCGACGAATGTACCTGGGAGAAATTCGTGCTAGGCCAATATACATTTCCAGATACTGTACAAATAACTTCCAGGGATAAACCGCTTTGGAAAACAGAAGGTAAACAGGTGGCAAAAGTAGAATATCTTCATTATTTACGGGAGGTTTCAGCTTTCTTCTTACCCTTCTTGAAGGATAAGCTTCTTACCACGATCCGCTATCCTCATGGAACTTTGGATAAAGAAAGATTTTTCCAAAAAAACAAACCTGATTATGCGCCGGACTTTATAAAAACGTTCATGGATGAGGATATCGAGTATATGCTGTGTAACGACATTGAAACTCTCCTTTGGTTTGGTAATCAACTTGCATTGGAATTTCATGCCCCATTTCAGAAAGCCGGTAAAACAAGACCAGACGAAATCGTCCTGGACTTGGATCCTCCTTCCATCGAATATTTCTCTCTTGCGGTAAAGGCTGCACAGGAAATAAAAAAGGTGATGGAATCATTAAGGATTAAAGCTTTTGTAAAAACTTCAGGTAACAAAGGACTGCAAATTCACCTCCCTCTGCCTGAAGACAGATTTACTTATCAGGAGACACGCATATTCACTGACTTTCTAGGTGATTATTTAACAAGTTCCAATCCGAATGATTTTACAACAGAAAGAATGAAAATAAATCGGCATAATCGACTTTACTTGGACTTTGTTCAGCATAGTGAAGGAAAAACCATCATTCTTCCTTATTCCCCACGGGGAAATTCTTTCGCTGGTGTAGCTACACCTTTGTTTTGGCAGGAAGTGAACGAAAGTCTCCAGTTAAAGGACTTTACGATTGAAACCATACCAAACAGAATAAAAAGGGACGGGTGTGCGTTTATGGATTACCGACTGGTAGATAATGGACCAGCCTTTTTGGAAGTATTGTCGTTCCTAAAACAGAAAAAGACCAATAATTAATTGGTAAGATGGAAAGTTGCTCTAGAAACGCACTTTCCGCGGGCGGTTTTTGCTTTGATGCAGCTTGGCAGACAGTCGGCGGAAAGTGAACGGATCTTTGAAATCAACTGCAACTTTTTTCAAATAAGAAAACTGCAGGAAAACTCGTTTTTTTCGAGTTCGCCTGCAGTTTAAAAATTTCATAATAATTTTGTTCTCAAATAACTTTGCACTTCATCCTGCAGCTTGGCATATAAGCTTGTTTCCAATTCAAAATCCTCTTTTTCAAGTATTTCAAATTTTTCAGGCTGATCTAAGTCCATTTCAATCGATACTTTGAATTCATAGGTTGCATTCCCGATTAAATCAATTGAATACGTTTGGCTTTCTACAACATGGTGGACCACGCATTTAACTTTTCCGCCGTTATTGTAGACAGATATTTCACTTTCCAACGCGTTTAACCCAACAGAGCATGTTACTAGGCTAGAAGCCGACATCGCCGTTCCACATGCATTCGTGAAGCCTACTCCACGTTCGAATGTCCGCACATAAATGCTCCCTGGTTCCAACTCTTTCACAAAGCTGACATTGACACCATCAGGGAAAAGCTCATTCGGTTGATTGACCTTTGTTGAAAGTTTTTCCTGCAAATCACTTTGTAAAACATCACTATCGACAAGTGTGATCAAATGTGGATTTGGAACCGCCAATGCCGAAAATAAAAGGGTATCATGCAGTTCCGGCAATGTTTCGTTTTGCAGCTGTTCTTTAGCCAATACAAGAGGTAGATCCTTCACATTAAAACTTACCGGTGAAATTTCCACCTTAAAAGTCGGAATGCCCTCATAAATATCTTCCGTTTTTTCGACTAGTAAATTTGCCTTCATGGTTTCCACGATCATTTTATCTAGCCCCAGAACGTCGTTCGCGTAACGTGCAACACAGCGAAGTCCGTTGCCGCACATCGAGGCTTCCGATCCATCCGCATTAAAGACACGCATCCGGCAATCAGCATGTTCACTTTTCATTACGAACAAAATACCATCCGCTCCGAGCCTCTCCCGATTGCATAGGGCCTTCGCGAAATTTTTCCGCTCTTCTTCCGTAAACGTCAGGGTAGTAGTCAATTCATCAATTATCAAGAAATCATTTCCTGAACCATGGCTTTTTAAACCTTCAATAATCATCCTGTCACATCCTCTAATATGCTGCTTGTTATTTATCATTTTTTTAATATTCTATATCATAGCATTTTGAAGATGGATGTGTCATCGCGTAAATCACATTAAATCCATTTTTTTCGACGAAAAAACCAATAAGAAGAGCGGTTGGAATAAGAATTAACTCATTCCAACCGCTCTTTTGAATTTTAACCGATCATACCAATGATGAAATAGACGATAAACATTCCGGCACTCACATACATCGGGGCTGACACTTCTCTCGCTTTTCCGGTTACAAGCTTCAAGAATGGGTACAGGATGAAACCGAATGCCATTCCATCGGCAATACTGTATGTGAAAGGAATGATCGTGATTATCATGATTGCAGGTATGCTCTCGGTTAAATCACTGAAATTCAGCTTTTTTATGTTTCCGAGCATCAAAATGCCAATGATAATCAAGATGGGGGCAATGGCGCTATCAGGGATTACTTTAATCACCGGTATAAATAACAGTGATAGGATGAATAGCACGCCCGTCACCACTGAAGTAAGACCAGTCCTGCCTCCTGATGCGATTCCAGCTGCCGTTTCTACTGTTGCGACGGTAGGACTCGAACCGAATAAGCCTGATAATAGAACGGACACACTTGTCGCCTGCAGCGACTTTTTATAGGCATCCTGGCGGTTGATACTGTCTACATGCCCGTGTACAAGACCAATATTTTCAAAAACAAGAACCATCGTCATCGCAAATACACTTATCCAGAATTCAATCCGGTTCGCTTCCAAGAACGATAATGAAAAGAAGAGATCGCCGTAGGAAGCTGTGTTAATGCCTGAAAAATGGATTTCCGATAGTTGAACCGTCCCGAACCAATAGGCAATGAGGCTGCCTGCCAGGATGGTTATCATGAAATTACCGGGGATATTCTTGATGAACAGCGTGATTGCCAGTAAAAAGGTCAACACCGTTGCAAACACCGCTGGATCGCTTAAATCTCCCAGTGCGACGATTGATGATGAACCTCTTGTGATGATCCCACCCTTTTCAAGTCCGATCAGCATCAAGAATAGGCCAAGACCAACAGATATGGCTTCTTTTATCGAACTTGGAATCGAATCACTGATGATTTTGGAGTATTTTGTAAAAGCGATGATTACAAAAATTACCCCTGAGATAAACACAGCACCAAGAGCCGATTGCCATGATAGACCCATTCCTTGAACCATGGTATAAGCAAATAGGGCATTGACGCCCATTCCTGGAACGAGAAGGATTGGGACATTCGCCCAAAATCCTATCATGACACAGCTTAAAGCAGATAAAAGAATCGTGGCAATCACTGCACCATTAATCGGTATACCCGCTTCCGATAAAATCAGGGAATTCACGATGAGAATATAGACTATCGTAAAATAGCCGACCACTCCAGCAAGGATTTCACGTTTTCCATTCGTTCCATAGTCGGAAAAATGAAAAAACGTTTCCAAGTTTAATTTCTTCATGTTGTATCCTTATCAAATTTATCCCTCGCCCACCCGTTTGTATTAGTGACAAACTACACTTGGCGATTTTAACAAAAAAAAGGATAAAAATAAATAGCAATGATAAAAATTTGAAAAAAACTGTCGGAAATGCTCCCGACAGCCTCGATGAATATATTATTTTTGTTCTTGCGAATAACCATCTACTACCAATTCCAGCTTCCCTGTATCAGGCGAAATGATTAGACCATGCACAGGAATATTTTTAGGAATCAATGGATGTCCTTTAATCACTTCGACGCTGTTCTTACAACTTTCATAAACATCATCAAATCCGCGAAGCCAACTGCGGATATCGATTCCTGCAGCTCCCAGTGTATCGATGGTGCTCTTTGGTATATCACGTTCGATCATCTTGTCCATGACAGAATCGGCATCGACTGATGCCATCCCGCAGTCATGGTGAGGTATGACCAATACTTCATCTGCCTTTAGTTCATAAATAGCAACAAGGATACTCCGCATGACACTTCCGAATGGGTGGGAGACGATTGCCCCGGCAGTCTTCAGGATTTTGACATCACCATTTTTGACATTCAAGGATTTTGGCAATAGTTCGACGAGCCGAGTGTCCATACAGCTTATGATGACCATACGTTTCTCAGGAAACTTATCCGTCCTATACTTAACATATTCACCTTTTTCTACAAACTGTTCATTATAATCCAGAATCTCATTAAGTAAACTCATATTTACCACCTTTTTATTATTTATTTAATCTATGTATCTCCTATTATTATATCAGGTATTTAAAAGATTTGCTAAAGGGGAACCGTAGTCAATTTGAACGATGATTCAGCGTGGCTGCACAGAACCCAAAGACAATGATTTTAGGACTTTCAGCAACATTTGATGAAAAAGAAAGTATGGGTGTATTAGTCTTGAATCGTTTCCCCCACTCCAAAGGCATCCAGCCTTCTTGGTATGAAGCGATCTTTTCCCCGTCTTTTGTGGCAATCTCGAAAGAATTTACACTTCCCGGAGTTTCAATCGGCATCCATTCCGTACCATCTTCCTTATAGATCATTCCATTTACCTTCACGAATGACCGATTTTCTTGATACGATCCAATAATGCCGCCCTGATCATCCAGGATCGTCATTTTATTGAAAAGCCCCCTTTTGATATGGTACTTAGCCAGCAAACGCCCCTCATGGTCCACCAGTTCATATCGCTTGGCCATTAGCATCGACAAGAAATTGGGAATCATCCACATGAACCACTTCATATTCAAATCACGTACCTCGCCCATTAGTGACCCATCGGGCGCAAAGAGAAGCAGTCGCAAAGTCGGTGCTGGCATAAAAGTCAATAAAACATGTTCATTTTTTAATAACCCGGCATTCGTCCCGATTTGTTCTTCAGGCAATTCCTTCATTCTATTTTCATATATACGATGACTGACAAATTGAGCAATGCTAAAGAAAATAAAAGGAGAAGTTATCAATAATATATTGCCAGGAATTATCGCAAAAATATGGCAAATGAAAAAAACAACGGCCAAAACAAGAGATACCCAAGATGCATGAAAATTTGAATTGCTCGTTTTCTGATAATATTCACGTATATTCATATCCCGCTCTGCTCCTCACTCCTTACAAGAAAGATTACCGCCTTTAATGCGGCCATTGATTAGCAATACCACAATCCGCCCGGATCCGCTTCCTAAATGTGCAGGGAAGCAGTTATCATAATACTTTATTCGCTTTAATGTGATCTATTCCCTTTTTAATGAAGGACAATTCCCAACATGGTCCAAATAAAAAAGGTCCGCTTCGAACGGAATCCTAAATTAGACAAAATTGGGGCCTATCCAATTTTAAAACAAGATTAGATTTTTCTTAATGTCTTTTTACTGTATTCCTTATTGGATGGAAGTAATTTGCGACACTCCTGCCGAACTACTGGCTAGCCGAGACACCACAGACGCTTGCATCGAGGAGGCTGGCAGGCAGTCGGCGGAAAGGAAGCGGATTTCTGAAATCCACTGGAATTTTTAAAAGAAATAACTGCAGGTTCGTCTTATTCCGAACCCTATTTAAGACTAGTTTATCTTTCATGTTTTTCTTGAACTCCTTAATGGATTGAAGAATTTGCGACACTCCTGCCGAATTACTGGCTAGCCGAGACACCGCTGCCCGCTAGGCGAGGAGGCTGGGCAGGCAGTCGGCGGAAAGGGAGCGGATTTCTGAAATCCACTGGAATTTTTAAAAGAAAAAACTGCAGGTTCGTCTTATTCCGAACCCTATTTAAGACTAGTTTATCTTTCATGTTTTTCCCTGTACTCCTTAATGGATGGAAGAATTTGCGACACTCCTGCCGAAAAACTGGCTAGCCGAGACCCCACAGACGCTTGCGTCGAGGAGGCTTGGCAGGCAGTCGGCGGAAATGATCTGACCCAATAAAGTTAGACATATAATTTAAGCAGCTTCTAAGACCTGAGTTCGGTATTCTATCGGACTCAG